>JANYIJ010000239.1 GCA_025362095.1 Gemmatimonadota bacterium | reverse complement strand
TACGCGGGTTCACGCGGGTACCCGAGCTGGATTAATCCGCGGGTACCTGCGCAAACCCGCGGCAAATGTAGTTGCAGTGCCCTTTCGCTTCCCCCTGTGTATCGACCCGGCCGTCCTCTCGGGCTCGGCGGCCTTCATGGTGCTGATCGCGTCGTTCGCGGCGTATTTGCCGGCGCGCCGTGCCACGGCAGTCGATCCTCGAGCGGCCTTGCAGTAGAGAAAAAAAGAAAAAGAAAAACTTGCCGCAGGTTTTCGCAGGTGCGCGCGGGTTGTGCCGGTGCACGATCGACCCGCGTTCACCCGCGTAAACCTGCGGCAAAATTGCTTTTTTACTCTTCTCTTCTCGCCAGAAGGAGCATCTCGCTCGACTTCCTGCCGAGTGGTTTTTCGCGCCAGCCGTCCCAGGCTTGCTCAACAATTAATCCGGCATCTGCGCAGAGTTCTGCCAAGCGCGTCGCCGTGTAGAGCCGGATTTTATGCTCGCGCTCGACCGTCTTCTTTTTTCCCTTCACGGTCGTGTGCACCGTCAGCACGCCAGAGAGCGGGTCGAAGCTCCGCTCATGCCCGATCATCGTCCCGTCTTTCGCGCTCCACCAATCGCGCGTGATGAACGATCTCACCACACCGTCGCGGCTGCCGCCATGCCAGAGCAGAACGCCGCCGGGCTTGAGCACGCGCGCGAACTCGGCGATGACTCTCGCGTCGTCGCCGGGATGCGAGAAGAAGCCGAAGCTCGTGAAGAGATTGAGCACGGCGTCGAATCGCCGCGTCCACTTTTTGGGCAACGTGCGCATATCGCCACGCTCGTACCGGAGATGCGTTCCGGTTCCGCGTGCTTTCGCCCGCTTCAGCAGCTCGGTTGAGTAATCGAGGCCGGTGACATCGAATCCGGCCTCGGCGAGCAGATGCGCATGCCTGCCCTGCCCGCACGGCACATCAAGGATGCGCGCGTCAGACGGAAGCTCCAGGACCTCCATGATCCGCGCGACATCGCGCCTGTCGGTTTCCGGCGCGAAGATCGGCTCGTACTCAAGGAGATACTGCGCGTCGAAATAGTCGCGCCACCACTCGGTCAGAAGAACACCGGCTCGCGATACGCGCCGAATACGCTCTCGAGCGCCGCGCGGATCTCATACAGCGTGCAGTACGATCGCGCGCAATCGAGAATGAATGGCACGACGTTTTCCTTCCCAGCGGCCGCTTTCTTGAGCGCGGCGATGTTCTTGTCGCAGAGCGCGCTGTCGCGCGTCGTACGCAGCTTTGCCAGCTTCGCCGCTTGGTCGCGCGCGGCCTGCTCGTCGATCTTCAGCAGCGGAATCGAAAGCGCGTCTTCCTCCGTTACGAACTCGTTCACCCCCACGATGATCCGCCGGTGCTGCTCGATCTCCCACTGCTGGCGTGCCGCGGCCTCTGCGATCTTCCGCTGGAACCATCCCGTCTCGAGGCCGCGTACCACTCCGCTCTGCCCTTCGATCTCCTCGAACATCGCTTCCGCCTGCGCCTCGAGCTCGTCGGTCAGCTTCTCGACGTAATACGATCCGCCGAGCGGGTCGATCACGTTCGGCACACCGCTCTCGTACGCGAGCACCTGCTGTGTGCGCAGCGCGACCTGCACTGCGTGTTCGGTGGGAAGCGCGAGTGTTTCGTCCATCGAGTTGGTGTGCAGCGATTGTGTTCCGCCGAGCACCGCCGCCATCGCCTGATACGCGACGCGCACGATGTTGTTCATCGGCTGCTGCGCGGTGAGCGTCACGCCCGCGGTCTGCGAGTGGAAACGCATCATCCACGACTTGGGATCCTTTGCGCCGTAGCGCTCCTTCAGATGCCGCGCCCAAATGCGCCGGGCGGCGCGCAGCTTGGCGATCTCCTCAAAGAAATCGTTGTGGATGTCCCAGAAGAACGAGAGCCGGGGAGCGAAATCGTCGACCTTCAATCCACGCGCGATGCCGCGCTCGACATACGTGAAGCCGTCGGCAAGCGTGAACGCGAGTTCCTGCGCGGCCGTCGCGCCCGCCTCGCGAATATGGTAGCCGGAAATCGAGATGGTGTTCCACTGCGGTGCGTTCGCGAAGCCCCACTCGAACATGTCGACGATCAGTCGCAGCGCCGGCTCGATCGGGAAGCACCAGGCGTGCTGCGCCATGTACTCTTTGAGAATGTCGTTCTGCACGGTGCCGCGAAGTTTCTCCGCGCTGACACCCTGCTTCTCGGCGGCGGCGATGTAGAAACACCAAAGAATGATCGCGGGGCCATTGATGGTCATCGACGTGGAGACGTCGCCGAGCGGAATGCCGTCGAACAGTGTTTCCATGTCGGCGAGCGAACTGATCGCGACGCCGCACTTCCCCACCTCGCCTTCCGAGCGAATATGGTCGGAATCGTATCCCATCAGCGTCGGAAAATCGAACGCGACCGAGAGACCGGTGGTGCCGTGTGCGAGGAGAAACTTGTAGCGTTCGTTGGTTTCCTTGGCGGAACCGAAACCGGCAAACTGCCGCATAGTCCAGAGACGACCGCGGTATCCGGTGGCGTGAATGCCGCGCGTGAACGGATACGCCCCCGGCACTTCGAACGCGGAGCCGGCCGAGCCCTCGAGATCCGTCGCCATGTAGAGCGGCGCCGGCTCACCAGCCGAGTTCGTGAACGCAATGTCGCGCTTCGAAGAGCGGTCGAAGTTCGCGCGCCACGCGGCCACTTCTTTGCGGAGTCGCTCGAGCTCTTCCTGCATTTCAGCGAGCGTGCTGTCGAGGTCGCTCTCAATTCCCGTCATCGTGTTTTCGCTCCCGCCAGGAGTTCTGCACTGCGCGCCAGCAGCGCGTCAGCCACTGCGTAGGGCGTCGTCACACCCGATTCCAGTTCCGGAATCCGCTCGTTGATCCATGCAATCGTCGCGGCATCGGACCACAGCCGGCGCCGCACGCGCTGCTCCGCCACATCTACCACGCGTTCGCGCAATCGCGCGCGTCGACGGGCTGCCAGACCACCACTGCGTTCAAGATAGCCAAAATGGCGGTCGAGAGCGCTGAGCAGTTCAGGCACGCCCTCTCCCGTGGTTCCCACGCAGCGAAGCACCGCCGGCGTCCATGCGGTGGCCTCTTCGTCCTTCGCGAGAGCGCGGGCGGTCTTCGCGGGATTCATCGCAGCCTTGAAATCGACTCCGTGATGGCCGGACGCGTCACCGGTTACGGCTCCGCTTCGCAAGCCGAGCATGAGCTCAAGATCGTTGCGCAGCCGGTCGGCTCCGGGGCGATCGGCCTTGTTCACTACGAACAGGTCCGCGATCTCCATGAGCCCGGCCTTCATCGTCTGAATGGAATCGCCCGATTCCGGCGTGAGCACGACCACACTGCTGTCGACCGTGCGCGCGATATCCAGCTCGCTCTGCCCCACTCCAACGGTCTCGACCAGAATGCGATCGACGCCGAACGCGTCGAGCACGTCGCAAACTTCGCGAGTGGCCGCAGCCAAACCGCCAAGCGACCCGCGGGTTGCCATCGAGCGAATGAACACACCCGGATCGAGCGCGACCGATTCCATTCGCACGCGATCGCCGAGGAGCGCGCCGCCGGTGAACGGCGATGTGGGATCTACCGCGACAATGCCGACAGTGTGGCCGGCTTTGCGGAGTTCTGCCGCGAGCAGCGTGGTCAGCGTGCTTTTGCCGGCACCGGGCGGGCCCGTGATTCCGATGCGATGCGCGCGCCCGATGTGCGGATGCATCGCGGCGAGCAGGAGATCGCTCCCGTCGCGCTGGTTCTCGACGATGCTCACGGCGCGCGCCAGCGCGGCTTTCTTGCCCGCTCCGAAATCCGCGCTCAGCGCGCGAAGCCCGGACGACGCCGATTCCGGCAGCGCGAGCGCGCTCACGACCCCACCGTCTGCGGCTCATCATGTTCATCACTGATGTCGCCCACGAGCTCTTCTACGAGATCTTCGAGCGTGACAAGGCCGAGCGTCTCGCCCGTGATGCCCTGGATGATGGCGAGGTGCACGTGCTCGCGCAGCATGCTGCGCATCAGTTCGTGACAAGGCGTTGCCGCGCGCACGAGCGCCACGCGGCGAAGCTTCTCGACCGGCTGCTCGGGATTCGCGAGAACGTCGAACGAGTGGACCAGGCCGGCGACATGATCGAGGTCGCGATCGTACACCGGCATGCGGCTGTATTTCGATTGCGAAACGACTCGCGCGATCTCCGCCGCGGGCATCGCGCGCTCCACGGCGATAATATCCGCGCGCGGCGTCATGACTTCGAGCGCCAGTTTGTCGCCGAACTCCACGACTCCGCTGATGATCGCACTCTCTGACGCTTCGCCGACTCCCTCGAGCTCTCCCTCGCGCAGCAGGTCTTCCAATGCCTCGCGATCGTCCTGGTCGGCCTCCGCCTGTTCGGGCTTCGCCTTGGAGAACAGCGCCGCAAACGCGAAGAGCGGCGCACAGATCCAGGCGATCACGCGCAGCAGCGGCATGAGGAGCGGCACAAGCAGAGGCGCCCACCGGCGCGCGATCGCGCGCGGCACGAGCTGGCCGACCACCATGAGCATCAGGAGCGCTATGACAGTTTGCGCAGCGGCGGTTGCGGCCGAAGTCGCGCGCGTTCCGATCACCGCTCCCATCGCGAACACGGTGGCGGCGACACCTGTGCCGGCCGCAAAGACCCAGCGCTGCGGCCGGTCGAGGAAGAGCTCAGCTGCCGCCGACCCGGCGAGCTTCTGCTCCACCCAGTGACGCAGCCAGATCCGGCTCACGGATCGTACAGAGGTCGCAGCGGCGGTGAGCCAGCCGACGAGCAGCCCCAACAGGAGGATCACCGAGAACGTCGTCATGAGGCGTGCTCGCTGACCGGGTGCAGGCGCTCGAGGTACAGGCGCTCAACTCGGCGGCGCACGACCCGCTCGACCACAACCTTGAAGTTGCCGACAGTCATCGATGCGCCCGCGCGCGGCACGCTTCCCACGAGCTCGTACACCAATCCGCCCAGTGTCTGCACGTCTTCGTGAGTAAAATCCTGGCCTGTGAGTTCGCTGAGATCCTCAAGTGACACTCGCGCCGACACCCAGAACTTGTCGTCGTCCTCGCGCTCGATCTCCGGCTCCTCGACGTCGTTCTCGTCGCGGATCTCTCCGACGATCAGCTCGAGCGCGTCTTCAAGCGTCACCAGCCCCGCCGTGCCGCCGTATTCGTCCACCACGATCGCGATATGGCGATGGCTCACCTTGAACTCGCGCAGCTGCGCGTCGACGTGCTTGGCTGCCGGGATGAACGTCGCGGCCTTCACGAGCGAGGGCCACCCTGCCTCCGGCTCGGCGTCGGCAATAACGGCGGGAAGCAGATCCTTCGCGTACAAAATTCCCACGACTTCATCCAGCGTTCCGTCGAACACCACGAGGCGCGCGTGCCGGGCGCTGCGCACACGATCGACCACTTCAGACCAGGTGGTCGCGCGATCGAGGCCGATGATGTCGACGCGCGGCACCATGATTTCCTGCACTGCCGTGTGCCCGAGTGCAAAAACGCCGCGCAGCAGAACGGCTTCGTCGCGCGTCACCTCCGCTTCGGCCGCGACTACTTCGCGGAACTGTTCGAGCGTGGCCTCGCGGTCCTCTTCGTCCGGCGGCGTCGGAGGGAGCAAGCGCTGCAGCAGCGCGTCACACCCTGACCCGACCGCGACGACCGGGCGCATGATCCACTCGACGGCGCGAATGAAGCCGGCGAGAGAGTTCACGGCGCGGGCGCCGAGCGAGTCTCCCTTGGTGCGCGCCACGCTCTCCGCAGTCACGACGATCAGCACTCCGAGCAACAGCATCACGGGCGCTCGATACGCGGGCGGCATATCTCCCGCGACGATCGCGCCCGCGCTCAGCACGCCCGCGAGCAGCTGCGTCACGATTCGCGCAAATGCAAGCGCGCGGTGCGCGGACTCGCGGCGGCCTATCACTCCGCCAACGGTCGGTGTGATCGGCGGAGCGTCCTCGTCGACGGCGAGCAGCGCGCCATCGGCGAGCGCGCAGAGCGCGGCCAGCGCTGCGGAAATCAGAGCACAGAATGCGACGATCAGGCTCACGCCGCCGGCCTCATGGCGCGCGCGACGAGCGCTTCCTGCCTGCGCCACATCGGTGAGTGACGGCGCGACTCACCCTGCGGATGATCGTGACCAAGCGCGTGCAGCACACCGTGGACCACGAGCCGCACGAGTTCTTCGCGGACTCCAACGCGGGCGCTGCGCGCGTTCTGCCGCGCGACCGAGGGAGCGATGTAAATGTCCGCGACGACGGGCCCGCCCTTTTCCCGCGCGAAACCGAACGAGATCACGTCTGTTGGACCGCGGTGCTTCAGGTGCTTCGTGTTGATCGCCGCGATCCGCGGCGCGCTCACGAGCGTGATCGAGATCAATGCATGCCGCACCTTCTCGGCGCGCAGCACGATCCGTGCCGCATCCGCGAGCCGCACCGCGGAAATCGGCGCGCGCACGCCCTGCGAAGAGACCGCTACCGAAAGAGCGCTGATCACTTCGGTTCCGCTTCCGCCGCTGACGAATACGCGCGGATGATGTCGCGCACGAGCCGGTGGCGGATCACGTCGGCGTCGCTGAGGTAGTGAAACGCGATCCCCTCGATGCCGGGGAGAATGCGTTCGATTTGCACCAGCCCGCTCTCTTCCCGCTTGGGAAGATCCACCTGGGTTTTGTCGCCCGTGATGACGGCGCGCGAATTCACGCCAAGCCGGGTGAGGAACATCTTCATCTGCAGGCCCGTCGCATTCTGCGCTTCGTCGAGAATCACGAACGCGTCGGCGAGCGTCCGGCCGCGCATGTACGCCAGCGGCGCGATTTCGATCACACGGGTCTCGAGAGATTTCAGGACGCGTTCGGCCGGCATCATGTCTTCGAGCGCGTCGTAGAGCGGCCGGAGATACGGGTCGACCTTGGCTTGCATATCGCCGGGGAGAAAGCCGAGCGATTCACCTGCTTCCACTGCCGGCCTCGCCAGCACGATGCGCTTCACGCGCTTTCGCGAGAGCGCGTCGACGGCTGCGGCGACTGCGAGGTACGTCTTGCCTGTCCCTGCGGGCCCGATGCCGACGACGATGTCATTGTCCGCGATCGCCTGCAGATACGCCGCCTGCCCCGAAGTTTTCGGCTGAATGATTTTGCGAACACCGGGAAGCACGATGCGATCGGAGCCGAGCGAGTCGCGGCCGTTCTCCATGGACATGCGGAGCACGTCGTCGGGTTCGAGCGGGGCGCGCTGCTTGGCGGCATCGATCATTCGCTGCGCCACTGGCACTGCTTTTTGAACGACATCGGCGGCGCCGGCAATCGCCATCGCGTCACCACGCAGCGTCACGCGCACCGGAAACAACTTCTGCAGCTCGAGCAGGTTCGCATCGGATACGCCCGCGAGCGTGAGGAGATCCGCGCCTTCGGTCGACAGGCGTTCGGTGACCGATTCGCTGCCGCTTGCGGTGGTGCTGGTGCTGTCCGGCATTATGCGCCCTCCGGCCGGATGTGCAGCGCGCTCATCTCTTCGGGCGAGACCTGAGTCGGCGCGCCTTCGAACAGCGCGCGCGCCGCAGTCGTTTTCGGAAATGCGATCACGTCGCGCAATGAGGTCGCGCCGGCGAGCAGCATCGCCAGACGGTCGACACCGAACGCGATGCCGCCGTGCGGCGGCGCGCCTGCGCGGAGGCCCTCGAGCAGGAACCCAAAGCGGCGCTCCTGCTCGTCCGCATCGCCGATCCCGATGAGACCGAACACCTTCGATTGCATCGCGGTGTCGTGGGTGCGAATGCTGCCACCGCCGAGCTCAAGGCCGTTGAGCACGACGTCGTACGCGAGCGCCCGCCAGAGGTGCGGTTCGTTCGGAAGCGCGGCCACATCCTGCGGATTTGGCGCCGTGAACGGATGGTGCACGGGTGCAAGCGCGCCTGAAACAGGATCCCGATCGAACATCGGAAAATCGGTGACAATGAGGAAACGCTCTGCGCGTTCGTCGAGAAGACCCAGTCGCGCGGCACATTCCTGCCGGATGCGATCGAGCGCGGAGCTCGTGATGCGATCGTCGCCGGCCACGAACAGCGCCAGCACGCCGTCCTCAAGCCCGAGCGTGGTCTCCGCTTCGGGCGTGAGGAATTTCGCAACGGGACCGTCGTACTTGCCGTCGGCCTTCTTCAAGCGCAGCAATCCGAGCGCGCCCGCGCCCTTCGCGATCACCTCGAGCTCATCCACCTGCTTGCGGCTCCAGGCGGCCGCGCCCGGAATTAGAATTCCGCGCACGCGCCCGCCTGCGGCGAGCGCCGATTGCGTGATGCCGAAATCGAGACCGCGAAACACCGTGCTGTAGTCGGCGATCTCCAGGGCGTAGCGCAGGTCGGGCCTGTCGCAGCCATAGCGTTCCATGGCCGCCTGGTACGTCATGCGTTCGAAGTGTTCCGGGATTTCGTGCCCCGCCTCGCGCCAGATCGCGCCGATGAGTCCTTCGGCGAGCGCGAGAATATCGTCGCTCTGCACGAACGACGCCTCGATATCGATTTGTGTGAACTCCGGCTGACGATCCGCTCGCAGATCTTCGTCGCGAAAGCAGCGCGCGATCTGGAAATAGCGATCGAAGCCGCTCACCATGAACAACTGCTTGTAGATCTGCGGCGACTGCGGGAGCGCGTAGAACTCGCCGGGGTGCACGCGACTCGGCACGAGGTAGTCTCGCGCACCTTCCGGAGTCGGCTTGGTAAGAATCGGCGTCTCGAGCTCGAGAAAGCCGCGCGCGCTCAGATAGCTGCGCGTCACCTGCATCAGGCGATGGCGCTGCATGAGGCTGTGCTGAAGTTCGGGGCGTCGCAAATCCAAGTAGCGATGACGCAGGCGCAATTCTTCAGAAGGGAGCTTTTCGCCCTTTCCTCGCGCAACGGGAATCGCCGGTGTTACGGCGGGACCGACGACGGTGATCGACGTCGCGTGAATTTCGATTTCGCCCGTGGCCATCTCGCTGTTGCGCTGCTCAGGGGTGCGCACCGCGACGGCCCCCTCGATCATCACGACACTTTCCACGCCGACCGCGGCGGCGCGCGCGATCATCTCCGCGCTTGCCCAAGCGGTGCCGAACGAGACCTGCACGATCCCTTCGCGGTCGCGCAGGTCGATGAACACGATTCCACCGAGATTGCGCGAGCGGTGCACCCAGCCGCCCAAGCGTACGCTCGCGCCCGCATCCGAGGCGCGGAGCGAGCCCGCGAGATGCGTGCGAAGCGAGGTCGAGAACGGAGATTTTTTTTCGCTGTCTGACGGAACGGTCACGAGAATGCCTCAGCCAAGTGGATCACCTGCATGAATTCTTGAGTCGACGTCGAAGCCAAGAGCGATTCGCGCGATTCCGGGTTGTGCATGAGGCGTGCGATGCGCGACAAGAGTTTGACGTGCAGGCCGCTGGCAGCAACCGGCGTCAGCACCAGGAATGCGACTTTCACCACAGAGCCATCGAGCGCGATGTAGTCGGGCACGTCCTTGACGATGCCACCGGCCAGTCGCAGATCGGGAACGAGATCGGTGCGGCCGTGCGGGACGGCCAATCCTCCGCCCATTGCCGTGCTCACCTGGTTTTCGCGCGCTTCGACGGCTGCAAAAATGCCGGAGACAACGGTGTCATCGGCGTCGCCGACGGCCAGACGAACCAGTTCGCGCAGAAGATCGGCTTTGGAGTGGCTGCCGAGCGGAACGCGGACGCGATCCGTTGAAAGCAGCTCGCTGAGCAGCAGGGAAAGCTCCAAGGGGTGAAAGTGCGTTAAATATAAGCGGCGCAGTCACTTGGTGGTAGTCGAAAGGGTTGCCCAACTACTGTAGGCCAACTAACTTAACTCAATGCGGCGTATAGCGTTCACTGTTCTGAGCCTGAGCCCCTTGGCCGCATGGGGGCAGTCCGCGGAAATCCCGGGTCGGGATCTGCTCACGTTCCCGATCGGCCTGACCGCGGAGGCACCCGCGCTGGGCACCACGTCCGGCATCGGGCTCTGGAATCCGGCTACCGCGCTGCTGCCGGACGGCTACCACTGGCGATTGTCGGTAGCCGCGATGAACGCGCCGTCGGATATCGCGGTTGCTGCGCAACTGTTCGCGATCGCGGGTCAATGGAAGAACACCACGATCGCGCTGAGCGTCGCGCGGGCGTCGGTGTCCGACATCCTCCGCACCGACACGGATCCGCAAAGCATCGGCAATCCGGTTCCCTACTCTACGACTCTCGTGTCGCTCGTCGGAGCGCGACGGTTGACGCCGCACTTGAGCGTGGGCGTCGCCCTGCGGGAGCGCACCGGCGCGCTCGACGACGTCAACCGCCGGGGCACCGCTCTCGATGTCGGGGCGATCGCTGACCATCTGACGCGATTCGACCTGCGCGTGGCGGCGTCGAGTTTTCTGCTGAGCCCCGGATCAGCAGGCGCCGAGCGGCCGAGCTGGCTTGTTGCGACTGACGCGCGTCTCGCCGGTCCCGACAGCGCGCACACTCTTGGTGCCGGCTATTCGCTTCAGGTCGCGCAGAGTCTTTTCACCGAGCACTACGTGTTCGCGAGCGCGCGCTGGGGCCCCTGGGAAGTTCGGGGCGGGCCGGCGCGCACGCAGATCTTTGGAGAAACGAACGTGCGCTTCCGTCTCGGAATCGTGCTGCATTACGCCGGATACAAGGTTGGCGTGGCCCGTGAGGACGGTGTGAACGGTCTTGCGCCCGCGTATCAGTTCTCGTTGAGCTCATTGCTGCGATGACGACGGCTTCACGCACGAACCTGTTGAACCTGACTCCTGCAGAGGCCGAGTCGGCGCTGCGCGCGTTCGCGGAGTCGCACGGGGTGCCGGCGTATCGCGGAAGTCAGGCCTCCCGTCACCTCTGGGGAACCGCGCCCGCCGCAACGTTCGAAGACATGACCGATCTGCCGAAAAGTTTTCGCGCCCTGGTCGCGGAGCACTTCGAGCTTCCGCGTCTCGCACTCGCGGCGGAGCAAACGTCTTCCGACGGCACGCGCAAGTTTCTCTTCACCATGCACGACGGCCAGGCGATCGAAACAGTCGCGATTCCAGACGGCGACCGTCTCACGTTCTGCGTGTCGTCACAGGCGGGATGCGCGCTCCAGTGCTCGTTCTGCGCGACCGGCGCGATGGGATTCGCGCGCAATCTCACGGTGCATGAAATCGCGGGTCAGGTGCGCGAGCTCGCTATGCTCAGCCCGCCGCTCTTCGCGACGAACATCGTCTTCATGGGAATGGGTGAGCCGCTGATGAACTGGGCGTCGGTGGACAAAACGCTCACGATCTTGAACGATCCCAAAGGCTTTGGGATCGGCGCGCGTCATATCACGGTGTCGACCGTCGGCTGGCTCCCCGGAATCGAGGCGCTCGGGGCGCGCAAGGAACAGTTCCGCCTCGCCATTTCGATTCATGCGCCGACGGACGCGCTGCGCGCGACGCTGATGCCGGTGAACACGAAGTTTCCACTCGCGGTCGTCATCGACGCCGCGGCAGCGTTCGACCGGCGCGTCACGTTCGAGTATGTGATGCTGGGCGGCGTGAACGACACGCCGGCGATCGCCAGTGAACTCGCAGGGCTCGCGCGGCGCTGCAAGGCGTTCGTGAACTTGATTCCGCTGCACCCGGGCGGTGCGATGGGGTTCGCTCCCACCACCCGGGAGAATATCGGTGCGTTCGCGCGGCAGCTGCGCGTGCACGGTGTGGAAGTGGCGATTCGGAAGAGCCGCGGGACGGACATCGCCGCAGCGTGCGGGCAGCTACGGGTAGAGCGGCTCGAGCGGCGGCGTCCAGTTGCGGCCAACTAAGACGGTCAGATCGAGAAAGCGCGAGCTGTCGGGCTTCTGCTCGACATTCGCTCGTCCCATCGCGCGGGCGGCAAGCGCGGCCCAGTCAGTGTGGCCCGAGCGATCGAGCACGCGCGTGGTGTCGGCGCGTTCGCTCGAGTTCCCGAAGAACACGACGTCGAATCCGGCGTCGCGCATCACGAGCATCGCGCGGCGCGCGAGCCCCTTGGTGTCCGTCGCGTTGAGCACTTCGATGCGCACGTGCGTGCCCGAGGGAACGACCCGCTCGACGGCGGATTTCGATGAACGGAAGCGCGGCCCGGTGCGCAAGTACCAGCGCGCGACGGCGCCGAGCGCGATGAGCAGCGCTCCGCCCAGCACGATCCAGCGTCCGATCTTTTTCCTGCCGCGCGCGGATTCAGTCACAAAACACTCATGATCCGCTGACGGAGTTCCAGAGCACGATGCTCTCTGGAAAGAGCGGCTTCCCTTCCCGTAGCGTCCACTCGAGCCGCATGCGCACCACCTGCCGGAAAACGCCGTCGAAGTCGCGCGGCAGGAGTGATGCGAGAAAGGCGCGGTCGTGCCGCATGAATCCACGTCCCGGCTCGAGAAAATCCGCCATGAAGAGCGCGCGGCCGGTGTGATCCCACGCCGCGTTGCCCACTGTGTGCCAGCGCACGGCGAGCAGCACGGCATCGCGGGTCTCGCCCTCACGCGCGAGACGCGTCGCCGCCGCGGGCCCGTGCAGAACGCCGGCGGGTGAATCGGCGAATGCGGTGCCGCGAACCATGGATCGGAGATCCGGCTCGGACGCATCCCTGAGCGCGTCGTGCAGGCGCCCCGCGTCGTGCCACGCTTTCGCCTCGTCGGCCGGAATCGACATCTCGCGAGCCCAGCGGTCGAGCAGCGCCGTAACGCGCGCGATGTGCGCCCGGCGCTTGTCGCCCACCTGCGCCCACTCGGGAAGCTGCGGTTCGGCGGTGTCCATCAGCGGTCCATCAGGCGACGTTGGTGATGCGGTGCGCGAGATCGTTGAGGCTCGTGACGACCTCGCGCAGGCCGTTGATCGCACCTTCGAGTTCGCGCAGCGCCTCGGCCTGATCGACAGCGCTCGCGGTAACGTCCTCCGCGCCTATGCGATTGCGGCCCGAGATCTCCGCCACGCGTGCGACGCGATCGAGCAGCACCGTGAACTCGGTCTGCTGTTCACTCGACGTCACGGCGATCCGGTGCGCGCCCTGCGCGCTCTGCGCGGTGGACTGCACGATCTGTTCGAGCGCGCCGCGCGACGATTCCGAGAGCTGCTCCACGTCCGACACGAGCGCCTGTCCGCTCGACATCTGCTCCGCGACGCTGCGCATCTGCGTTTCGAACCGCAGAAGGATCTCGCCGGCTTCGTCGCTGGCGCGCCGGCTTTCCTCTGCGAGCGCGCGCACTTCCTCAGCGACGACCGCGAACCCGCGACCCTCGACGCCGGCGCGCGCTGCTTCGATCGCGGCGTTCAGCGCGAGCAGGTTGGTCTGGTCCGCGATCTGCGAGATGATCGAAATGAAATCCGTGATGCGGCGCGTGCTGCGCGCGAGCAGATCGATCTGTTCCGCGCTCTCGCCGACGAACTTCTTGGCTGAGACGAGACGCTCGATCGCCATGCCGATCTTCTCACGGTTGTTCGATGCAATATCGGTGGCGCTTCTGCTGGCTGCGGCTGCGTCGCGCGCGTCGCTCACCACGCGTCCGGTCGCTTCGAGCAGGATTTGCGTCATCTCGAGGCTCGAGTGCACCTGCTCGGCTTCCTCGGAGATTCCACGCGTGATCCCCGCCACCGTGCGCGCCACCGCCTCGCCCCCGCCGCGAAGCGTGCGGGCGGATTCCGTGAGCGTCTCGAGCTCCCGCGTGATGCGCGAAACAGTGTCGAGCAGCGGATTCCGGAGATCATGAATGTGCAGCGTGGTCGCGAGCTGGTTGGCGAAGCGGCGCACGAGCATCGCTTCCTTTGGGCCATACGCATTCGGCTTGTGGTGCTCCAGCTCGAGCACGCCCATCACGCGATCGCCGAAGCGCAGGCGGATCGTCACCGCGGAGCGCACATCAGGATGCGGCCGGTCCACGCGCGCGTCGCGCGCCGCGTCGAGCACGATGACCGGCTCGGCGTCTTCGAGCGCGAGCGTGCGCAGCGTGGCGCCATCCGGTTCGGCATCAACCGGAATCGGCAGCAGCCCGTCGCCACCGCGATAAATCACCAGCTGTCGCTCGCCCTCCACGCGCGTGACACGCAGCGTGCGCCAGTCCACGAGGCGGTGCGCGAGTGATTCAATTCTCCGAATCGCGTCGGCAAGGCCGCGGTCGGCCGACACGACCTGCTCCATCGCGAGGATCGTGTTGAGCTCTTCGGCGGCGATCGACTCTTCGATGATGCGCTTGAACAGCAGCCCGCCAAATCCGAGCACGAGCGCGACGACGGCGCTGCTCGCAGGTCCCACCAGTTGCAGCGCTCCAATCAAAACCGCGACGCCGCCGGCTCCCGCTCCGTACGTGAGCACTTCGTAGCGGAGCAGCAGAGAACGTTCGTCCGGGTGCAGCTTGCCGCGCACGAGGAGCGAGAAGTAGAGCAGTCCGCGGCTGAGCAGGAAATGGACGAGGAAAAACAGCGTCATCGCCGGGATGAACTCCGGCCCCGTGGCCGACGGCGTGCCGGGATCGATCGTCACCGCGGCCCACGCGTAGAACCCGTAAGCCGCGAACAGCGCGAGCGATTCGCGCGCCGCGTTGATCCATGCAACGTTGAGGTTCTTTCCGAACAGCAGCGTGTCGCAGATGATGAGGCCGGCGAACAGCGCGATCGACGCCGTGGAGGGGCCCGCGATCAGCGCGCCGCCCGTCGCCACGATACCCAGGAGGTTTACCGCTCCGTACTTGGTGATCGGAAGCTGAAACCGCCTGAACGAGATGGTCGCGCCAAGGAGCGCAACGAGCATAGCGGCGTGGAAGCCCCAGCTGTGCCCGCGCCAGCTGGTGTCGTAGTACGCGCCGATGAACAGCAGCAGCGTTCCCGCCAGCGGCATGACCCGCGCGTAGAGCGCTACGAGGCGGGAGATCATCTCAGGGGTTATTCGATTTCGTCGAGTGCCGCGCGCAGCGTCCGCGTGAGATCGACGGCCTCGCGCACGCTTCTTCCGGCTGCCTGCACGATCGCGCTTCCCACCACGATCCCGTCCGCGAGCGCGCCGACGGTCCGCGCGTGTTCCGGCGTGGAGATCCCGAAGCCGACGCAGATGGGCAGCGTGCACACCGACCGAAGCGTTGCGATCGACGCCGGCAGCGTTGACGCGAGTTCCGCATGCATGCCCGTCACACCGAGCCGGCTGATGAGATACACAAACCCGCGGCCGTGCTTCGCGATTTCGGCCATGCGGTCGCGCGGCGTCGTGGGAGCGACAAGGCGAACGAAATCGAGCGGACCTGCGCCGAACCACGCTTCGCGCTCTGCGTCGGAACCCACCGGCAGATCAGTCACGAGTACGCCGCTGACGCCTGCATCGCGCGCGCGCTCCAGCACGTTTGGCCCGGCGGCGATGATCGGATTGAGATACGAGAAGAGCACGACCGGAATCGGGAGCTTCGCTTCGGCGACGAGCTCGAGCGCGCCATTCAGCGTCATCCCCTTCTCGAGCGCCTCTTGCGAACTCGACTGGATCACGGGACCATCGGCCACGGGATCTGAGAACGGCACGCCGATTTCCAGCACATCAGCGCCGGCCTCCGCGAGACCGCGGATGAGATCGAGGCTTCGCGCGCGATCGGGGTGTCCCGCAGTCACGTAACAGACGAGCGCGCGGCGATGCGCCGCACGCAGCGAGGTGAATCGTTCGCTCAGCACGTCAGAGGAAATAATCGCCGATGCGAATGCCGTAGCGATCCGGGTCTGCCGTCTTGATGATCGTGCGGCGGAACGAGCCCGTTCCGTCCTCCTCGGCGAGATCGACGAGCTCGCCGGGATGGCGAACATTTCCAAGATCGTCGCTCACAATCAGCGCGTTGGGGCGGGAGACCATCTCAGGGTTCGCGTTCGCCGAGTGGACGATCGCGAGCTCGAAGGTATCGAGCACGACGAATGTTCCCACCGGATAGATGCCGAGCAAATTGACGAATGCTTTCACGATCACGGGATCCATGCCGCGGCGCGCGTTGTCGCGCATCTCGCCGAGTACCGCGGCCGGATTCATGGGTTCGTTCTGGTACGAGCGGCGCGATGTCGCCGCGTCGAACCCGTCAGCCACCGCGACGATTTTGCTGTAGAAACCGATGGCTTTGGTGCGCAGCGATCGCGGATACCCCGTGACGTCGCGCTTCATATGGTGCTCGTACGCGACGACCATCGCGCGATACGGAAACTCCTGCTGCTCTTTGATCTGGAACAGCGAGAGGAGGCCGAGCCAGGGGTGCGCGGCGATCGCGCGCCACTCTTCATCACTGAGGAGGTCGGGCTTGTTCAGGATATCGACCGGCACGCGCGACTTGCCAATGTCGTGGAAGAGCGCCGCGAAGCCGATGTCGTACAGCTGGAGCCGCGTAAGGCCAAGCCGGCGGCCGAGCGCGACCGAAAAAATGCAGACATTCACGGAGTGCGTGAACGTGTAGTCGTCGTAGTCGCGAATGGTAGTGAGCCCCATCAGCGACGTTTCGTCCGCGAGAATCTGATCGACGATTCCCTGCACCACGCGCTTGATCTTCTTGATGTTCGGGCTCTGTCCCATGCGGACGGAGTTCATCACATCCTTCGTGGCGGAAACCGAAGACGCGAACGTGCGCTTCGCGGCCTCCTTCGACTGCACGCGAACCTTCTGATCGTCCTCGGACTCGACCGGCGGCGACACTTCGAACGCGAGCACGCCCGTGTTGTCGAGGCGGCGCTGCAGCGTGTCGAAGCGCACTTCCGGCCCGTCGCCCTGCGGCGCAAGAAGGAACGAGAGAAAAACCGTCCAGTCGCGCGACGATGGTTTCGATTTGACGCGCAGCACGCCAACGCCGCACGCGCGGCAGAGCGAGAGCAGGAAACTGAACGTCGTGTAGTTGTCGAGATCGAGGCGCAGGCGCGTGGAGTTCACGAAGATGAACTCTCCCGACACGCGGAACTCGAGATCGCCCTCGGCGTCGCGCAGCTCTTCGGTCACCGCCGTGAGTTCATCGAGCCCCTTTTGCACGACCGGGTTCTCGATCGGGTACATCTTGATGCTCCGCAGCGAGCCGTAGAGCGCCATGATGAAGTTGCGCCCGACCTGCCGCGTGTACGCCTCGCCGCCCTTCTCGCCGATCGCGGTCTGCTGCGAAGTAGTGCGGGGGCGAATGACCTGAGACGGGCGGTTCATACGGCGCCGCCTCCCTTCAGTGCGCGATTCACGGCGTTGCGCACGACGACGTCTTTCTCGGCCAATGCCTTCTGCAGCGACTGCCCCGAGCGCGCAGACCCGATTTTGCCAAGCGCGATCGCGGCGCAGGCGCGGAGCTCGGGATCCTCCTTCTTCGAGAAGAGCCCGCTCTTGGGATTGAGCAGTTCATCGAGCCACTGCACGCCGCCGTCGCCGCAGAGCGTGCCGTAGAGCTCGAACATCGCGAGCCGCTCCGTGCGATCGGCCTCGCGAATTTGATTCGACTTCACGAGCGCGGTGACCTTCGACAGCGCCGGCTTGTACGCTTTCTGCACGAGCGCCTTGATCGCCGCGACGCGCACGTCGCGATCGACGTCTTCGAGCGCTTTCTCGAGCGCCTGCATTGCGCCGGGCGTTCCGATCTCTACGAGCGCGGTCACGGCCGCAACGCGCAGTTCGCGATACGGCTCGCTGAGCACTTTTCCGAGCGCCGGAACTGCGGCAGCCGTCTTGAGTCCGCCCGCGCGCTTCACCGCCTCCATCGCGACGGCGCCCTCTGCCGAGGAGATCAGCTTCACGAGCTCGCCGGTGTTCGATTGCGCGAGCCGTTCGGCTGCGCCTTCGAGCAGCGGGCGGAGTTTCGAGTTCGCGGTGGAGCCGAGCCAGCCGAACACGGTGCCGAGCGCGGAGGCCCGGAGTTGCGAGAAGAGCTCTTCGAGATCGCCGCGCGGAGGGAGAGTGTCCGCTTCGTCCATCGCCTGCAGGAGCTGCGAGAGCGCGTTCGGATCGCTCAGTCGATCGGGGAGACTCGCCAGCTTGTCGCGCAGCTCGGGCGGCAGATCCTTGGCGCGCTCGATTACGGTGCCGATTTCGCGGAGCAGGAATGCGACGTTCGAGAACTGCCGGCCGGCGAGCAGGTGCAGCGTGAGCGCGTCGAGGTTCCGAATGACTTCCGCGCGAACAGTTTTGTCGGTCTGCAGCTCGAACACGTCGAGCAGGCCGGTGAGCACGGTGCGGCGAAGATCCATCGCGTACTCGCGCTCCGTCTCACCGCGCAAGTACGCGACCTCGTCGGCGTCGAGGAAATACAGCGTGGAATCGAAATCCTCCATCTTTACGATGCCCGACGGCGACTGCTTCATTTCCTCCTGCGCGCCGCCACCCGATCCTGGAGGCCCTTTTGCAGCTTCGCCGGTGGCGTCAGCCGCGACCGCCTGCCGTGCTTCCTCGATCGCGAGCCGCGGGTCGTCCACCACCTCTCCCGGCTCCGCTGGCCAGCGACCCGGTGCCGCGGACGGATCGATCGGCACGCCGCCTTCGCTCGAGACTTCCACGTAGCGATAAGTGAGGTGCGCGAACTCCTGCTCCCAGAGCAGCGTGATGAGGTCGTCTTCGCCCGCTGTCGCTTTGCGGACGCGCGGGATGATATCGAGCAGCAGCTCGAGCTCCGGTCCTTCGAATCCCGGACTGAGCGTCAGTTCGCGCAGGCCGTCTTTATAAAAAGTCCACGGCAGCGAGTCGGACGCGCGTTCCGCCTGCTCGTGCACGGGGTGATCGAACCAGATGAAATTGAGATCGGTGACCGAGAGCGGGAGTGCATCCGTCTCCGCCCACACCGGCGCGAACGCCGCGCGCAACAGTTCCAGCGATTTCAGATACGTTGGATTGTTGTGCATGTACAGCTGATGTGCCCGCACGGTTTTGTCGAGCTGGCGCAACAGTTCTTCGACGAGCGCCGGATTGAAGGGCGGCTCGCGTTTCTCCGGCGCTTCCGTGGGGGCGGACACAGCGTTCGACATCACGTTGTCAAGATACGCGTTTCCGCGACCTGCGCTACGTCTTTGTCACCACGGCCGCTCACGCACAACAGCACCGGTTCGTCGCTCTTCCAGCGGCCTGCGTTCGCGTCGATCCACGCGACCGCGTGCGCGGTTTCCAGCGCGGGGATTACGCCTTCCAGTCTGGCGAGCAAATCGAACGCGGCGAGCGCCTGATCGTCGGTGATCGAGACGTACGTCGCGCGACCAGAATCTCGAAGATGCGAGTGCTCGGGGCCGACGCCAGGATAGTCGAGTCCGGCTGAGATCGAGTGCGCAGGATGCACCTGGCCGTCCGCGTCCTGCAGCAGGTAGCTCATGGCACCGTGAAGCACACCGGGAGTTCCCTTCGAGAGCGACGCGGCGTGCTGAGTGGTGTGCAATCCATGTCCGGCGGCCTCGACTCCCACGAGCTCCACGTCCTTGTCGCCGACGAAGGCGTGAAAGATTCCGATCGCGTTCGATCCACCGCCCACACACGCCACCACGGTGCGCGGCAGTGCGCCGGCGCGTTCGAGCATCTGCCCACGCGCCTCGCGACCGATCACCGCCTGAAAATCGCGAACCATCCGCGGATACGGCGCGGGTCCCACGACCGAGCCGATGATGTAATAGCTCTCCTCGCACGTCGATACCCAGTCGCGAATCGCCTCGCTTGTGGCGTCCTTCAGCGTGCGGGTTCCCGACGTGACGGCGTTGACTTTCGCGCCCATCATGCGCATGCGAAAGACGTTCAGCGTCTGCCGACGCATGTCTTCCTCGCCCATGTACACGACGCATTCGAGGCCGAGCCGCGCACACACGGTCGCGCATGCGACGCCATGCTGGCCCGCGCCCGTTTCCGCGATGATCCGGTGCTTGCCCATGCGCTGCGCGAGCAGGCCCTGTGCAAGCGCGTTGTTGATCTTGTGCGCGCCGGTGTGATTCAGGTCTTCACGCTTGAGCCATACCGGCGCTCCGATCCGCTCGGACCAGCGCGGCGCGTCGCTCAGCGGCGACGGGCGTCCCGCGTAATTCCGCAGCGCGCTGTCGAGAGCCGCTGTGAACGCGGGATCGCGCATGGCTTCGGCATACGCTTCGGTGAGCGCATCGAGCGCCGGAATCAGCGTCTCGGGCACATAGCGCCCGCCGAACGCGCCGAATCGCTCGGAAACTTCCACTGACGCGGTCACGGCTTCACTCCCTGCGCTGCGTCGAAAAATGATTTCATCTTCGCGTGATCCTTGATTCCCGGTGACGATTCGACGCCGGAAGAAACGTCGACGATGTCGGGTGACAGCTGCCGCACGGCCTCCGCGACGTTCGCAGGCGTCAGTCCTCCCGCGAGCACAACCGGCGTCCGGCCGCGCAGCGCGCCCACGGAATCCGCGAGCATTCCCCACTCGAGCGCGACGCCAGTGCCTCCAAGCCTTCCCTGCACGCGCGCGTCGAGCAGCACGGCATCCGCCTCGTGAAAAAGTTCTTCGGTCCATTCCGGCAGCAGCGAGCCATCGGCGCGCGCGACCGCCCACACCTGCCCGCCAAAACGCCTGCGCATCGCCCTCACGTCGGCGGCGCGTGGGTCGCCATGCAATTGAATCACTTCCACACCCGCCGTCATGGCATTGGCCGCAATCTGCTCCACATCGTCCGCGCCGAACACGCCAACCGCGCGCGGCCCGCCTGCTGCAGAGACGAACAGCTCCCTCGCGCGGTCAGGCGTGACGGTGCGCGGCCCGCCGGCGAAAATCGCGCCGACGTACGCCGCGCCCAGCCTCATGGCCTCGCGCGCGTCGTCGGGCCGCGTCAGACCGCAGAATTTGACCTTAGCCACGCGCGATTCTCTTCACGCCGGTGAGGTTCATGACCGCTCTTCCGCCATCCGTGGCCGACGACAGCGACGATCCCACGAGCACGGCATCGGCGCCAAGCGCAGCTGCACGTTCCACGTCGGCTCGGCTCGACACACCGCTCTCGTACACCGCGATGCGATTTGCGGGCACGAGCGGGAGCAGCCGAGCGCTCACCGAGTCGTCGATCACGAGCGTCTCGAGATTCCGGTTGTTGATGCCGATGACTGCGTGCTCCACGTAGAGCGCGTCGGTCAGCTCGTACTCGTCGCGCACCTCGAACAGCACGTCGAGCCCCAGCACACGCGCGTCCTCCGCAAGACGAAATCGACTTGCCCTCGGCAGCGCGCGCGCGATGAGCAGCACCGCCGAAGCGCCCGCAGCCCGCGCTTCGAGCAGCTGCAGCCGGTCGACGATGAAGTCTTTTCGCAGGAGCGGCAGACGCACTCTGGCGCGAACGGTCCGCAAGTCTTCGATCGAGCCTCCAAACTTCACCGGCTCGGTGAGAACAGAGAGCGCCGCAGCACCGGCCCTGTCATACTCCGACGCGCGGGCGGAAACATCGAGCGTTTCGTTGATCGAACCCTTGCTGGGACTGCGGCGCTTGAGTTCTGCGATCACGGCCACCGGGCCGGAGCGGAGTGCGTCCGTGAACGATGCGACAGGAGGAGCGGCGCCAGCCTCGCTCTCGAGGCGCGAGGCGTGCTCGAACAGGGCGTTCGCGCGCAGTTCCGCCGCCCGCGTGAGGTCCCCCAACGGGCCCGTCGGAAAGCTCCAGCTATCGGTTGCCTGCGAGATGGGTTGCGCTTCGGGCACTGTTCGGGTACCGTTACTTCGGGTGTTGTTCGGGCGTCATTTGACGCACGGATCCCACGTGTTCGAGCGGCTGATCAGCCGCCCGGTCAACCAAACTCCCCTCTCAGGGACCACGTCATGCCGCTCACCAAGCGCCAGCGCGAGATCCTCGACTACCTCACGAACTACGGGTCGGTGAACGGGTATGCCCCGAGTTTTGAGGAGATCGCCGAACAGTTCAACTATAACTCGCTGGCCACGGTCCACGAACACCTGAGCAATCTGGAGCGAAAGGGTTACATCAAGCGGAGCTACAATGAGAGCCGCGCGATTGAAATCCTCGCATCGGACGTCACCCCGCAGGCCGTGGAGCTCGAACTCCTCGGCGCGGTCGCGGCGGGCTCCCCCATCGAAGAAATCGCAGTCGGCGAGACGGTCGCCGTGCCGCAGGACTTTGTAAGGCGCGCGGGCCGGCACTACGTGCTGAGGGTGCGCGGCAATTCCATGATCGACGATCACATCAGTGACGGCGACATGGTCGTCGTGCACGATCGCCAGGCGGCCGATAACGGCGACATGGTCATTGCGATGCTCGACGGCGACTCGGCCACGGTGAAGCGCTATTACCGCGAGCGCGACGGACGGATTCGTCTACAGCCGTCGAACGATTCGCTCCAGCCGATTTACGTGCAGGAGAATCAGATGCGGGTGCAGGGGATCGTGGTGGGGGTGCTTCGGCGCTACTGAACGACAACAGCGAGGTTGACTCGCTGTTACCCGTGCGGAGCAGCTTTCCGCAGGGCCGCGAGCGCCGCAGCCCCCTTCCCGCTCTTGAGCGTCGCGCTGGCTGCTTCGACTGCCGCCGCGTATGTGGATGCTAGCCCGCTCACGAAGATCGCTCCCGCCGCGTTCAATAGAACAGCGGCCTCAGCAGCCGGCGGCCCGCCGTTGCCGAGCACACGTTCGATCAGCGCCGCATTCTCCGACGGCTCGCCGCCCGCAAGTTCTTCCGGCTGCATTCCCTTGAATCCGTAGTCGGCCGGATCGAGCGTCCAGCGCGAAACATCGTGTCCGCGAATCTCGATGACCGTCGTCAGCCCGATTGGTGAGATCTCATCCATGCCGGGCGCGCCGTGCACCACGAGCGAGTGCGTCGTCCCGAGTCGCTGAAGCGCGCCGGCAATTATTTCGAGGCGCGCCGGCGAGGCGACGCCGATTACCTGCCGTCCTGCGCCCGCAGGATTCGCGAGCGGCCCGACCAGATTCATGAGCGTCTCGATCGCCATCTCGCGCCGGGCCGGCCCAACGTGGCGCATTGCCGGATGCATGGTGGGTGCGAACATGAAGACGATCCCCGCGCGCTCGAGCACTTCGCCCATGTGATCAACCGGCACATCGATCGCGACGCCGAGCGCCTCGAGCACGTCCGCGCTGCCGGATCGCGTGGTGAACGAACGATTCCCATGCTTCGCGACGCGCACGCCGGCGCCTGCCGCGAGAATTGCCGCCGCAGTCGAGATGTTGAAGGTGGTGATCGCGCCGCCGCCCGTGCCGCAGGTGTCGACGAGCTCGCTGGGCCGCGACGTGTTCAACGCCGTCATCGCGCCGCGCATGGCGCGCGCTGCGCCCGCGAGTTCATCTGCAGTCTCGCCTTTGACGCGGAGACCCATCAACAGCGCGCCCAGCTGCGCGCCTGTGCCCTCGCCCGCCATGACCGCGTTGAACGCCGCCGACGCTTCTTCTCCGGTGAGCGACTCTCCGCTCGCGATCCGCCTCAGCGCGAGCTGGAGCGGCGACGGGCCTTGGACGCTCATGGTGTGATTTTCTGCGAGCCGTGCAGCCGCTCTGGAAGCTTCGCCTCGCTCGCGATGAGCGAGATCACAAGGCCGAGCAGGCGCACGCGCTCAACGTCTTCCTCGACGAACATGCCGTGCTGGGCACGATTGGTGAGGTTCACCACTCCGACCAGTTCGTCGTGCAGCACGAGTGGGAAGCTGATGAACGAGCCCGTGGTGAGGTATTCGTCGCCGAGCAGCGGATGCGGGATCGCGTCTTCCCCGGCGTCCATCACCAGCAGCGGTTCGCGCGACTCGGCGACCTTGCCCGCGACACCGATTCCCACAGTGATCAGCGTGCCCTCTTTCACGTGCGGGGCGAGTCCGCGGCCGGCGGCGAGGTAGAGCGTCTCCGGTTCGCCGGGCACGCGAAGAAAAAGCGAGCAGCGGTGCGCCTGCATGTCGTCGCCGACCAGCGCCATCAGGCCGTCGGCGAGCCGCTGCGGCTCTTCCCGCGCGGCGGCGAGCGTCATTGCGCGGTCGAGCAAATACAGCGTGCGCGTTCGCTGGCGAAGCGATTCGCTGCGACGGTGCAGCTCGACATGCGCCTGTTCGAGCGCGCCGACCGACGCGGTGAGCTGCTGCTCGAGCACGACGAGCTTTCTCGCCGCCCGCCGTGTTTCCTCCGCGGCGCGCGCATCTTCCCGCTCGCGCGTCAGGAGCGCGGGGG
>JANYIJ010000070.1 GCA_025362095.1 Gemmatimonadota bacterium | reverse complement strand
GACCGCCCCAGCGGTTGTAGCCCGCGTAGCCGGCGTATCCGTAGCGCGATCCGCCGTAGCCGTAATAGTTCTGACGCCCGTATGCGCCGCCGCGCGTGATCAGCGGACGGCCGTGCTGTGCCATCGGTGGACGATACCCTTCGCGACCGCGGACCCCTTCGCGACCGCGGAAGTCGTTGCCTTCTCCTGCCACGGCACGGCCGCGCGGTTCATCGCGCGGCTGATAGCCGTTGCCCCCGCGAGGATCGGGTCGTGCCGCATAGCCGTTGCCGCCGCGAGGATCGGGTCGTGCCGCGTATCCTTGACCGCCGCGAGGGTCGACGTGCGACTGCGCATATTGCTGCGGACGAGGATCCTGGCGACTGCGGTCTTCTGCGCGACCGCGAGGAGCCTGAGCCTGAGGCGCCTGCCCGCGCGGTGCCGAACGATTCTCATTGCGCTGCTGCGCGCCAGCCACTCCGGCGACTGCAACGGCGGTGATCGCGAGTGTAGTCAGACGAGTCGAGAGCTTCATAAAACCTCCCTTCATGTGCAAGATTGGTCGCCGCCACAGCTGCATCGGCTCCCATGCTCTCGTACGCGGCGTACCACCGGATGTTCCTCGTTTGTCAGAAATCAGCTCGTGATGTCGTGGATCACAATTCCACGTTTCGCGAGCTCGGCGATGTACCGGTCGCCCGGCACGCGCAGAGTGGGTTGTTCCCGTTCGCAAGAGCGTTTCATTGTGGCGTGGATCACGATCGCGCGATAGACATTCGAGCCGTATTATGGGTCTCACCTGCAACACACGGGGCCTAGGTCTGTGAAACGCTTGTGGCTCGCTCTCCCGCTCGCGGTGCGCTCGATGCGCCGCAACCCCGGCTTCGCTCTGGTCGCGGTGAGCTCGCTCGCGATCGCGCTCAGCGCCTCGACCGTGGTATTTGCGCACATCGACGCGCTCACGCATCCGATCGTGCCCGTGCGCGATGCTGCCTCGCTGTATCGCATTTCCATTTTGGGCACCGGCGCCGCTAGCGAGCCGTCTGGCGACGAAATTGCGCAGCTGGTGGCGACCGTTCCGTCGTTCGAAACGATCGCAGCGGGGACCCCTTCGCACGGCACTCTTTCCGCTGGCGAGCAAGGTTCAGCCGTCGACGGCATCGCGGTTGCACTCGAATATTTCACAGTGCTCGGCGTGAGGCCGAGGCTCGGAAGACTCTTCAATCCAGAGGAGGTGGAGGAATCTGGCGTCGCCATCGTCAGCGACGCCATGTGGAAACTCCTCTTCCACGACCGCGCGGAACTCGGCAGCGCGACCGTGTCTTACAATGGACGAGACTACTCCATTGTCGGCGTTCTTCCACGCGGACTCGACCGAATACAAGCCGCCGACGTGTGGCTTCCGCGTCCAAACCACGTGCCGCGCTACGCGACGTTTCTGGGCCGGGCGCGGCCGGGCAGTTCGGAACCGCGCGTTCACAGCGACCTGCAGGCCGTCCTCGCGCGTCTCACAGCGATGTACGGAAGCGGCCGCCCAAAGTTCGATGTGGCCCTCCATTCCGCCGCGCCAGACCCGTTTCAGCTCAGGGCTTATGATGGCGCGATGATCGGCGCGGCGTTGTGCATTCTGATCATCGCATGCGGCAACGTGTCCGCGCTCATGCTCGCGCGAGGGGTTGTCGCGCGGCGCGACCAGGCGCTGCGCCTCTCGCTTGGCGCGACGCGGAACGACCTGCTCGCGACGGTCGCGGCCGAAGTGGTGGTGATCGCGGCGAGCGGCGGCACCGCGGCCATCGTCTTGACGAACTGGCTGATGCATCTCGCCGCGAGATTCACACCCGAGGATCCGTCTGCGCTGCGGATTACCCTCGAGGCACAGTGGAGTGGCCGAGTGTTCGCTGAATCGTTTGGCGTGATGGTCGTAGCGATCGCCATCGCTGCGGTTGTTCCCGCACTGCATGCCACCCGCGTCCAGCCGAACGAACCGTTGAAAGAAAGCGCCGGCACGACTACCGGACGATCTGCGACGCGGTTTCGCGTGCTGGTGATTGCTGAACTCGCACTGTCGATGACGCTCCTGATGGGAGCGAGCCTCCTCGCGAAGGCGACTCGCAACGTGTCCACTTTTGATTTTGGCTACGACGCGAGGCCTCTCCTGGTCGCGACCGCCGAGCTCGCGGTGAGGCCTGACAGTGCGAAACACATGGTGGACTCGCACAATCGCGCAGGCAAGCGTCCGCAGATCACCGAGACACAGTTCGCCGCGGCGCTGGAGCGGGTGCAGGCGATTGACGGAGTGCTGAGCGCGTCTCGAATGTCCGGCGGGCTGCCTGATGGAGGCGTCTTGAGTTCGGATGAATCGCGAGGGCGCGCGAACACGCTCGGACTTCGCATCTACCTCAACGTCGGGCCGGGGTTCATGCGAACACTCGGCGTGCCCGTTGTCGAAGGGCGCGACTTCGTTCCTGGAGATCGCGCTGGGCGCGGCGCCGCGATACTCGACGCGGCCGCTGCAAAACGGCTCTTTCCAAATGGCGGAGCCGTCGGGCGCCTCATCAAGCTTGGTGACGTCGCGTCGAACCGCGCGTGGATTCCAGTGGTCGGAATTTCACGTCCAGCAATGTTGCGCTTTCCGATTGATGCGAACTATGAAATAGAACCTCAGGTGTACGTCTCGGTGCCGGTCGAGGCGACTGGACTCACGGCTATTCTCATTCGCCCGACAGACATGCGGCTTGCAACGGTGGTCGCCACACAGCGCGTGCTGAGTGTGCAATTTCCTCCGCGCTCCTTCGTGCAAACCGCGCGCTGGCTATTCTACTACGAGTCGGCGCTTGCGACGCGTCAGTTCGCTGCGTCGATCTTCGTGGCGCTCGCGATCGCGTCACTCATGCTCGCGTCCGCGGGACTTTTCGCTGTGCTGTCTTACTCGGTCGGACAGCGCACTCGCGAATTCGCGGTACGCGTCGCGCTCGGCGCGGACAGCGGCACTGTGCTGCGCCTCGTGCTGCGCGATGGACTCTTGATGGCGCTTGGCGGGACCGCAGCGGGTGGGGTCCTCGGCGTGTGGGCCGGAAGTCTCCTCAGTCGCTTTCTGTGGAACGTCTCGCCGTGGGATGCGGGCGCGCTGGTGCTCGCGGAGCTGGCCCTGATCGGCATCACGATGGCGAGCTGTGTGGTACCGGCATTCCGAGCGACCCGCGCCGATCCGCTGGCGATTCTGCGCGCGACGTAGACGAGCGTCCGCGAACCGCGGTCAGCTTTCCTTTCGAGTGCGAAGCCACATCACGATGAGGCCGGCGAGCGTAAGGCCGAGCACCAGCTCGACAATGCGCTGAAGCGACGGGCTGATCGCCGGACCCGGGTCGGCGATGATTTCGGTGTCAAGCACGATCGGCAGCGTGGCGCTGGGACCAAACGCGAACATGTAAGTGCCGCTGAGTGCGACTCCTTTGGCGGAGACGGCCTCGTACGCAACGCGATACGCTCCGGGGGGAATGGGGGGCAACTTCGCAACGATGTCCCCGGAGACACGACGAGGCTCCTGCAGTGGCGTCAAGATGATCGTCTTTCCGTCGATCCCCGTGATCGAGATTTTCGTCTTTGAGAAGTCAATTGCCTCGCCGAAGATGAGGCGAACACGAGGCGGAGCATCTGCGAAGACACTTCCCTCCCGAGGCTCCGCGGAGAACAGCTTGAACTTGAACGTCGGGAGCTGCGCCGCTAGAAGCGCGGCGCCCACTGCCAAGACCGCGAGCTTGGGATGCATTGTGATACCGAGTTAGCTCTCCAACTCCCGAATCGCAACGCCACGCTTCGCCAGTGCCGCAACATATTTCTCCCCCGGTACGCATTCGTCAGGCGTATGAACGCCGGCGGGCGTGATCGCGCCTTCGGCCTGCATCAGTCCGGTGATGGCGAGCGAATAGCCCGTGGTGCGCTCCATCGCACTGATGCCGTGCGCCTCGTCGAACCGGTCGATCATCTCAAACGTGTGGGTGACGGCCTTCCCCGCTTTCGTTCCCTCAACCGTCACGCGCAGCGCGACCAAATCGCGTCCGGCAGGCTTCTGCAGGTGCGGTCCCATCGCGGCGACGGCCACATCGCGCGGAGAAATTTTTGCGCCCTTCACATCGAGCGGCTCGAGATCGAGCAGGCCGAGCTCGCGAATCGCCTCCATGATGTGCGCGTGGCCCGGATAGCGCAGCGTCTTGTACTCCATCGTTGGAATCTGTCCTTCGTAGCGCGTCGCCATCGTCGAAAGGCCGCCGGCGGTGTGGAACGCTTCGAGCTCTCC
>JANYIJ010000213.1 GCA_025362095.1 Gemmatimonadota bacterium | reverse complement strand
TTTGTGATCCAGGGTGGATCGCCCGGCGCGAACGAAGTCGTCGGCGATGTGCAATTCATGCGCGACGAGCTCCTTGGGCACCCGCACACGCGCGGCACCGTTGGAATCTCGACGCGCGGCCACGATACGGGCGACGCGCAGTTCTTCGTCAATCTCGTCGACAACCGCAGGCTCGACCATGACTACACCGTGTTTGGCGAGGTCGTCGCGGGAATGGACGTCGTCGATCGTGTGCGTGCCGGAGACGTGATGGCGCGCGTGGAACTCATCGAGGGTACAATTCCGAAGTGAGCGCGTTGTAGCCGCCGCTCTTCCATCTCTCGCAGGACCATCACATGCATCTGCTTCTCGCCGCCGCCTTCTTCTTTCAGGCCGCTGCTGTTTCCGATTCCACCATTCTCCGCGGCGCGCGCGGCCCGGCGTTCGCTCCCGATGGACGGCTCGCCGTCTCGGTGGACGGAGATTTGTTCGCACAACAGAACGCGGGCGGTCGCTGGATGCGCCTGACCTCCGGCATCGCGTGGGATCGCGATCCCGCGTGGACGCGCGACGGATCCGCGATCGTGTTTTCCTCCGATCGATCCGGTTCGTACGCGCTCTGGCGGGTGAAGGTGAACGCCGACGGCACTGCGGGAACACCCGAGCGAATCACCAACTCGAACGAACCCGAGAGCTCGCCATCGCTCGCGTCGGACGGCACGATCGCGTTCGTCCGCGGAGTTGGAAATGCCTCGCGGATTTGGCTGCGTTTGCCCGACGGCAGCGAGAAACGATTCTCCTCGATCGAATCGGCCGAGCTCAATCCGGCGCTCTCACCAGACGGCACGCGCATCGCGTTCATCTCGCCGTCCGAAACCGGCCGCCGCGTGTTGGTGCGCGCGCTGAACGATCCGCGGCTGTTCGTCGCGAACAGCGATCGCAACGCCGAGCGCGTGGCGTGGGCGCCAGCGGGCGATCGCGTCGCGTTCACGGCGGGCGGGCGCAACGGCGGCGTGTACATCTCGCCGCCGAACGGCAGCTGGATGAATCTTGCCTCCACCAAGCACGGCGATATCGCCTGGTCTGCCGACGGCAAGACGCTCGCGATCGTGGAACACGACGATGCGACTGCCGCGTTCAACGGCGATCCCGATCGTCTTGGCGAGCGGATTGCGAGCGAAACGTTCGAGAGCGACCAGAAAGTGTTTCTCGTTTCGGCACCGCTGCCGCTCGACGCCGGGCTCGCGGAGCAAACGCTCGCCGCGCTACGCGATCGCGCGGCGCGCTACGCGGACGCATACGATCGCGTGTGGGATCGCTCGACGAAATTGTATTTCTCGCAGCCTGATGCGGCGCAGCGGCTGGTGCAGTGGCAGGCCGTGAAGGCCAAGCACCGTCCTGAAGCGCTCGCCGCGAAAACCGACGACGATCTCCAGCGCGCGATCTACAACATGCTGCGCGAACGTCCGCCGGCTCGTTCCAGTGCGACGGGCCGGGCGGCGGTGAGCAGCGCGCATCCCGTTGCGACTGCGGCGGGTCTCGAGCTTCTCAAGGCCGGCGGCAACGTGGTCGATGCCGCCGTCGCAGTTTCGTTTGCGCTCGGCGTGGTGGAGCCCGACGCGAGCGGTGTCGGCGGCTACGGCCAGATGGTGATCAATCTCGCCAAGATGGAGAAGCCCACGCTCATTGAATTCATGACGCGCGTTCCAGAGGATGCGACGCTCGGCAATACCTCCATGATGGTGAACGGCCGCTACCCCGCCGACGGACCCGCGCTCGTGAACGTGCCGGGAACGGTGGCCGGCATGTACCGCGCGTTCAAGGAATACGGCAGCAGCAAGGTCACGTGGAAAGACATCCTCGCGCCCGCCATTCGCGCGGCGCGCGATGGCTACGAGCTCAGCGAAGGAACCGCGACCACGCTTTCAACGGAGCGCGATCACTTCCTGAAATACGACGGAAGCAAAGCGCTCTTCTTCAAGGACGGCAAACCGAAAGTCGCCGGCGACACCATCAGGAATCCCGACCTCGCCTGGGTCCTGGGCAAAATCGCCGACAACGGCGCCGACGGTTTTTACAAAGGCGAAGTCGCGCAGAAATGGATCAACGATATCCACTCGAAGGGCAACACCATGAAGATGACCGATCTCGCGCGTTACTTCGCGCCCGAGCGCGAGCCGGTGAGCGGGACCTATCGCGGCTACACTCTGTTCGCGAGCGCCCCACCGGTCAGCGGCGGCGCCGAGCTCGCCGGACGCTTGAATCTTCTCGAGCATTTTGAAAAACCAAAACTGTACACAGAAGACGCTGCGACGATGCACGCGATCGTCAGCGCGTGGCTGCTCGTGCCGAGCACGCGGAATCGCATCGCCGATCCCGACATGTGGCCCACGGATATCGCGCCGATCATCAGCAAAGACACGAGCAACCTTCGCTGGCGCTGCTACGATCCGAACAAGGCGCTCACACCAAGTCAGTTCCGCGGCGATACTCTGGCGTGTGCGCTTCCGGCCCCCAGTGCGGCCCCGACCACGCAACCGAAGTGACCTATTGCCACTCGCAGGGAACCACAGCGTTCACCGTCGCGGACAACGAAGGCAACGCCGTCGCGGTGACTCAAACACTCGGCACTTGGGGCGGAAATTTCTACGTCACGCCCGGCCTCGGCTTTCTCTCCAACGACAAACTCACGTCCTACGGCACCGATCCCACTCAGTACGGCTCACGCCTCGCCTTCGCCAGACACGGCAGCACCATCACTCCCACTCTCGTCTTCAAAGGCAAGAAACTCGTCTTCGCCGTCGGCGCCGCTGGAAACAACTGGATCACCTCCGCCGTTTTCGAAACACTCCTGGGCGCTATGGACTACGGACTCGGGCCGCAGCAGGCGCTCGAACTTCCGCGTTTCATCCCGAGCCAGAATTTCGGCGGTGGCGGCGGACGCGGAGCGGGCGCTGCCGCGCCGGGTGCTCCTGCTGTTGCGGGCGGCCGAGGCGCCGCTCTCCCCGCCGGCAAATACAACATCGAGATGGAAGACGGCTTCTCGCCAGACGTCATCAAGAAACTGAAAGAGCTCGGCTACGACATCAGCTTCATCTCGATGCGTGGTGAACTCCGCGAAGGATATGGCGCCGCAGTCGCTATCGACGGAAAGAAAGTGACCGCCGGCGCTGATCCGCGTCGCGCGGGAGCTGCAGGCGCAATTCCCTGATTGCTCGAACGCCGTCGCTGACTACCCCCACCGGGTCATCCAATGCGAGAACTCGTCATCGCCGCTTCGATCTTCATCGCGCTTCCGCTCGGCGCGCAGCAACCCACGCCCTGGCTCGCGACCTGGTCGCCGTCCGCTTCCGCGGCCGCTCCCATTCCGCCGCGCGACTCAGTCGACAGGGTCCCCACGCATTTCGATCGCACCATCCGCCAGATCGTTCGCGCCACACTCGGCGGCGACAGTGTCCGCATCCGACTGAGCAACGAGTACGGCGAACGCTCGCTGGTGATCGGCTCCGCGCACATCGCCGTGCGTGACACCGGCACTGCGATTCGCGGTGGAACGGACAAAGCGCTCACGTTCGGCGGACGCGCGTTTGTAAAGCTCCAGCCGGGCGCCGTGATGTTCAGCGATCCGATCGCGTACAAAGTTCCGGCGCTCACCGAGCTGTCCGTGAGTCTCTGGGTGCAGGACACCATCCGCGCCACGACGCGACACGCGCTGGCCCTTCAGACCAACTACATCTCCGCGCACGGAGACTACACGTCGGCGGCGCGATTCACGCCCGACACGACCAACGTCTACTGGCTCTGGCTCACCGGAGTGGACGTCTTCAACGCGAAGGGCACCGGCGTGATCGTCGCGATCGGCAACTCGATCACGGATGGATTCGCGTCAACGCCGAACACGAACAGCCGCTGGCCGGATTTGCTTGCGACTCGCTTACTCACCTCGAGCGAACCGCCAAAGGCGATCGTCAATGCAGGAATTTCCGGCAATCGCGTGCTCGGACCGGTTGCCGGCCCCAGCGCGCTCTCACGATTCGATCGCGACGTGCTGATGCAGCCCGGCGTGACGCATGTGATTTTGCTCGAGGCGATCAACGATCTCAATCGCGGCACGATGACGGCCGATCCGCGCGATGAAGTGAGCGCGCAGGACATCATCCTCGGCTATCAGCAGCTGATCAATCGCGCGCACGAGCGCGGCTTGGTGATCTTCGGCGCGACGCTCACGCCGATCGGCGGAATGAACCGTCCGTACAGTGCCGCGGCTGACGTGAAGCGTCGCGCGGTCAACGACTGGATCCGCAGCAGCAAGACCTTCGACGGCGTCATCGATTTCGAGGCCGCCACCCGCGATCCGTCGCAGCCCGATCGATTCCTCCCCGCATACGATTCCGGCGATCACCTGCACCCAGGCGACGCCGGCTACAAGGCGATGGCCGACTACATCGATCTGACGCTGTTCAGGAAAGCTCGACCGTAGCCTAACCCGTTCGCTGCCGAATCGCGATGACGGTCAGCCACGCCGCCATCGCGACGCCGATCACCACGATCGCGATGCGCACGGAACTCTGCGACACGCGCTGTGCGATGCGCGAACTCAGGTAGCCGCCGGCGATCGCGCCGAACGTCATCACGAACACCATAGGCCAGCTCACGAGCGAAGGCTGAGCCGCAAAGATCAACGCCGCGGTCACGTTCGTGAGCATGCCGCTCCAGAGCTTCAGCCCGTTCATCTGGTGGATGTTGATCAGGCCGGCGAATCCGAAGTTCGCGAGCATGATCGCACCGGCGCCCGCACCGAAGTAGCCGATGTAGATCGATATCACGAACTGGGCAATGAGCAGCGTAGTCGACGGCGTCACCGGCACCGGGTTCTCACCCGCGACCGGATGTTCGGCCGTGATTCCCATAAGTTTCGCGTGGACGTTTACCGCAAGCCGCGTGATCTGCGCCTGCGCCGCGAACAAGATCGTCGCGAGCAGCACGAACCCCGGCACCATTGCCGCGAATTGTCTCGGCGGAGTCTTTAGAAGAAAGAACGCACCGAGCGATCCGCCTACGATGCACGGCACCACCAGCCCGCGCATGAACGGCGCCGAGCCTTTCATTTCTTTTCGATAACCGAGCTGCGCGCCGATTCCGCCGGAGAGCAGCGCGACTGTAGCCGTCGCGTTCGCCGCGATCGGCGAGAGCCCGAACGCCACGAGCACCGGATACGCCACGAGCATCCCGCCGCCCGCTAGCGCGTTCACGGCGCCCGCGATCGCCGCGCACGTGCTGAGGATCAGAATTTCGGAGAGCGACACGTCAAAGAAGTGTGAGACGTTCCACTGTGCCGCTCACACTGTCGCCGTCGAAGTCGAGAAACAGTTGATGATCCGTGACCGTCATCGCGAACTTCATGCGGCGGTCCATCCGCTGCACGAACTCCGCGAGCAGTTCGCGGTCCATCGCATAGAGCTCGAGCGACTCAGCTTTGTGAATCTTCTCGCCTTCGTACGCGCGAAGAAATATCCGCGGCTCCTTGTGCGTGTACACCGCCACGCGCGGTGACGCCTTGCTCGCCTTGTGCAATCGCGCAGCGTCGGGCGAACCGATCTCGATCCACGATTGAATCGCGCCCGTGAGATCGCGAACACTGATCGCGGGAACATCGGCCTCGCTGATCCCTTTTGAAAACGCGATCCCTTCCTTGTACTCGAGGCAATACGCGAGAATCCGCGTCGCGAAGTACTCCTCCGTCTCTGAAGGATGGCAGGC
>JANYIJ010000197.1 GCA_025362095.1 Gemmatimonadota bacterium | reverse complement strand
CGTCGGCCTGGTGAGCCGCCGCACCGTCACGAGAAACACGCGTCGCACGTCGGGATCGGTGATCGCGCCTTCGCGGTCGAGCAGCGCAGAAAAAATCGCGGCGACATCCGGTGTGCGCCCTTCGCGCGTCGCCTGCTCGGCAAGGAACGAAAGCTCGTCGAGCGTCTGCTGCGCCGTGGCTGGAGTGAGCTGTTCGGTGAGTTTCGTGAGCAGCTTGGGCACGCGCGCCTGCACTTCGTCGACAACCTTCTCCGCCGTCGAGAGGGTCTCGCTTGTGCGCATCGGCGCCGCTTCGGTCACGGCGGCACGCTTCACACGAACGGTGTTGCCGGTCAGTTCCGAGAGCTTCTGCGCAAAATCGGCAGCGTCGGATGACGTCGTCGCTTCCACGGCGAGCAGGCGCGCAAGCGCGAGCAGCTCGGCGGGAATCGCGCCCATGTCGATTTCGATCTCTTCGATCTTGTGGACGGCGAGACGCCCGGCGAGCTCCTGCACACCGGTGAGCGCCTGCGGCATGACCAGACCATTCACCGCAAGCCGGCCCTCGTTGTTGCCGAGGCGCACGGACGCGTCTTTCGACACGACGACCACGGCCCGCAGCGCGGCCTTCTGGTCGTCGATCGACTGGCCCTCGTGGACCAGCAGCCAGACCAGGCGCGCGAAGTAGCGGGCGAGCGTTAGTGAATTGTCCATGGCCCTCGCGTAACATACCCTTTACCATCGGTCCTCACTACACCCCCACGAGGCAAGACATGTTCAATCGCCCCCTTGGCCGCGGCACCGCGTTCGCATCATTCGTCATCGCGCTCCTCGCGCTTGGCGCCGGGCGTGTCTCCGCCCAGCAGGAAGCGAAGGGCTCCGGCACCGTCGCCATTCACGCCGCACGCGTGATCGACGGCACCGGCGCCGCACCGATTGTGAATGGCGTCGTGGTCATCACAGATGATAAAATCGTCGCGGTCGGGACCGAGGCGAACGTGAAGGTTCCGGCGGGCGCCCGCCGCGTCGATCTCGGCGACGCGACCATTTTGCCCGGATTCATCGACGCGCACGTACACCTCGTGGGGCGCGAACTCGGCGATCCGGGCGAAGCCGAACAGGCCACGCGCGATGCGCCGGGACTCTCGGCGATCATCGGAGTGTCGAACGCGCGAAAGACTTTGATGGCCGGGTTCACCACCGTGCGAAACGTCGGCGCGCCGAACTTCGACGACGTCTCGCTGCGTCATGCGATCGAGATGGGATACGTGCCCGGTCCGCGCATGCGCACCGCCGCGCACTCGATCGGCATCACCGGCGGTCACTGCGATGAAAACGGATACAAGCCAGGCCTCTTCGACGGCGATTTCAAGACGGGAATCGCCGACGGTCCCGAGCAGGTGCGCGCCGCCGTGCGCTATCAGGCAAAGTACGGCGCCGACGTCATCAAGACGTGCGCGACGGGCGGGGTGCTCTCCGATGGCGACGCGGTCGGAGTGCCGCAGTACACATACGAAGAACTCAAGGCGATGGTCGATGAAGCGACCAAGCTCGAGCGCAAAGTTGCCGCGCACGCGCACGGCGCCGAGGGGATCAAGATCGCGACGCGCGCCGGCGTCGCGAGCATCGAGCACGGCTCGTTCCTCGATGACGAAGGCGCAAAGCTGATGGCCGAGCATCACACGTACCTCGTGCCGACGTACAGCGCGGGCGAAGCGGTGGAGAAGGCGGTGAAGGTGGGCATCCTCAAAGGGCAGCGCGCGGAGAAAGGACTCGCCGCCGCCGCCGCGATGAAGCACGCGGGCGACGCCGCGCGGAAATACAACGTGATGTTTGCGCTCGGCACGGATGCGGGAGTCGGCGCGCACGGCACGAATGGCCACGAGTTCACGCTGATGGCGCAGTGGGGCGGGCTCACGCCCATGCAGTCGATCGTCGCCGGCACGCTCAACGGCGCGAGGCTTCTCGGCTGGGACGACAAACTCGGCACACTTGCGGCGGGCAAGCTCGCCGACGTCGTGGCCGTGCCCGGCGATCCGCTGAAAGACATCACGGCCATGGAACGGGCTTCGTTCGTGATGAAGAACGGCGTGATTTACAAGGCGCCCGATGGTGTGAAGACGACCGTCGCGCAGTGAGCGGCGAGGGCTTCACTCAGACGACTGACGTCCCGCTCTACTGGCGAACGTACGGGCCGGCGGGCGCGCCGCGCGTGCTCGTGCTGCATGGCGGTCCCGGAGCGGATCACGGGTATTTGTTGCCGCAGATGCTAGAGCTTGCGGATGAGTTCGAGCTGATCTTCTACGATCAGCGCGGCGGCGGGAAATCGAAGGAAAGCAGTCCCACGACCATCACGTGGGAGACTCAAGTCCACGATCTCGAACGTGTGATCGCGGAACTCGCAATCTGCCCGCTCGCGATCATCGGATATTCATGGGGCGGACTCCTCGCGCTGCTGTATTCGATCGAGGCCGCGCGCGGGCGCGTCGCACCGGCACCGGCGTGGCTCGCGCTCATCGATCCTGCGCCGGTTTCGCGCGCCTATCGCGAACGATTCGAGGCCGAGTTCGCGCGGCGACAGCAGGGCCCGGTGATTCAAGCGATGCGCGCGGAACTCAATGCGTCGGGCCTCAAGGAGAGCGATCCCGACGCGTACCGGCAGCGCGCATTCGAACTCAGTGTAGCCGGATATTTCGCGAATCCACTGAAAGCCACCGACCTTACGCCTTTTCGCGTCACCGGCCGTGTGCAACAGTCGGTTTGGGCGAGCCTCGGCGACTTTGACCTCCGCGGAGCTCTGGCCGAAGTGCACTGCCCTGCTTTGGTGGTGCATGGCCGGCAGGATCCAATTCCGTTCGAGAGCTCGGAATCGATCGCGAAATCGTTAAATGCCGAGCTGGTACCGCTGGATGACTGCGGGCACGTGCCGTATGTTGAACAGCCGGCCAAACTGTTCAGTGCCATCCGCGAGTTCATCGCCGGCACGTTGTAGTCTCCAAATCCCGGATTCCTTTTCCGCACTCCGCATTCGTCAGCAATATCCAGAATGTCGACCTACGACGAAATCACGCAGCCTCATATCGCGACAATCGAATCCGATGGCCGACGCTACAACGTGTCGTGCCGCGTCGGTTTCGACGGCGTCGAGTATGTGGGCCGCCTCTGGTTCGCCGATGAATCGTGGGACGATCTCGGACTTCCCGACCGCGGCGCCCTGCCCGGCCGCACGAAGGATGAAGTCCTGGTTCAGGCGCGGCGCCTTACCACGGATGAACTGGTCAAGCGCCATCGCCGCGCGCTCTCCGAGAAGCGCCGCTTTCACGGGTTGCGCAAGGCGACGGACGAGATCCTCGCGAAGATCCGCTACCTGAATCAGGTCGCGATCTCGATGCGCGCCGGCCTGCTGGACGTCGAGGGTGCGGCCCAAGAAATCGACCTCACCGAGAAGCAGCTCCACGCGCTGATCGACCGACTCTCGTCGTTTGCCGGCGTCGAAGACTAAGCCGAAAAAAAAGACCGACCTGAAGCAGCAGGCGCGCACCATCGAACGCCTGCTGCGGAAAGAATATCCGGACGCGAAGTGCGAACTCGACTATCGCAGCGCGTTCGAGCTCGCCGCCGCGACGATCCTGAGCGCGCAGTGCACCGACAAGCGGGTGAACATGGTGACGCCCGCGCTGTTTGGTCGCTATCCGAACGCCACGGCCCTCGCCGCCGCGCGTCAGGAAGACGTCGAGGCGATCATCAAGAGCACCGGCTTCTTCCGGAATAAAGCCAAGAGTCTCATCGGCATGGCGAAAGCGGTGGTCATGCACCACGGCGGTGAGATTCCGAAATCCATGGACGAGCTCGTCGTGCTTCCCGGCATCGGCCGCAAGACGGCGAACGTCGTGCTTTCGAATGCGTTTGGCATCAATGAAGGTGTTGTCGTAGACACGCACGTCGCGCGGCTTTCCAAGCGCCTCGGTCTCACGAAACAGACGGATCCCGTAAAGATCGAGCAAGAGCTGATGCCGCTCTTTCCGGAGGAGTCATGGGGACTCCTGTCGCATCTGTTCATTTGGCACGGCCGCCGCGTGTGCGACGCCAGGAAGCCGCGTTGCGCCGATTGCGTGCTGCGCCGCATCTGTCCCTCCGCGGCGTGACCCGATACAATTATTGATATGACAAAAATTGCGACGTTCGAAACCAACATCGGCACGATCAAGGCGGAGCTGTACGACACGGACGCTCCCGCGACGGTCGCCAACTTCGAGAAGCTTGCCAACTCCGGCTTTTATGACGGTGTGAAATTCCACCGCGTCATCGCCGACTTCGTCGTGCAGGGCGGCGATCCGCTCTCGCGAGATCTTCCGGCCGGCGATCGCCGCGTGGGAACGGGCGGCCCGGGCTGGATGATCAAGTGCGAGACCAACGGAAATCCGCGTACTCACGCCGTTGGCGCGTTGAGCATGGCGCACGCCGGAAAGGACACCGGCGGCAGCCAGTTCTTTATGGTGCTCAGCGAGTCGAACACCAAACACCTGAACGGCGTTCACACCGTGTTCGGTCAGATCACCGACGGAATCGATGTGATGAAGAAGATCAAGCAGAACGACTCGATGACGACGGTGCGGGTGAGTTAGTTCTCATTCCCCTCGCTCGTCGCCATCACTATCTCCTCACTCCTCATCCTCACTCCTCATCACTATGTCCGGCCACCATCACGAATCTGATCGCTCCGCTGCCTACCGCGGCTTGATCCTGGGCGCGATCGCGATCGCGGTCCTCGTTTTCTCGATCGTCAAGCTGACGAACGCGAAGTACGCAGGCGAAGCTCCCGCGAAAACGGGGTCGACTGCGTCGAGCGTCGCTCCGAACGGGGCCCTTGACGCGTAACTGACTGAAGGGTAAGTTACTCATCAGGCGAGCTTGCGCTCGCCTTTTGAACGCCAAATTTTTGACTGACTGGTCAGTCATATAGCCATGACCACTGTTTCTTCTCTCGCGCCCGATCCGCGGTGGCGTCGCCTCCCCGAGGAACGCCCGCAACAAATTCTCGACGCCGCACTGAGTGTCTTCGCCGAGCACGGCATCGACGGGGCCAAGCTCGAGGAGATCGCTGCGCGGGCCGGAGTCTCGAAAGGGACGATCTATCTCTACTTCCCGAGCAAGGAAGAACTTTTTCGCGCGGTCATCCGGCAAAAGATCGGGCCGCTGATCGCGAACGCCGATCTGTTGGTCGCCGCAGAAGGAACCGCCGAGCAGCAGATGCGCGCGTACCTCGCGCATCAATGGGAGTGCTTGGGACGCGAAGAGTCCGAGGGCTGGATCCGCCTCGTCGTTTTCGAGCTCCACAAGTATCCGGACCTCGCGGCGTTTCACTGGGATGAAATCGTCTCGCAATCGAACCGGATTCTCGGCGACATCATCCAGCGCGGTGTCGCCAGCGGCGAATTCCGCGCAACCGAGACAATTGCCACAGCGCGAATGATCAAGGCGCTGATCCTCATGCACGTGCTCTGGACGGGGCCCCGCGCGCCGGCGCCGCCGGAGCACCGGCCCTCGATGGAGAGCGTTCTCTCCAACGTCACCGATTTCGTTCTTCACGCGCTGCGCGCCGTACCGGCCTCAGGAGCACCGAAAGCATGAACCCGAACTCGCCCATAAAAATTCTCTTCGCGCTCGCGACAATCGCTTCAGCGGCGCCCGCGCAGGAGTCGCTCGTCCTCACGCTCGGCGGCGCAGCGCGGCTCGCAGCCGACAAGAGCGCTGGACCCGAGCAGGCGCGGCTGCGTACCCAGCAGGCCGAAGCTCGCGTCCGCCAGCAGAAGGCGGCGTTCCTTCCGAACGTGAGCGGCGACATCTCGGAGGGCGAGCGCACGTTCAACAGCGCGAGCTTCGGGATCAACTTCGCCGATCCAGTGACAGGCAAGACGTTGTTCGATCCGAACGGCGTGGTGCTCGGCCCGGTTCGCACGTATGACATTCGCGGCACGATTCGCCAGAATATTTATGATCCTTCGGCATTTGCCCGGCTCAAGGCTGCGCGCGCGAGTTCGTCGGCGTACGGCGACGAAGCGTCGGCGCAGTCGCAGCAGGCCGCGGGAATGGCCGCCGCGGTCTATGTGCGCGTGCTTCGCGCCGACGCGTTGTTCGCCGCGCGCCTGGCAGACTCAACACTCGGCGAGGAACTCCTGGCGATTGCGCGCGACCAGCTGAACGCGGGCGTGGGAATCGCGCTCGACGTCACGCGCGCGCAATCGCAGCTTGCCTCCACGCGCGCGCAGATCATATCGGCGCGCAACGAGCGGAACCGCGCGCGTCTCGACTTGCATCGCGCGCTCGGCTTGGCGCTGACCGCGCAGTTCACCCTCGCTGATTCGCTTCCGGGTCTTCCGACGAACGGCGCGCTCCCCACAGAGCAAGACGCGATCGCTCGCGCGATGAAGTCGCGCGCCGACCTCCGATCCGCCGACGCGCAGATCGAGTCGGCGCAGCGGCAGATCGAGTCGATCAAATCAGAGCGGCTGCCGGCGCTGTCGGCATTTGCCGATCAGGGCCCCACGAGCAAGAGCACGCAGCACCTCATCAGCACGTACGATTGGGGGATTCGTCTCTCGGTTCCGATGTTCGACGGGTTCCGCCGCGAAGGGCGCATTGAAGAGCAGCAGGCCGCCGTGCAGGAACTCGGCGTGCGCAAGCGCGATCTCACCGAGCAGGCCGCCATCGATGTGAGCGGCGCGCTGCTCGATCTCGTCTCGGCGCGCGAGCAGCTTGCCGCGACCGAGGAACACCTTCGACTCGCTGAGCAGGAACTCGCGCAGGCGCGCGACCGCTTCCGCTCGGGCGTGGCCGGCAACGCCGACGTCGTCACGGCATCGCTCAGCCTCAACGCCGCGCGAACGCAAATCGTGGACTCGCGCGCGGCGTTCCAGTCGGCGCGCGTCGCGCTGGCGCGCGCTCAGGGCACCGTCACCGAACTCCCCTAATCCGTTTCGCTTCACGCATCACACTCTTTCGCTCGAGCACAGAAACCCAATGTCCTCCTCAGTCTCCACAGCCAGCGATACCGCCGCCGCACCGGCGAACGGCAAGCGCAGCCCGGTTCTCCCAATCCTGATCGTCGTCGCGCTGATCGGCCTCGCATGGGCGGGCAAGACGATTCTCTACAATCAGAAACACGTTTCCACTGACAATGCGCAGGTGGACGGCGCCATCGTGCCGGTCATCGCGAAGGTCGGCGGATTCGTGCGCTCGCTAAGCGTCGACGAAAACGATCACGTGAAAACCGGCCAACCGATCGTGATCATCGATTCGTCCGAGTATGCTGTGCGGCTGGCGCAGGCCGATGCCGAGCTCGCTGCGGCTGCGTACGTCGCGGGAGGCAAGGGCGTCGACGGCCAGGCCGAAGCGCAGATTCGCAGCGCGACGAGCCAGGGACAGATGGTTCAGGCGCAGATCGAATCCGCGAAGGCCGCGCAGGCCAAGGCGACCGCAGATCTCGCGCGCTACAAAGAACTCGCTGCGAAACAAATCGTGTCGAAGCTCCAGCTGGACGCGGCGCAGGCCGCGTTCGATCAGGCGAACGCAAACGTCGCAGCGCTCGAGCGGCAGGCCGGCGGAATGGCCGCGAACGTCTCGAACGCGGAAATCGGCGGCAAGTTCGCGCAGGCGCGCTATGCCAGCGCGAAGGCGACGCGCGACAACGCGGCGCTGCAGCTCTCCTATACGAAAATCGTTTCGCCGGTCGGCGGTGTGGTGAGCCGGAAGCAGATCGAGGTCGGCCAGCTCGTGCAGCCCGGCCAGCCGCTCCTCACGCTCGTCTCGGATTCCGCTGTCTGGATTTCGGCGAACTTCAAAGAAACGCAGCTCGCAGATATTCGGGTCGGTCAGGCCGTCGCGATCGAAGTGGATTCGTATCCGGGATGCGAGGCCGAAGGAAAGGTGGAGAGCCTCAGCGCGGCGACGGGCGCGAAGTTCGCGCTGCTGCCGCCGGACAATTCCACCGGCAACTTCACGAAGGTCGTGCAGCGCGTCCCTATTCGCATTCAAATCACAAAAGGATGCGGCGCCGACAGGCCGCTGCGTCCGGGCATGTCCGTGACCGCGCACGTCGCGACGAAATAGCAGGCTCGAGAGATGAACGCGCAGACGGCGGATCCCACCGCCGATAAATACCGCTACAAGTATCTGATCGGCATCGCGGTGACGATGGCGGCGATGCTCGAGCTCATTGATACGTCGATCGTCAATGTCGCGATTCCCCACATGATGGGAAATCTCGGCGCGACACTCGACGAGATCTCGTGGGTCTCCACGGGCTACATCATCGCGAACGTGATCGTGATCCCGATGTCGGGCTGGCTCTCGGCGTATTTCGGCCGTCGCCGCTATCTCACGTTCTCGATCGGACTGTTCGTGCTCGCGTCGTTTTTCTGCGGCGCGTCGCGTTCACTCGGCGCGCTCGTGTTCTGGCGCGTGGTGCAGGGATTCGGCGGCGGCGCGCTGCTCTCCACCGCGCAGGCCACGCTGTGGGAAGCGTTCCCGCCCAAAGAAGTCGCAATCGGACAGGCGATGTTCGGCATGGGCATCATGGTCGGCCCGACACTCGGACCGACGCTCGGCGGATTCATTGTCGACAATTGGGAATGGCCGTGGATTTTCTATATCAACTTGCCGCTGGGGCTGATCGCGGGACTGATGGTGTGGAGTTACGTGCGGAACGCCGAGCATCAGGAGAAGGCAGACACCATCGACTGGCTCGGCATCGGACTGCTGACGACAGGCGTCGGCGCGCTGCAGTGGATGCTCGAGCGAGGCGAACGCTTTGACTGGTTCGAGTCGAAGTTCGTGACGTCGCTCGCCGTGATTTCCGGACTGTCATTCATCGGGCTGATATGGCGCGAGCTCACGGCGAAGGAGCCCGTGATCAACTTCCGCGTGCTGAAGAGCAGGCAGCTCGCCACCGGCGTCGCGATGGCGATGCTGCTCGGCTTCGCGCTGTTCGGCTCGGTGTTCGTGCTGCCGATCTTCCTGCAGGGGCTGCATAACTTCACCGCGAATCAGACCGGCCTCGTGATCCTGCCTGGCGCGATCGCCTCTGCGTTCACGATGGCGATAATGGGCCGATTCGCGTCGAAAATCGACGCGCGGCCGCTGATCGCGATCGGCGTGCTCGGTTTTCTGTGGTGCATGTGGACGCTTTCGCGGCTCACGATCGATGCCGGAGCGAGCGACATGTTCTGGCCGCTGATCGTGCGCGGCGTGTCGCTGGGGCTGATTTTCATTCCGCTTACGAGCGCGTCGATGGCCGAGCTCAAGCCGTGGGAAATTCCGCAGGGCACGGGCATGTTCAACCTCACGCGACAGCTCGGCGGATCGCTCGGCATCGCGATCGTGGCGACGATGCTCTCGCGGTTCACGTTTCAGGCGAAGAGTCAGCTCACGCAGCACGTCGTGACCATCGGGACAGACGCGCAGGCCCGGCTCGAGTTCATCAGCCGCGGCTTGGTCGGCCGGGGAATGAGTCCGGCGGTGGCCCACCAGCAGGCGCTCATGGTGATGGACCGGATGGTGACGGCGCAGGCGAGCGTCCTCGCTTTTTCGAGGATTTATTTGCTCAGCGGGGCGGCGCTCTGTCTGTCCATCCCACTCATGCTCTTTTGGCGGCACGGGAAGAGCCGGGCGGCGGTTCAAGCACACTAGCGCTTCAAGTTGTAATTTCAGGAGACTTTCCCCGCTCACGATCGAAATCCCGTCCGGAGGACGTTCCAATAATGCGTAGCCGACTCTTTGCGGTCGCGATGGCCGCGTGCATTCCTGTCCTCGTTTTCGCCCAGCGCGGCGGGGGCTCGGCTCCCAGCGCCGACATCAAAGAGCCGTCGTCGTCACGGCCTTCTGGCGGAGGGTCTGGCGCAAAGTCGCCGTCGTCGCGCGATTTCTCCGATCTGAATCCCGCCTCGTTTCTGGTCGACAAGCGCAAGAAGATCTCGCTCGCAGACTCCACCGTCGCGCAACTGAAGGCGCTCGGCAAGCAGATCGACGATCGCAACAAGTCGTTCTTTGCCAGCTACGACTCGGTTCGCAAATGGACGATGCCGATCACGGACAACAATGCGACGCGCAACATGAAGGACCTGACGGCCACTGCCCAGCAGCAGCTTCAGTCGGGGTCGACGGCGGAGCAGGCGAAGATGCAGTCGTCAATGAGAGACCTGCGACTCATGATGAGTGAGTTCAGGACCCGCCGGAAAGCCGACGCCGAAGAGTCGCTGAAAGTAATTCCGGAGGCGCAGAAGAAGGCCGCCGCAGATCTGGTGGCGCAGCAGGACGGCGAACTCGACAAACTGATCGGCGGGAGACCGTAAAATTTCCGAGGGCCTCACGCTCCCCGATCGCAGCGCCGCCCTCGCCCTGATGGAGGAGTGGACGCCGAGCGATTCTCTCCGCAAGCACATGCTCGCGGTGGAGGGAGCGATGCGCGCCTATGCGACGCATTTCAAGGAGGACGTGGAGCGCTGGGGACTCACCGGTTTGATGCACGACTTCGACTACGAGCGTTTTCCGAACAACGCGCACTCCGCGGATTCGGAGCATCCAGCGGAGGGCGTGCGGGTGCTGCGCTCGCTCGGTTATCCGGAGGATGTGCTGCACGCGATCCTGGGCCACGCGGATTATTCGGGCGTTCCGCGCGACGCGCTTATGTCGAAAGCGCTTTATGCCGTGGACGAGCTGGCCGGCCTCTGCACGGCGTGCGCCCTTGTGCGGCCGTCGAGGAGTGTGAACGATCTGGAGCCGTCATCGGTCAAGAAGAAGATGAAGGACAAGGCCTTCGCGCGCGGCGTGAACCGCGACGACGTCCTCCGTGGTGCCACGGAGCTTGGCGTCGAACTCGATGCGCATATCGCGCTCGTGATCCGCTCGATGCGGGATCGCGCCGATCTGCTCGGGCTGGCTGGCAGCGCCGCCTCATGACGCCGGTTACTGGAACGGGTTGGCCGGCATCGAAAGCGCCTGCGGGACCAACGTTCACGTCCAGCGGCCCGTACTTGGATGGTGAATCGTGAGCGGGGACGAACGTGCCCTCGTGCTCGCGGCGCAGAGGGGGGAACGCGAGGCGTTTTCCCAGCTGGTGCGGACGCATGAGCGTCGCGCGTATGCCGTGGCCCGGGCGATCGTCGTCAATCACGAGGATGCGGAAGACGCGGTGCAGGAGGCATTCCTTCACGCGTACCGCGCCCTTCACCGGTTCCTGCCGGATCAGGCGTTTGGCGCGTGGCTGCACCGGATTGTCGCGAATGCGGCGCTGGACATCACGCGCCGCCGGAAGGTTCGCGATGCGGACGAGTTGCCGGAGACTGTTGCGTCGCCCTTTCGCGATCCTGCGGAAGCGAACGAGCTGCGGATCCGGCTGAAGGAAGCGCTGGACACGCTGCCCGCGAGGCAGCGCGCCGTGATCGTGCTTCACGATGTGGAAGGGTTCAAGCATGCGGAGATCGGCGTGACGCTCGGAATTCCCGAGGGCACCGCGCGATCGGATTTGCACTACGCGCGATCGCATTTGCGCGAAGTGCTGGGCTCAGTGCGGAGTGAACTATGACAGACGAATTTCGCGGACCTGAACTGGTTCGAGACGACGAGTTGACGCGCGAACTTCGCGCGATCTACGCGGCCCCGACCGATCTCGCGTGGTGGGCCTCGCTCGAGCAGCGCATCAATGCGCGCCTCGACGCGGCCGTTGCCGCGGACGAGTGGTGGACGGTGCCGGATCGCTGGCTGCGTGTCGGGCTGATTGCGGCGGGCTTCGCCGTGATCGTCGCGGGCGCGATGATCATGCGCGCGCAGACGCAGGTGTCACGCATGGCGTACGAGACGGTTCTCGATCCGGCGACGATCGACCTGCTCGAAGTGGCGGAACGCGGCAATCTCACGGAGCAGCAGGTGCGGCTCCGCGTTCTTACCGGCCGCCGTTAACACCGGGGCCTGAATGACGCATTCGAAGAACATTGCGCTCGCATTCTATCTGGTCGCAGCGCTCGCGGGCGCAGCGATCGGCGTGGCTGTCGATCGATCCGTAGTTCGCAATCAGCCGCGCCCGTACGACCGTCAGGCCATGCGGACGCGGTTTTTCGACGACCTCCACCTGACCCCCGTACAGCGCGACTCGGCGAGACAGATTTTTGACGAGCGCAACCGGACGGACTCAATTCTGAGGTCGCCCGTTCGTCCGGCAACCGACTCGGTGAACGCCCGCGCGGACGAGCGCTTTCAGGCGCTTCTCACGCCGGAGCAGAAAACCATTTACGCTCAAATGCAGCGCGACAACGCGCCGCGCACGGAGAAGAAATGAAGTCCTGGTTCATTCGCAGTGCCCTCGCGCTAGCAATTGCGCCCGTGGTCCTTCACGCGCAGTCCGGCACCGCGGCAAACGCACGCCCCATCTCGGTCGACGACGCCATCCGCCTCGCGGTGCAGAACTCGCCGACGACCGTCATCGCGCGCAATGCCGAGCGCAGCAGCGAAGCCGCGATCAAATTCGCGAAAGCGCAATTCCTGCCCAGCCTCGCGCTGACGTACTCCGCCAACAACCAGGGCGGTACGCAGTTCGTTCAGGGTGTGCCGGTGCCCGTCTCCGGTCTTCCGTGGACGTACAGCCGTGGCGTCAATACAAACCTCACGGTATTCGACGGCGGCACGCACTGGTACAACTACAAGGCGGCTGGCGCGAACCTCGACGCAGCCGTTGCGTCGGACGTCTCCGCGCGCTACACGCTCGCCTTGAACGTGAAGGTGCAGTACTTCGCAATTCTCGCCGCGCGCGAGCAGGAGTCCGCAGCCCGCCGCTCACTCGAAGAAGCGCAGCAGGCGCTGCAGGTGGCGTCGGCCAAGATGCTGGCGGGCGCTGCGACGCGCGCCGACTCGCTCACGGCCGCGCTATCGGTCGGCACCGCGCAGCTCGCGATCCTTAACGCGCAAAACCTCCTTGTCATCGCAAACGCGGCGCTCACGCGCCTGGTCGCGTCGCCGGTGATGGTGACAGCGCTCGCCAGCGACACCAGCGATGTGGGGCGGATCGATGTCGACGAGGGCTCGCTGACGAAGATGGCGCTTGAAGGTCCGAGCGTGAAGGCAGCGATCGCCGCGTATGCGGCAAGCCAGGCTCTGCACAAAGCGTCGACGGGCACCTACTACCCGTCGGTCAGCGCGAACGCATCGTATGGCCAGAACCCCAAGGCGACCCAGGGATTCCTATTTGGCGGCGGGCCGACCACCACGAGCACCAGATTCGGAATCTCCGCGGGATACACGATCTTCAACAACTATTCTCGCGAGCAGACGCTCATTGCGGCGCGCATCAGCGAAGACAACGCCCAAGCCAACCTGCGGGATGCAAAGTTTGCGGCACAGCAGAACCTCACGACGTATCTCGTGAACTACAACACGGCGCTGCAGACGATCGCGCTCCAGCAGCTGCAGATCCAGTCGGCCACGGAAAACCTTCGCGTGCAGACGCAGCGTTACAACATTGGCACTGCGCTTCAGGTCGACGTCACCACCGCGCAGGCTGCGCTTGACCTCGCGCGCTTCAACTTGAGCACCGCCCGTCTGAACGCGCGCACGGCCAAAGCGAACATCGAGGCTCTCATCGGCCGCGATCTCAAGTAGCGCTCAATCAATGTCCCGCATTCCTCTTCTGCACTCTGCACCGGAGTTTGTTGTGAACCGCAATATCCTGTTCTTCGCACTTATCGCTGCCGCTGGCTGCACGTCCACCGCCGTGAAGGCGGTGCCGATCCAGACCGCCACGATCCAGCGCCGCGACATCGTCGTCACCGCTGAAGCCACTGGCGTCATCGAACCGATCAACGTCGTCGAAGTGAAATCGAAGACGGCGTCTGGTCAGGTGATCGAAATGCCGATCGACATCGGCTACTTCATCAAGCCGGGCGACCTGATCGTGCAGATCGACACCACGAT
>JANYIJ010000189.1 GCA_025362095.1 Gemmatimonadota bacterium | reverse complement strand
CTCGTCGGTCAGATGATCGGCAAGAACACCAAGGGCACGGTGATTGGCGGCGCAATCGGAGCGGTTGGTGGCGGCGCAGTTGCGGTTGCCGGCGCACAGCGCGACATCGTCGTCGCAGCCGGCACGCATATCACGTTCTCGCTGCCGGAGTCCATCACGGTCAAGTAGCCCGAGCGGCATGGGGGCCAGGGAATCGCGGGGAGCGCGATCCCTGGACCAGCCCGGGTTACTTGATCGTCTTTAGTTCTTTTTCAATCGCAGCGAGTTCCGTTTTCGCTCCTGCCAGAACCGCTTTCAGCGTGCCAGTCGGCGGATTCACCGTGCCGGTCTGAGAGCCTGAGATCGTCATCGCTCCGATGATTCCTGCGAGCTGCTGGCGCACCGGCTGAGGTCCGCCGCCACGACCACCACCGCCGCCACCTCTCCCGCGGCCGCCACCTGCGCCACCCACCAGACGGGTCTGCAGCGAGGTGAGCTTCTCGGCGGCGTCGCCCGTCGCTGCGGCCTTCTTCGCAGTGAGATCAGCTGCAAGCTTCTCAATTTTACCGAGCAGATCCGAAACTTCAATCGCAAATGACTCGCGCGACTTCTGTTGCTCGACCGTCACCGTTGAAGCCGGATCGCCGCGCACCTCAAACGTCTTGCTCTCCACCACCGTGCCGTCCACCTCGAGCGCCACCTTGAAGGTGCCCGGCGCCACGAAAATTCCACGCTGCCCGATGTCGTGCGATGGAATCGGCAGTTGTACCACACCGGCCTTCTGGCTCCCGGGCCCGCCGCCGCCGCCTTCCTCACCTCCGCCGCCACCACCGCCTCTGCCACCCATGCTGGACGGCAGTGGAAAGCGGAGATCCCAGTTCACGCGGTGAAGCATGCCGGCCGACGTCGAGCCGCTGATCTCCTTGATCATGCGCGGCGCCACGCCGGTGCTGCTCACGATCAACCGCACCTTCTGCGCGGGCTGACCGAGCGAATATGTGAACGTCGCTCCTTCCGCCGGATTTTCCGCCGTGAAGAAGTAGTGATTCATGTTCGAAATATCTTCCCAGTAGAGCAGGATCGTCGCGCGCGGCACTGCGAACAGATGCGCCTTTGCCGACGCGACGGTCGGAGTCCAGTTGGCGATCGGCGAGGCGTCATCGAGAATCCAGATGCTGCGTCCATGCGTGCCGAGCACGAGATCTTTCGTCCGCGGCTGAATGACGATGTCATCGTAGCGCGTCGTTGGAAGATTTGCTTTGAGTCTGTTCCAGTGGGCGCCACTGTCGAGCGTCACGAACATCGAGCGCTCGGTGCCTGCAAACAGCACGTTCGCATGTCCCGGAAACTCGGCGATACTCCGCACGGACGCGTCGTCGCCTGGAAGCCCGTCGATCACCGGTTTCCACGTCTTGCCGAAATCCGTCGTGCGGAAGATGTACGCTTTGAAATCGCCGTCGCGGTGTTCATCGAAGGTGACGTATGCGGTGCCGCGCGAGCCGGCCGACGCAACGATCTTGCCGACGAACGCGCCATCACGAACGCCGTGGATGTTCTTGCTCAGTTCGGTGAACGTGAGGCCACCATCGATCGTCAGCTGCACGTTCCCGTCGTCGGTGCCCACCCAGAGGATCTTGGGGTCGATCGGAGACTCGGCGAAGTTCGAGATCTGGCTGACTCCGTCGCCGTCGTTTCTCGAGAGGCGAATCGCGCTGTTCAAGATGCCCATCATCATGAGCGTGTCGCGATTGATTGATCGCGTGAGATCCTTGGATCGCGTCCAGGTCGAGCCGAAGTCGTGCGAGGTGAACAGGCGGTTCGCGCCCAGGTACACCGTGCCCGAGGTGTGCTGCGATGCCATGACCGGCGCATCCCACGCGTAGCGATATCCCGGCTCGCCGGCGGGAGGGCGCGGATTCAGTGCTTGAACGTCGCCGGTCACGGGATCGACGAGCGAGAGATTTCCGCCGCTCGACGACGAATACACTTTGCGCCAATTGGTGAGGTCGACAGCTTTGCCTGTGCCGTCGCTGAAGCCGATCTCGACCCAGTCCTGGTTGAGAATTCCGAGCCAGTGACGCGTCGCGCTCGGCCCGCCCCACGAGTGATTGTCCTGGAGGCCCGCGTAGACCCAGTATGGATCACGATTGTCGACGGCGATGCGATAGATCTGCGCGATCGGAATGTTGTTGACGCGAATGTAGGTCTTTCCCATGTCGAAGCTTTCGTGCATTCCACCGTCGCCCACCACGTAGATGTGCGCGGAATTCGCTGGATCCACGCGAATGATGTGGTGGTCGGTCTTGAGGCCGACGTCGTACGTGGGTGAGGTCGGATCTTCTTCGAAGGTCGCGCCGCCGTCCTCGCTTTTCACGATGTACGTGCCCGGCAGCCAGATGCGCCTGTCGTTCGTCGGATCGATCGTCGGCTTGCTGTAGTACATCGGGCGCGGATTCGTCGCGCTCATCCGTTTCCACGTCGCGCCTGCGTCTTCGGTACGGTACGTGCCGGCTGCGCCACTGTGTTCGATCGTCGCGATCAGCACGTCGGGTTTCGAGAGCGCGAGCGCCAGGCCGATGCGTCCTTTGTCGCCCGCGGGAATTCCGTTCTCCAGCTTCTTCCAGGTGGCGCCGCCGTCGATCGTCTTGTAGATCGCGCTGCCCGGCCCGCCGCCGTCGAAGCCCCATGCTTTTCTGAGGCGCTGATACATGGCCGCGTAGAGAACGTTCGGGTCGCGCGGATCCATCACGAGATCTGTCGCGCCGGTGAGCGTGTCTACATAGAGGACCTTCGCCCATGTTTTGCCCGCATCCGTCGTCTTGAACACGCCACGCTCGGAGTTGCCGCGCCAGAGATTCCCAACGGCGGCGACATAGGCAACGCTCGCGTTCGTCGGATGCAGCACCACGCGGCCGATCGATCGCGTGTCGTGCAATCCGAGAAAGCTCCAGTGTTCGCCCGCATCGGTGGAGCGATAGACGCCGCCGCCCCAGGACGAGCTCTGCCTGTTGTTGTTTTCTCCGGTGCCGGCCCAAATGATTTTGGAATCGCCGGCAAAAATTGCGAGGGAGCCGAAGGTGTTATCGGGCTGGTCGCCAAAGATGTCGCGCCAGGTGACGCCGTTGTTGGTGCTCTTCCAGATTCCGCCGGACGCGGCGCCCACATAGAGCACCGCCGGATTCCGGGGATCGATCTGCAGATCATGAATGCGTCCGCCGGTGGCGGCGGGTCCGATCGAGCGGAAGTGCAGCGAGTCGAACGGCGAAGGTGCCTGCGCGCCGAGGGGCGTAATCGCGATGACTGCGGCGAGAACGGCGAAGCGGGGGAAGCAGCGCATTGTCATCCCATCCTGTTTTTTGTAATGACGCTCGGTGCCTTCGTAGGGTAGTTGCCTGAGAAGCAAGCGTCGCAGAATCCCTTCGGGCCGCCAGGAACGGCGCCCAGCATGCCGTCCAGGGAGATGTAGCCGAGGGAATCCACGCCTATTCGCTCAGCGATCTGTGCAAGGCTCAGATTTGCGGCGATCAGCTGGGATTTATCGGGCGTGTCGATGCCGTACCAGCACGGACCCGTGATCGGCGGTGACGACACGCGCATGTGCACCTCGCGTGCTCCCGCCGCGCGGACGAGCGCAACGATGCCGCGCGTGGTGGTGCCGCGCACGATCGAATCGTCTACCATGACGACGCTCTTGCCTTTGAGAATCTCGCGCACCGGATTGTACTTGACCTTCACCTTCGCATCGCGCCCGGCCTGCGTGGGCTGGATGAACGTTCTTCCCACGTAGTGATTGCGAATCAACGCGTGCTCGAGCGCGAGCCCGCTCTCTTCTGAGTATCCGAGTGCTGCGGCGTTCGATGAATCAGGCACCGCGAATACGAGATCGGCCGTCGGCGCCGGATGCTCCACAGCGAGCCGCCGTCCGAGTGCGCGGCGGGCACGGTCCACCGATCCGCCGAACACGCTGCTGTCGGGACGCGCGAAGTAGACGTATTCGAACACGCAGCGGTGCAGGGCGCTCGCGGCTCCGAGCTGGATCGTGCGCATCGCGCCGTCTTTATCGATGGCGATGATTTCGCCGGGCTGCACTTCCCGAACGAGCGTCGCGCCGACGATGTCCAGCGCGCAGGTCTCGGACGCAAAGATGTAACTGTCACCGAGCTTCCCCATCACGAGCGGACGCCAGCCGTTGGGATCGCGCGCGGCGAGCAGCGTGTCGTTGATCAGCACGAGAAGCGAATACGCGCCCTCGAGACCTTGAAGCGCCTCGGCGAGCTGCTCTTCGGGTTTCGTCGCGCTCGACCGCGCGAGGCGGTGCACGATCACCTCGGAGTCCATCGTGGAGCTGAAGATCGAACCGGCGGCCTCGAGCTGAATGCGAATCTCCGTCGCGTTCACGAGGTTGCCGTTGTGCGCCAGCGCGATGTGTCCGCCCTTGAAGTTCACCAGCGCGGGCTGCGCGTTCTCGAGTGTGGACGAGCCTGCCGTGGAGTAACGCGTGTGGCCGATCGCCGTCGAGCCCTGCAGACTGTGGATGGCATCGGGGCCGAACTTCTCACCCACGAGTCCCATCGCGCGAAGCCCGTGCGCCTCGCCGCCCTGGACGGCGACGATGCCCGCCGATTCCTGACCGCGATGCTGGAGGGAGTACAGTCCCAGATGCACCAGCTCGGCCGCCGACTTATTTCCGCTTACGCCGAATACGCCGCACATCAGACCGTTGCTCCGGTCGCGAGTTCCGCAGAGACCTGCTCCGCGGGCGCGCGCTGCATCGCGCGCGGAATCGCATCGTGGTATGCCGAGCTGAGGTCGAGCAGCGGCGATCGCATGCTGTGTCCGGAGACAATGATCACGAGTCCCTCGTTGTGCGGCTTCACGGTGCCGATGTTGCGGGCGGGAATACCGTGCTTCTTTGCGATCGCCAGAACGGCCTCGGCGTCGCTGGTGGAGACGATCGCGCGGCCCTGCGCCTCGCCAAAGAGAAGCGCGCGCGACGCCAGCGCCTTCCACGGCGAGAGATCGACCATCGCACCGCGCAGCGCCAGCGGATTTGCCACGCAGCACTCCGCGATCGCGACGGCGAATCCACCCTCACTGCAATCGTGCGCGGAGTGGAGCAGCCCCGCATTGATGCTCTCATGCAGCGTTTCGACGAGCGCGCGTTCCTTCGTGAGATCGCACGCCGGTGGAGCGCCGGCTACAACGCCGTGAATCCAGGCGAGGTACTCGCTCGCGCCGAGCTCGTCGGTTGGCTCGCCGAGCAGGATGATCGCATCGTCAGGCGCGCGAAACGACATTGGCGTCGCGCGCGAAACGTCGTCGAGCAGTCCCACCATGCCAATCGTCGGCGTGGGATACACCGCGCCCGCCGGACTTTCATTGTAGAGCGAGACGTTGCCGCCCGTGACCGGTGTTCCGAGCGCGACGCATGCCTCGCTCATGCCGGCGAGGGCCTCACGGAATTGAAAGAAAATGTCAGGGCGGGTTGGGTTGCCGAAGTTGAGGCAGTTCGTGATCGCCATTGGCCGAGCGCCGACGCAGGCAACGTTGCGCGCCGCTTCGGCGACGGCGATCCGGCCGCCGACCCGAGGATCGAGATAGACGTAGCGGCCGTTGCAATCGGTCTTCAGTGCAAGGCCTTTCGTCGTGCCGCGAATCCGCAGCACCGCCGCGTCGCCCCCTCCGGGTCCGATGACCGTGTTGGTGCGCACCGTGGAATCGTACTGGCGGTAGAGCCAGCGCTTGCTCGCGATGGTCGGAGATTCCATGAGGCGGCAGAGCGTCCATGCCGAGTTTCGCTCCTGCGGCAGTGCGGGGATCGCGTTGACGTCGCGATTCCGCAGCGCGATGATCGCTTCGCTTTCTTTCGCTTCCGGATGATACTGTGGGCAGTCAGTGACGAGGCGGGTGCCGGGGAATTCGGCAACGACCTTCTTGCCTTCGGTCACGCGGTATACCGGCTCCGCGATCACTTCGCCGATGACCTCGGCCGTCAGATCCCACTTGGCGAGGATCGCGCGGACTTTTTCTTCGCGTCCCTTGATGGCCACCACGAGCATGCGCTCCTGCGATTCGCTGAGCAGAATCTCGTAGGGAGTCATGCCGGACTCGCGCACAGGCACCTTGAGCGTGTCGATCGTCACCCCCACGTCGCCGCGCTCGGCCATCTCGGCGCTCGATGACGTCAGCCCCGCCGCGCCCATGTCCTGCACGGCCACCACGTGCCCGGATGCAATGAGCTCGAGCGTCGCCTCGAGCAGGAGCTTCTCGGTGAACGGATCGCCAACCTGCACACGCGGGCGCTTGGCGTCGCTGTTGTGCGAGAGATCCTCCGATGCGAACGATGCGCCGTGAATGCCATCTCGTCCGGTGCGCGCGCCGACTGCCATAATCTTGTTGCCGATGCCCTGGGCTTTTGCGCGAATGAGTTCATCCTCGCGCAGAATTCCAACGCACATCGCGTTGACCAGTGGATTTCCCTCATACGCGGCGTCGAACATCACGTCGCCCGCGACCGTCGGAACGCCCATGCAGTTGCCGTAATCGCCGATTCCGCGCACCACGCCCGCGACCAGATAGCGAACACGCGCACTATCGAGCGAGCCGAAGCGCAGCGAGTTGAGCATCGCGATCGGCCGCGCGCCCATCGTGAACACGTCGCGAAGAATTCCGCCGACGCCAGTCGCGGCGCCTTGGTACGGCTCGACCGCGGAGGGATGGTTGTGCGATTCGATCTTGAACGCGACGGCGAGTCCGTCACCGATCGAGATCACGCCGGCGTTTTCGCCCGGGCCCTGCAGGACGTAGGGCGCGTTGGTGGGAAGCTTTTTGAGAAGCGGTCGTGAGTGCTTGTAGGAGCAGTGCTCGCTCCAGAGCGCGCTGACGATTCCGAGTTCCGTGAACGTCGGCGTGCGGCCCAGCATGTTCACCAGTCGATCGTACTCGTCCCGCGTGAGCCCGTGCTCGGCGACGAGCGCCGGAGTGATGGTGGGATCGCCGGGGCGGGGAGTTGGAGTCAAGGTTTTTTGGCTGGTGCGGGTGCGGCCTTCTTGGCGGTATCGGCGGACTTTTTCGCGGGAGGCGCAGCCTTCTTTGGCTCGGGCGCTTTCTTGGCTGCAGCAGCCATCTTCATCGGCTTCGATGACGGTTTGCCACCGCCTTTCACGATCGCGGCCTCAGCGGAAACCGGCTTGGGCGAGGAGCTCGTCCCAGAGTACTTCCGGCTGTTTGAGCGAAACACGGCGTCGACCACCTTACCGTCCTCAATCGCGACCATGTCGCTCATGCCCACGGTTTTTTCCTGGCCGTTCGTGTAATACAGATAGGTTTTGGTACCGCTTGAATGTTCCGACGCGGGCTTTCCGAGTCTGGCGATGACCTGATCCTTTGTCATTCCAGGATCGATGCTGGCCTGCGCGCTCGCGCTGCTTGCCACAGCGACGAGAAGAGCTACTACGAGTGCGATGCGGCGCATGAACGATCTCCGGTCAGGCGTGGGCGGCAACCAGCAGTGATTCGAACAGAACGAGCCCGTCGTCGGATCCGAGGATTGGATCGACGGCGCGCTCGGGGTGGGGCATAAGGCCGATCACATTTCGCGCGGCATTGCAGATGCCGGCGATGCTGCGCATGGCACCGTTGGGGTTTGCGTCGACGGTCGTTTCGCCGGAGGCGTCCACGTAACGGAACAGCACCTGCGCGTTGGACTCGAGTTCGTCCAATAGATCTTCGCTCGCGGCGAATCGTCCCTCGCCGTGCGCGATCGGCATGGTGAGGCACTGGCCGACCTTCGCAGCGGAGGTAAATGCCGTGTTGGCGTGCTCGACGCGAATCGTCACTGGCATCGAGCGATAGCCGACGTCGTTGTGCAGCAGCGCTCCGGGAAGCAGGCCGGCTTCGCACGCAATCTGAAATCCGTTGCAGATTCCGAGAACGATGCCGCCGTTCTTCGCGTGTGCCGCGACCTCGCTCATGATCGGGCTGAAGCGCGCGATCGCGCCCGCGCGCAAATAATCACCGTATGAAAAGCCTCCCGGCAGAATGATCACGTCGCTGCCTTGCAGATCGTGATCCTTGTGCCAGAGCATCACCGCTTCTTCACCGAGCTGATAGACGACCGCGTGGAACGCATCGTCCTCACAGTTCGAGCCGGGAAACCTGACGATGCCGACCTTCATTCCTTGACGACTCCCGCGATTTCGAAATCCTCGGTGACAGGATTCGCGAGCAGGCGCTCGCACATCGTGCGCACGCTGGCTTCGGCCGCGCTCGCATCCTTCGCGCCGGTCTCGATCACCAGGTGGCGTCCAACGTGGACCTCGCCGACGCCCGCGAACCCAAGTGTGTGCAGCGCATCAGTGACGGCCTTGCCCTGTGGGTCGAGCAAGCCGCGGCGCGGGATGATATGAACGGAGACTCGAAACCGCGTCATGCGGTGGATTCCTCGATGGGTGTGCGATCAGTGTCGAGCAGGCCTTTCACGACCGACGCGACGATTCCGTAAATCACGTAGAGCATGCCGACGGGGAAGAAGAAATCTTTCGGCAGGAAGACGAGGCCGAAAATGAGAGCGATGAACACGATCAGCCCGATCACGCCTTTCAGCGTCTTGATGCTGAATGTAGGCATCGCGGGATAGGGCACGTTGCTGATCATGAGGAACGCGAGACCGGCCATGAGGAAACGAACCATGGTGTGCCACGGCAGATCGCTGATGACGGTCTCATTGTAGAGCGTGGTCTGGCTGAACCAGTAGTAGGTGGCGAGCGTGCCGCCGGCGACCGGGCTCGGCAGCCCGCGAAAGTGTGTCTTTTTGCGCCCGGCCTGCTCCACGTTGAAGCGCGCCAGTCGCATCACCGCGCACGCCGAAAAGAGGAAGACGAAAAACCAGTCCCACCCATCTTTCCGCAGCACCGCGAAGTACATCATGAGCGGCGGCGCAAATCCGAATGAGATGGCGTCGACCAGCGAGTCGAGTTCTTCGCCGAACCTGCTTCCCGTATGCGTGGCGCGGGCAACGCGGCCGTCGATCGCATCACAGATCGCGCCAACGATGATGTACCACACCGCCCGCTCGTGATCGCCGCGCGCTGCCGTGATGATCGCGAACACTCCGAAGAACAGGTTCGCCAGCGTGAACCCGTTCGGGAGCATGACCATCGACGGGCGGGGGAGGCGCGGACGTCGCATCAGTCTCGCGGCATTTCCGCAAGAACGGTGGTGCCGGCCGACGGTTTGTCGCCGAGCTTCACGCGCACCGTACTGTTGGTCGGCACGAACACGTCCACGCGCGAGCCGAATCGGATCAGGCCGAAGCGAGCGCCCTGAGAGGCCGTGTCGCCAACCTTGCTGTACGTCACGATGCGCCGCGCGATTGCTCCCGCGATTTGACGCACGAGCACGAGCTTTCCGCCCGATTCAAGTCCAACGGACATCTGCTCGTTGTCGAGGCTCGCCTTATCGGCGGCGGCGTTGATGAACTTGCCGGGATTGTAGTGGACGTATTTCACCGTGCCGTCGACCGGATACCGGTTCACGTGCACGTTGAAAATGTTCATGAAGATCGAGATCCGCGTCGCCTTGCCGTGCACGAACGACGGCTCGTCGACCTCCGTGATCATCACGATCTTTCCGTCAGCCGGCGAAATCACCAGCCGCTCGCCGCGTTCACCCGTGCGCTCGGGATCGCGAAAGAAATACGCGACCCACAGCGCGACGATCGTCAGCACGAACGCGAGCAGCCAGAGCGGCCATGAGCGCCGCATGAGGGCCAGCGCGAACGCGCCCACCGCGAGCGCCGTCGCGATCAGGATGAAGGGAAGGCCTTCGCGGGCAACCGTCATTTCGCTCCGTTGAGCTTGAGCGGAGCGCCAGTGATGCGCTCAAACGCGTTGAGATACCGGCGGCTCGTCTCCATCACCACCTCGTTGGGCAGCGTTGGCGGCGGCTCGTTGCCGTCCCAGCGACCGGCCTTCTTTTCCACGTCGAGCCAGTCGCGCAGCGGCTGCTTGTCGAAGCTCGGCTGCGACTTGCCCGGCTGGTACTTGTCCGCCGCCCAGAAGCGCGAGCTGTCCGGCGTGAGCACCTCGTCAATCAGGATAATTTTGCCGTCCACGTGGCCGAATTCGAACTTCGTGTCCGCGATGATGATTCCGCGTGTCGCCGCGATATCGCGCCCGCGCGAGTACACGTGCCGGCTCAGTCGCTCCAGCTCCGTTGCGGTCGGCGCGCCCAGCTCCTTTTGCATCTGCGTGATGGTGATGTTCTCGTCGTGACCGGTTTCGGCTTTTGTCGCGGGGCTGAAAATCGGCTTCTCGAACCGATCGCTCTCGACCATTCCCGCCGGCAGCTTCTCGCCGGCCAGCGTGCCGGATGCCTTGTACTCTTTCCACGCCGATCCCGAAATGTAGCCGCGCACCACGCACTCCACTGGGAACACTTCGGTGCGCCGGCACAGCATCGACCGTCCCTCGAGCATGTCGCGATGCGGCGCGAGCACCGGCACTTGCTTGACGATCTCGCCGGCATCTGCGCTGAGCATGTGATGCGCAAGATCGCCCTCGAACTGCCGGAGCCACCACGCGGTGATTTGCGTGAGCACGGCGCCCTTATTTGGCACGAGCTCGTTCATGATGACGTCGAATGCGCTGACGCGGTCGCTCGCGACCAGGAGGAGACGCTCGGCGTCGACGATGTACACTTCGCGCACTTTTCCGCGGCGCAGAATCTCAAGCGGCAACTCACTTCGTCCGACGACGGGCGTCATACTCGAACCTCTTCATGCGCCTGGGTATCGCTCCCGGCGCGTTGCAGGATGGGATGGATCACTTCAGAAAGGAAATCATCGACCTGCGCCGACGCGCGGCCAATGAATCGCGCGGGATCCGCTGCGGCGCGCAGGTCGCTTACCGGCACGCGGAACGATTTGTCGTTCGCGAGGCGGTCGAGCATGTCGTTCTTTGCGCCCTCGTCTTTCATCGCGCGAGCGGCTGCGATGCTGTGCGTGCGGATCACCTCGTGCGCCTGCTGGCGGTCGCCGCCCGCTTCCACCGCTCTGACGATGAGCGCTTCCGTTGCCATGAAAGGCAGTTCGTCGGAGATTCGGGCGCGAATGCGCGCCGGATGCACCTCGAGCCCGGATGCGATGTTCTCCATCAGAATCAGGACCGCGTCGGTCGCGAGGAACGCTTCGGGAATCGCGAGCCGCCGGTTCGCGCTGTCGTCCAGAGTGCGTTCGAAGAACTGCACGCTATGCGTCTGATTGGCATTCGGCTCCAGTGAGAGCACAAATCGCGAGAGCGAGTTGATGCGCTCGGAGCGCATCGGATTGCGCTTGTACGCCATCGCGCTCGAGCCGATCTGTTCTTTCTCGAACGGCTCCTCGATCTCGCCGAACGCCTGCAGCATTCGCATGTCGCTCGCGAACTTCGCCGCGCTCGCCGCGATTCCCGCAACGACGCCGAGCACCTGCGCGTCGATTTTGCGCGAGTAGGTCTGGCCGGTGACGGGAAGGGAACTGTGAAATCCCATCGCCGCCGTGACCCGCCGGTCGAGTTCGCGGACCTTGGCGTGATCCCCTTTGAACAATTCCAGGAAACTCGCCTGCGTGCCCGTCGTTCCCTTTACGCCGCGCAACGGCAGATTCGCGAGACGGAAATCGAGATCAGCGAGATCGAGAACGAGATCCTGCATCCAGAGCGTGGCGCGCTTGCCGACGGTCGTGAGCTGCGCCGGCTGCAGGTGCGTGTAGCCCAGCGTCGGCTCTGATTTCCATTTCGAGGCGAACGAACCGAGCGTACGGAGCACGGAGATCACGCGCGAGCGCAGCAAGCCGAGCCCGCGGTGCATCTGGATCAGGTCGCCATTGTCCGTGACGTACGCGCTGGTGGCACCGAGGTGAATCACGCCGCGCGCCGCCGGCGCCGCCTCTCCGAACGCGTGCACATGCGCCATCACGTCGTGGCGGAATCGCTTCTCGTAGTCGGCGACCTTCGCGAAATCGATATCATCGAGATGCAGCTTCATCTCGGCGATCGCCTCGGCTGGGATATCCACGCCGAGCTCGCGCTCGGACTGCGCGAGCGCGAGCCACAAACGCCTCCAGAGTCCATGGCGCGTTTGAGACGACCAAAGCGAGAGCATCGCCGCCGAGGCGTAACGCTCGGCGAGCGGTGAACTGTAGCGGTCGTGTGTCATCTGATGGAGAAGTCCGTATAGAAGATCCGGCCGCCGCGCTCGAACACCATCCGCGACTGACCCTTTCCGGAAAGCGATTCGAGCACGCGCTTCACCTGCTGCGCGTCGGAAACGGGTGTGTTGTTGATCTGCACGATCACGTCGCCGGCCTGAATGCCGAGGCTGTTGGAGACCGATTGTGAAGCGGTCGCAATCAGCGCGCCCTGTCCGTTCTTGATATTGCGCTCTGCGCGAATCGCAGGCGTAAGCGTGATGAGCTCGAGTTCTTTCAGAACCGCAACACGCGGCGCGTTGACCTCGGGGAAGTCGGCAACTTTTACCTTCTTGTCGATCTCGCGTCCGGCGCGGCGCACGACGAGCGGCACGATGTCATCTACGTGCAGTTCGAGCAGTGTCGCGTCCCAGTCGTAGGTGTTCTTGATGGTGCGCTGGCCTGCGCGAATGATCACGTCGCCAGCGGCCAAACCCGCGTCTGCAGCTGGCGAGCCCGGCACCACTTCGTGAATGGGCGCGCCCGCGTTCAGCGCGTCGCGCGTCAGCGAAGTCTGCTGCGGATACTCGGCTTTCACGCCGATCCATGGCTTCCGAACTTTGCCGTGCAGCAGCAGGTCGTCGGTCACGCGCCGTGCGCGATCGATCGGAATCGCGAAGCCCAACCCGACGTTGCCGCCGCTCGGCGAGTAGATCGAGCTATTGACGCCGATCACTTCGCCCAGCGCGTTCACGAGCGGCCCGCCCGAGTTTCCCGGATTGATTGCCGCGTCAGTCTGGATCATGTCCACGTACACGCCCTGACCTTCACCGCGGGCCGTGAGATTGCGCCCGGTCGCGCTGATCACGCCGGCCGTGACGCTCGGCTCTGTGTTGCCGAGGATGAAACCAAACGGATTGCCGATTGCGATGGCCCACTCGCCGATGAGCAGGTCGCGCGACGTTCCGAGCGCGGCGACGGGAAGCTTCTTCGCCTCGATCTTGAGCACCGCGAGATCGTTTTGTTCGTCGATGCCGAGAAGTTTCGCCGGATACGACGTGCCGTCGCGCAAGGCCACGCTGATCTTGGTCGCGCCGCTCACGACATGCGCGTTCGTGACGATCACGCCGTCATCGCGCACGATGAAGCCCGAGCCGATGCCGGCCTGCACTTGATCGCCGCCCTGTCTGCCGAAGAAGAAATCGAATTGCGTTGCCGCGACGTGCTGAACGACTTCCGTCTGCACCGTCACGACGGACGGCGAGACCTTCTGCACGGCGTCGGTGATCGCGTTGCGCCGCTGATTGTTGATCGCGTTGGACGTGGCCGCAGGCCCCCGCAGCGTCTGCGCGCTCGACCATGCCGGGGACGCGCCCTCACACGCGACGAGCGCAGGGACCGCGAGCACGAGCAGGAACGGTCTCATGTTCACTTCGCGCGGCGGGGCTTCGGACGGCGGCTGATATCGCCGAGGAAGCGGTCGAGCCCGCGATCGGTCAGCGGGTGCTGCATGAGGGCACGCAGAACGGCCGGCGTGACGATCGCGACGTCCGCGCCTGCAGCGGCGCAGGCCGCGAAGCTCGACGCGCTCGATGGTCCGGCTGCGGCGATGTCGCATTCAGTGCCCGCGTGATCGAACGCGGCGCGCAGTTCATAAATGAGATCGGGGCCGCTGTGGCCGACCGACTCCAGCGTGTCGATCGCGATGGTGACCATCGACGCCCCCGCTTTCGCAGCGAGGATTCCTTGCGCCGCGGAGTAGATGAGCGTGGCGACGACCTTCAACCCGTCGTTGGCGAGTTTTCGAATGGCGGGGACGGCGTCCTCGATGAAGGGCACCGCGATCATGAGATGATCGACCGATTTCGCGAGATCTTTCGCGCCCTTGTAGATGTCACTCGCGCCGATCGCCGGCACGCTTGCGCAAACTGGAAGCTTGGTGGCCCGGGCGATTTCCGTAACGACGTCGCGGGCGTCGGCGGTGGGCAGCTCGGTGGCGATGATCGTCGGCGTCGCGACGACGCCATCGATGAGCGAGGCGGCGGTGGCCCAACGGATATCGTCGAGCGACGTCGTGGCGAGGAGGATTCTCATCGTAGTCTGTGATCGCTCGCTGGTCAGGCGGTGATGTAGAGGTCGCTGGGGTAGGTGACTTGTTCGAGACACAGTCCCTGCGGCGGAGCCGGCGGCGAGACATCATCGTTCGCCGACGCGACGAGAAGCGATTCAAATTCTTCCCGCGGCCGCTTGCCACTCGCCACTTCGAGCATCGTGCCGACGAGGAAACGCACCATGTGATGCAGAAACCGGTTCGCTTCGATGTCGAGCACCAGCCCGCCGTGTTCCGGCGAGTCGCGCCAGCGGCAGCACCGCACTTCGCACCGGTGATCGTCTGTCTCGGGCGCCGTTCCGCGCACCGCGAATCCGAAAAACCGATGCTGACCCATCGTCCGCTCCGCACACCAGTCGAGCGCTTCGCGGTTGAGGGCCCGGTCTGCCTTCGTCCAGGCGTATGCCCACCGCCTGCGAAAAGGAGAGTGCGTTCCTTGGTCGAGCCCCACCGCGTAGCTGTAGCGGCGACCGGTCGCGCTGAAACGGGCATGGAAGCCGGGCTTCATTTCGAAAACCCGAGCCACCCAGACGTCGTCGGGGAGTTGGCTGTTCAAAGCCTTGTGAAGCTTCTCCACCGTCCAATGCAGAGGAACCTCGACGCCGGCCGACTGACCGCGCGCGTGCACCCCGGCATCCGTCCGTCCGGCGCCCGTTACGCGCACCGGTTCGTCGCACAATCGGGAAAGTGCCGCCTCAAGAACGCCTTGCACCGTTCGCTGCGCCGGCTGAACCTGCCAACCCGCGAAGTCGCCGCCATCGTAGTGCAAAACGAGCTGCAGGGTACGTCCCGCCATCACGGGAAAAATAGGGCGTAGCGCACGCGACTTCAAGAGAATCGTCTGATTGACATTGCATGTTTCGGCCCGCAACCTTCGACGCTCCCGCGCGTCTATCCTGAGAAATGCCTCCACACACCCTCGCCTCGCTCGCGCACGCCCTGAGTGCCGCGACCGATCTCGATGCGGCCTTCGTCGCGCTTTCC
>JANYIJ010000052.1 GCA_025362095.1 Gemmatimonadota bacterium | reverse complement strand
GTTTTTCCTGTTGCTGCTGTGCATCTTCGGAGTCGGCGCCAACGCCGCGGCGCAAACGAAACCGACGGTCGTCATTCTCGTCCGGCACGCGGAGAAGGGCACCACGCCCGCGAACGATCCGCCGCTCACCGAGGCCGGAGTCGCGCGTGCAAAAGCTCTCGTGGCCGCGCTCGCGAACACGAGTGTGCAGGCGGTGATCACGACTGAGCTCACGCGCACGCGAGAGACGGCGCGGCCGCTCGCCGAGGCGCGGGGACTCACGAGTGAAGCGATTCACACCGGCCCGACCGACGCGCACGTCAAAGCCGTCGCTGACGCCGTTCGCGCGCACGCGGGTCAGACCGTGCTCGTAGTCGGACACAGCAACACGATCCCCGCGATCATCGCGGCGCTCGGCGGTCCGAAACTTCCGGACATATGCGACTCGCAGTATTCGAATTTCTTCGTGCTGATTCTCGACTCGGGCGGGAAGAAGGCGGAGCTTGTCGCGTCGTGGTACGGCGCGCCGTCGCCCGATCCGGCGACGACGTGCCCGAACTCAATGAAATAGGAATGCGCCTTCGTTTCCTGCACCTCGTGCTCGGCGGCTGTGCGGCGATGGCGCGCGCGCTGCCGGCGCAGCAGGAAATTCCGGCGGACCGCGCGCGCGTCGCCGACGCGGTGCGCGCCGATCTCGCGAAGCTCACCGATCTCGAGCGCGCCTACTTCACAGCGAACAAACGGTACACCACCGATATCAAATCGCTGAGCTTCACTCCCGCGAGCGGCGCGACGATTGTCATCAGCTACGCGTCGGCGCGAACTTTTTCCGCGAGCGGATCGCACGTCCGGCTCGCGCCGTTTCTCTGCTTCGTGATCGTGTCATCGACCGACGCGAAATCGCCGGCCGAGAAACCGTTCTGCACCGACTCGCGCTATATGACTGCGGCGAGCTCTCTGGCGCACAGCGGCGACGAGGTCGCAATGTCCGCCGCGCCCGCACCGCGCGCCGCAAATCAAACGCTCCAACGATCGGCTCTGCCGAGTGTGACGCCGGTCACAACTGAGGCGGCCGCGAGTTCTGTATCAAGCCCGCCGATGCTCACGCCGGTCGAGTTTGCCACGCGACTGGAGCAACTGACTGGCGCAAAGAACGACAGTGTTGTTGTCATCGTGCAATTCGCCGTGAAAGACGCAAGGTACGACCCGAGTCGCGGGATCTTGGAGATTGCCGTCGAGCGCGTTCGGCTGCCGTTGGTGGGGCCGCGCGCGGGCGACACGGGGCAGCCACAGCTCGCGCTCGCGTGCTTCACACGCCCCGTTTTCGTGTGCGGCGAGTCGGGACTCTCCTACATCGCGCGCGACCTTCTCCACGTGCCGCGCGCGAGCGCGCCAGCCGCGGAGGTTTTGCGCTCCGACCTCACGCTTCAGGCGCGGTTCGCGATCGGCCGGCGCGACGACTCGGCGCGGCCCGCGCTGACGTTGCTGGCCCTTCTCTTGCAAGCGAAGGGTGCAGTTGTATCGCGCTGGGACGCCTCAGCGCCGCACTGACCGCGCGCGCTAACTCCTTCGCTTTGATGGAGATGGCGGTCGGCCGACTGTCGCAATTCTATCCGGTTAGCTCCTTTACCAGCTTCCCGGCGGGGAGTACGTTTACCACCCGTCGAGAACCGTTCGCGCCAAGATTGATGTCGCGCCCGCCCCGCAGGAGTTTTCGCACCGAATGACTCAGGCCGCTTCGATAGCAGCACCCACACTCGTCTCGCTCGACGAGATTCGCACGGCGGCTTCCACGCTGCGCGGTGTTGCCGTGCGCACGCCGCTGCTGCCGTCGGAGGCGCTCGAATCGCGATTCGGCGTGCCGGTTTTCCTGAAGCCCGAAATGCTGCAGCGCGGCGGCGCCTTCAAGTTTCGCGGCGCGTATTGGTTCGTATCGCAGCTCTCCGATTCTGAGCGCAAGCGCGGGCTCGTCGCGCCCTCGTCGGGCAATCACGGACAGGCCGTCGCGCTCGCTGCGAAACTGTTCGGCGTTCCTTCGACGGTCGTCATGCCGACCACCGCGCCGCGCGCCAAGCGCGAAGGCGCCGAGCGTTTCGGCGCGCGCGTCATTCTTGCGGGCACAACGACTGCCGAGCGCATGGCCAAGGCCGTCGAGATTTGCGATGCGGACGGTTCGACGCTGGTGCCGCCGTTCGACGATCCGCGAATAATCGCTGGCCAGGGAACGCTAGGTCTCGAGATCGCCGAAGATCTGCCCGACGTCGATTTGGTTCTCGTGCCGGTCGGCGGCGGCGGATTGAGCGCCGGGGTTGCGACCGCGATCAAACGCGCCGCGCCCGCTGCGCGCGTGATTGGAGTTGAGCCGGCGGGCTCGCCGAAACTCACACGCGCGCGCGAAGCAGGCGGCCCCGTCACGATCGCGTCGAATCCGAACGGGCTCGCCGACGGACTGCTCGCAGTTCGCATCGGCTCGCTGAACTATTCGCACCTGAGCGCATTTCTCGACGACGTCGTCACTGTCGGCGATGACGTGTTGCCGAACGCGGTGCGCTTTCTCCTCGATCGCCACAAGCTCGTGGCCGAGCCGAGCGGCGCGATCACCGTTGCGGCGCTCCTCGAAGGAATCGTGAAGCCGGGTAAGCGCACTGTGTGCGTGCTCTCCGGCGGCAACGTCGAGTGGGACGGACTGCTGGCTCTGCTCGGGACTGTCGCATGACCGCCGCGCGCATTCTCGTGGTGGACGACGATTCGAGCGTGCTCGAGTCGATCTCGGGCGTGCTGCGCGACACGGGCTTCGAGGTCACGTCGGCCACGGGCCGCGACACGATGCTCACCTGCCTGCACAAGACGCTGCCCGATTTGCTGCTGCTCGACGTGATCATGCCCGGCACCGACGGTGTGCAGCTGCTGCAGGAACTGAAGGCCGACGCGCGCTGGCGCGATATTCCGGTGCTGATGGTCTCGTCGCTCTCGCCCGACGAGATGACGGAGAAAACGTTTGGGCTCGGCGCAGCGGATTTCATTCGGAAACCGTTCCGTCCGCGCGAGCTGATCGCGCGCGTGCAGGCCCAGCTGCGGATGCGGCGCGAACTCGCGAGTGCGCAAGTCGCGCTGAAGTCCGCCGAAGAGGAACTGCTCCGCGCGCGCGAGGACGCCGAGAGCCGCCGCAAGGTGGTCGACATCCTTCACGAAGTCACCGGCGATCTCTCGAGCGACGAGATCTATCACATTCTCGCGAGGCGCGTTGCGCGCGCGCTGAGTTTGTCTCGCTGCTCGGTGATTCTCGCGAAGCCCGGTGACAAGGTCGGCATCGTCGCGACGGCGTTCGACAATCCGGCGCTGCGCAATTTTGAAATTCATCTCGACCGCTATCCCGAGATCCGCAGCGCGCTCGAGCACGGGCATCCCGTGCTCGTGGAAGATCTGCAGAGCAACCCGCTCTACTCCGACATTCGAAAGGAGTGGCAGGCGAACGGCACGCTTGTGCCGGTGCGGTCGGTCATCGCACTGCCGTTCACGCTCGGCAAGACGCAGGCAGGCGTATTCTTCTTGCGTCGAATGGCGAACGAGCCGCCGCTGACGAACGAGGACGTCGAGTTCGCGGACGCGGTCATCAAGGCCGCGGTCGCGGCGATCCACCGCGCGCAGTTGAGAGAGACGACCAAGGCCGACAACGCGCGCCTCGAAGTGCTGG
>JANYIJ010000170.1 GCA_025362095.1 Gemmatimonadota bacterium | reverse complement strand
ATGAGAAAAGTTCGATCGCTCGTCATCGCCGAACTCGTGCTGCAGTCGGGGAGTGCCGTCGCGCAGGGAACCACAGCGGGAGCAGCGGGAGCAGCGGGAGCACCCGCGCTCACGGCTGCGCAGCGCTACGCCGAGATCTGTCCCGGACGGCGTGAGAGCGGAACCGGCGCGATCGTCGGTCAGGTGCGAGACGTCGACGACGGCACGGCGCTCGCGGGCGCGACCGTGAGCACCGAGTGGACGGACTACACGATTACGGCGATCGGCCGTTCGAGAGATCGGCAGCGTCGTCAGGAGACAAAGACCAATGGCACGGGGTTTTTTCTCCTGTGCGGCGTGCCTGTGAAGCTGCGTCTCGACGTGCGCACGGATGCGGCGGGCGTCATGGCAGGCCCCAGGCCGATCCTTCTCGATGAGACGCTTATCGCAAATCTGAATTTCGGGGTCAGCAGGAAAGACGACGCTGCGCGAACTGTCACGGCCGGCGACTCGTCAGTTCTTAATGCAGCGGCAACCGGCAGCGCGACACTCAGCGGCACCGTGCGCGGCGAAGATGGCCGTCCGCTCATTAACGCCGAGCTCGTGGTCCTCGCCACGCAACGCTCGGCGCGCACCGACGCCCGCGGAGCATTCCGACTCTCGAGAATTCCCGCGGGAACGCGCACGATCGAGGTTCGGTCGATCGGATTCGAGCCGGTTTTGTTTTCGACCGACTTCGCGACCAACGCATCCCGCGACACTGCGATCTCCATCAACGCGCAGGTGCAGCAGCTCGCGAAGGTCGACGTGAAGGGAAACAAGGCGTCGCAGTCGTGGATGGCGCGGAGCGGCTTCGACGAGCGGCGGGCGCTCGGGCTCGGCGCGTTCATGACGCAGCAGGAAATCGACCGGCACGGTTTCAACGATATCATATCGGTGCTTCAGGGCGTGAGAGGAATACGCGTCGAATTCGGCGGGATCTTTCCGGTCGTCTTTATGACGGGCGGCGCAGCCCGTTGCGCTCCGAATTATTTTCTCGACGGAATCAAATTCAACGGGACCCTTCGCGAGTTGGCCGGCCTCGCGACTCCCGAAACGATCAAGGGACTCGAAGTGTACTCCAACACCGCCACAATTCCCCCGCAGTACTACATCATGGCCTCGGGTTGCGGCTCGATCGTCATTTGGACTCGCTAGCCAATATGAAACTCATTCGAACGTGCGCGGTCAGTCTCTTCCTGCTTCGCTCGGCAACCGCCGGCGCACAGGGCACCACATCGGATTCAACTCCCCAGACGCCAGCCGCGCGCTACGCCGAGATCTGCCCTGGCAAGCGTGAAGCGGAAACGGGAGCGCTCGTCGGGCGCGTCCGCGACGCCGACGATGGAACATCCCTTGGAAACGCAACGGTGACTGCGGAGTGGCTGGACTTGAATCTCACCGTCGGCCGCTCGTCGGCACGCCACGCGACCTTGTCTGCGAGAACCAGCGGCAGCGGATTCTATCTGCTGTGCGGCGTGCCTGCTGGCGTTCAGGTGAAACTGCGCACAGAGCGCCCCGGCTACGTCGCGGCTCCGTCGCAGTTCGCCCTCGACGAGCGGCTCATCAGCGACGTCAATTTTTCGTTGCACAGGATCGACCGTGACACCACTGCCGCAGGACGGGAGAGCATACAAAAGCTCGCGAAGGTCGATGTCAAAGAAAGCGCCGTGCTCTCATCGTTGATGGAGCGAAGCGGATTCGAAACGCGCAGGCAGAAGGCGCAGGGAGCGTTTGTGACCGCGCAGGAAATCGCGAAGCATAACTATTCCGAGTTGAGCTCGATCCTGCTGGGCGTCCGGGGAATTCACATCGACTACGCTCCGTGTGATCCTGGCACGCGCAACTCCGGCACCCGCTGTGCGATTCCCTTTCTCATCGGCGGAGCAAGCATTCAGGCAAAAACGGGTGGACGCTGCATTCCACATTACTACCTCGACGGCGCGCCTTTCCGCGACGACTTCGAAAAGTTGAGTGCGGTAGTTCCGCCTGAACGAATAAAGGGAATTGAGGTGTACTCGAACGTAGGGTCGATTCCAGCGCAGTACGACGAGACGACCTCGGACAGCTGCGGCTCGATCGTGATCTGGACTCGCTAGCCTCTATGAACTTCGTCCGGGCTGCCGCATTTGTTCTTCTCGTGGTGGGCTCGGCAAGCCTCCACGCGCAGCGCACGACAGCCGACTCAACGCCACAAACCCCCGCTGCGCGCTACGCCGAGATCTGCCCCGGCCCGCGCGACACCGACACCGGCGCGCTCGTCGGCCGCGTCCGCGATGTCGACGATGGATCGCTTCTCCCCAACGCCACCATCATCACCGACTGGACGGAGTACAATCTCGCCGCCAGCCCCTCGAGTGGTCATCGCTCAACTATCTCGGCCAAAACCAGCAGCGGCGGTTTCTACCTGCTCTGCGGTGTGCCGATCAACATGAAACTGAGTCTTCGCACAACGCGGCCCGGCTACCTCACGATGCCCACGCCAGTCACGCTCGACGAGCGTCTGATCAGCAACGTCGACATCGCGCTCCGCCGCGTCGACCGCGCCGCCGCCGACTCAAACACAAGGCCAACGAAAGGCGCGCAAGCCCTCGACAAAGTGGCGGTCAATGCAAAATCGCAAATGGCCTCGCTCATGGATCGATCTGGATTCAACGAGCGGAAAATTATGGGCCTCGGCGCGTTCGTGACCGCCGATGACATCGCCAAGCACAGCTTCTCCGATCTGATCGATGTTCTTCAGGGCGTGCGAGGAGTAATGGTCGAACGAGGACCGCAGGCGCGTTCAACGAGCGGAATTGCGAGGCCGATGCCATTCCTGAAAGGCATCGGCGGCGGCCATTCGCAGGAATGCATCCCGAATTTCTTCGTCGACGGCGCGCAATTTCCGATCAGACGGGTGGACGACTTCGCGGATCTGAGCAACATCTATTTCCCCTCCGCGATCAAAGGCATCGAGGTCTACTCCAACCCCGGCACCGTTCCCATGCAGTACGACCTGTTTTCCTCCACAGGTTGCGGTTCCATCGTGATCTGGACGCGTTAGCGGCCGAGAGCCGTCGACCGGTGACGGTCGACTCTATGCTGGGGTAGTTTGAGTGACATGGCAACCCATATAGAAGGCCGGAGGGCACTCTGACGTTCGCTCGAATCCCGACGCTGGGTCTTTTGTTGAGCCTGAGCACCGCAGGCGCGTTCGCACAGGGCAGCATCAGCGGAATCGTCTTCGACTCGCTCGCCACGCGCGCCGTGCTCGCCAACGCGACCGTCGTACTCGTCGAGCGGAACAAATACGCGAGCACCGACGCACGCGGACATTTTCGCATCGACAGCGTCCCCGACGGTCACTACACGCTCGGCGTCATGCACCCGATCCTCGATTCGCTCGAGCTCACGGCGCCGCTCGTCGGCGTCGATGTCTCCGGCGGCCGCGAGACAACAGTCACGCTCACGACGCCGAGTCCAGCGGCTGCGTACTCACGCATCTGCCCCGGCCCGCGCGATAGCGACACCGGCGTGATCATCGGGCATGTGCGTGACGTAGACGATGCGTCGGTTCTCGCGAACGCGACCGTCAGCACGATCTGGACCGAGTTCACGGTGGACAAGGGCCGCTCTCAAGGGCATCGCGTGAGCGCCGTCGCAAAGACCAACGCCGAGGGAGTCTATCTGCTCTGCGGTGCCCCCACGGACGTGCCGCTCGACGTGCATTCAGACGTCGGCGGTTTTGTCGCCGGTCCCACGCCGCTTCTGCCCGACGCGAACCTGCTCCGCCGCGTGGATTTCGCGGTGAGCCGCAAGGACAGCGCTGCGCGCGAGGTGATGCTCGTCGATTCCTCAAAGATCAACACTGGATTCCCCGGCACCGCTTCGCTCAGGGGAAAAGTGCTCGGCCTTGAGGGACGGCCGCTGCGTGATGCGACGGTTGGCGTGTTCGGCACCGCGCGCGCCGCACGCACGGATGCCGACGGCGAATTCCGGGTGACGAACATTCCCGCGGGCACGCACACGATTGAGGTGAAGGCGATTGGCTTGCTACCGCTGACCCTGTCAATCGATTTCGCGACGGGCTCAACGCACGACACCACGATCTCGATCAGCCGGCAGGCGCAGGATCTCGCGAGAGTGGCCGTCAAGGCAAAAGGAAGCTCGACCGCTGCGGTCGACAACGGCGGCTTCGACCAGCGAAAGACGAACGCGATGGGTCGCTTCGTCACGCAGGAGGATCTCGCGCGGCGTCCGTCCACGAGCCTCGCTGATGTGCTCGCGAATGTGCAGGGAATGAAGATGGATTATGGAACGGGCGGCTATCCGGTTCCCATGATGAAGGGCATCACCAGCGCAGACACCTCGACGAGTCGCGGACATGGCGCGTACTGCATCCCGAATTTCTATCTCAACGGGACGCATGTGCTCGTCGATGGAGGGCTCAGACCAAGGGGCGGAGTCTCGGTGCAGCCGCAGCATCCCTTCTCCGATCTCGCCGACTCGGCGCGCCCCGAAACGATCAAGGGGATCGAAGTTTATATGAATCCCGGCACAATCCCCGCGCAATTCGACATGATGTCGTCGAGCGGGTGCGGCTCAGTGGTGATCTGGACGCGTTAGCGCGTAGTATTGTCCAGTATGGACCCGTCACCGTCCCAGGCGCTCGCGATCGAGGCCGAGCCGCGGTCTCTCGTGGTCCTCGCGGGCCCCGGCGCGGGCAAGACGTTCTGCCTTACCGAGCGCATTCGGTTCCTCATTGAGCGCCACGGGTACAACCCCGCGCGCATCTGCGCATTCACGTTCACCAACAAAGCCGCCGGCGAAATCGCGGACCGTCTCGAACGGCGCCTCGGCAAGCGCGCGGACGAAATCACGCGCGGAACGATCCACGCATTTTGCGCGGACCTGCTCCGTGAGTTCGCGACCGCCGCCGGCCTCGAATCCGGATTTGGAATTGCGGATGACGAATACCAGATGAACGCGCTCCGCCGCCTCGAGGGCTTTCGCAGGTGGCACCGCTCAACGCTCACGCGTTTTTCCGCGCACCGGTTTCGCGGCGACGAGCTGATGCGCAACGACGCCGCGCTCTTCAAGCGATACGAAGAGTTCCTCGCGGCGCGCAACGTCGTCGACTTCGACACGCTCGTCATCAAGGCGGCCGCGCTCGTCGAAGGCCCGGCAGGCGATGCGATTCGCGCGCGCTGGGACGTCGTCCTGGTGGACGAATTTCAGGATCTCAATCCGGTGCAGTACCGCGTGGTGCGCGCGCTGGCCGAGACGCACCGCCACGTGTTCGCCGTCGGCGACGACGACCAGTCCATTTATTCGTGGGCCGGCGCTGATCCCGCGGTGTTCAAACATTTTGTCAACGATTTCAAGATTGCCGACAGGATTCACCTCGGCGAGAATCACCGCTGCCCCGCTGACATCTTTGCGCTCGCCCGAAAACTCGTCGACGTCAACCAGCCGATCTTCGGCGGCCGCGATTCACCACAGGCCCAGCGGCCGGCGACGTTCCCGGTCGAGGTCACGTGGTTCGAGATGGACGAGACCGAAGCCGACTGGATCGCAGCTGACATTCGCCGCGATCGCGAGACACACGGCCATCACTGGGGCGACGTCGCGCTCCTGCACCGCACGCACGCGGTCGGCGATCTTCTCGAGACGGCCTGCATCGACGCCGGCATTCCGTGCCGGCGCGCGCAGGGCCGGTCGCTCGCTGACGATCCGGTGATCGCCTACGTCGTCGCCGCCGCGCGCGCGATTCATCGGCCCGGCGACGATCTCCATCGCGAGGCGTTTTTTCGCGTCGTCCTGCCGCACGCGCTGTTCGATGAGGCCCGCGCAAAGGCCGACGAGCAGGAGATCTCGCTCTGGACGCAACTCAGCCGCATGGCGGCGCAGCTTCCACGGGCTGACGACAACGGGAAACAAATCCGCCGCGCGCTCGCAGACTGCCGGAACCTCGAAGCAGTCGGCATGCAGCAGTCGAATCTCATGGCGCTGGTGCAGGAGCTGCTGTCGCGGCGCGTGGGACGGCTGCGCTCGCTGCTCGACGAGCATCACGACGACCTGACCGACCCGATGGAAAACCCTGAGATCGTCGCGCTGGCCGATCGACTGCGCGCGGCGCGCGCGAGGCGACACGAGGTGTGCGTGCCGGAACTGAACGGCGCCGGCATTGCGATTAAGGCAATGCTCGACGCGATCGGCGTGCGCGCCGTTTGCGGCGGCGATTCACAGGAGCCGGATGCCGAGGGTCTGTCGAACGACGATGTGCCGTCAACCGGACTCGCCCTCGGCGTGTTCAAGGCGGCGCAGCTGCTCGAGATGGAATCGTCGGCGGTCGCGTTCACGAACTTCACCGCAATCGATCTCGAGACCACCGGACGCGACACCGGCACGTCCGAGATCGTCGAGATTGCGGCCGTCCGCGTTCGAGACGGGAAGATCACCGAGACCTTTAGTTCGCTCGTGAAACCGGACGTCGCGATAGATGCGGCGGCGTCAGCGGTCACGGGCATTGGCGACGCGGATGTCGCGGGCGCGCCCTCATTTGCCGGGATCTGGCCGGCGTTCCGGAAATTTGTTGGAGCGGACGTGCTCGTCGCCCACAACGGCTACCAGTTCGACTTTCCGATCCTGAGCCGCATGGCGGACGAGATCGGCGACAAGTTCAGCGCGATCACATTCGACTCGCTCCCGCTCGCGCGCGACCTCGTTCCCACCAGCCGCAAGCTCGTCGACCTCGCGCGCCATTTCGGGGTCGACCCCGGGAATTCACACCGCGCACTCGACGACACGCGGGCGCTCGCGCTCGTAATGCTCGAACTCGGCCGCATGAAGCTCGCGCGTTCGCGCAAGACAGCGCTCGTCGATCTGCTCGGCCATCTCGGCGTCGCGCTCGCGCTCACCGAAAAGGAAGCACTGTCGGACGAAGCTCGGCTTTTTTTGGAAAGGCTGACGCCAGTGTTCGTCCTCGGCCGCTATGGCAACGCGCTCGACAACTATGAAGAATCGCGTGCCACGCATCCCTCGATTCCGACGAGGGACGAAGTAATCGGCCACTTCGGCGGCGTCGACCGGATGAACAGCATCCGTCGGGATCGCTCTGCGGACGAACGCTACCCCGCGGCAATGCGACGGCTGCGCCGATTGATCGCCGGCATCGACGACAAACCATTCGCCGAGCAGCTGAGCGAGTTCCTTCAGCGCGTCACGCTCTCGACGCAAGATGGCGTAGAGCCCGCGCACGAGCGCGTGAACCTGCTCACGCTCCATGCGACCAAGGGACTCGAGTTTTCCCGCGTGTATGTGGTGGGATGCGAGGACTCGCAGCTGCCGGGCGGGTCGCCAACGCAAGGACCAAAGGCGCACGAGGTAGAGGAAGGTCGCCGCCTGCTCTATGTAGGCATGACGCGAACGATCGACCGGCTCGTGCTTACCTACAGTGCGAACCGCGGCGGCAAACCGGCCGGCGGGCATCGGTTCCTCGACGAAATGGGTCTCGTGCCCGAACCTCCGGAGACTGACGACGCATGACGATTGAATGGAAGGTCGCCGTCGACAGTGAAGAAACCAGCGCGATCTACGAACCCGCCACGTCGGGCGCGGACACTGCGCTGTTCGTGTGTGCACACGGCGCAGGCGGCAACATGCTCGACCGCGGCATGGTTACTACGGCAAGAGTGTTACGGGAAACTGGGCTGGGCGTTGTGCGGTTCAACTTTCTCTACAAGGAGAAGAAGTCGGGGCGACCGGATCCGATGCCGCGGCTGATCGCTGCGACGCGCGCGGTTGTTGCACATGCACTGAGTGAACTCGCACCGAAGCGGCTCGTGATTGGCGGGCGCTCGATGGGCGGGCGCGCGGCGTCGATGCTGGCGGCGGAGGGGTTCGACGCCAGCGGACTGCTGCTGCTCGCATATCCGCTGCATCCCGCCGGCCAGCCCGAAAAACTTCGCGACGCACATCTCGGCGCGATTCGCATGCCCGTGCTGTGCTTCAACGGCAC
>JANYIJ010000141.1 GCA_025362095.1 Gemmatimonadota bacterium | reverse complement strand
TCTGGCCTCGCCACTTTTCTCGTTCGCCCGCGGAGTCCTCGTTGATCGCCGCTCGTGCTCGCCTCTTGCCCCTAAATCTGTTGCCGCTCACCCCTGGCCCTCGCCCCTTCGGATTGATCTCCCATCTCGCCCCTGTCTTTTGCGTGACCGGCTTTTGTTGCGCTCGCGCCCCGCGAATACCATTACTCCAATTCGCTCACTCTCAACGGAGCCCTTCGTGCCCAAGTCGCCTGACGATTCCGTTTTCTCCCGTCGCGATTTCCTTCTGCTTGCCGGCCAAGCCGGCGCCCTTTCCGTCGTCGGTCCCGGATTTCACCGGTCGCTGAACGCGGAAACGATCGGCGCAACCGGAGTTGATCACGCGCTCGGCGCGCACCGCGATCTCACTTCGATTTCCGCGCAGCAACTCGCGAATCTCACCTCCGGCCTCCGCTGGCGAATGCTCGGCCCCTTTCGCGGCGGCCGCGTCGACGCGGTGAGCGGCGTGCCCGGCCGGCCAAACGAGTTCTACATGGGCGCGGTGAACGGCGGCGTGTGGAAGTCGATCGACGCAGGGCGCGTGTGGTCGCCGGTGTTTGATTCGCAGCCGGTTGCATCGATCGGCGCGATCGCGGTCGCGCCCTCGGCGCCGGATGTCGTCTACGTCGGCACAGGCGAGAGCACGCTTCGCGATTCGATGGGATATGGCAACGGCGTGTACAAATCCACCGACGCGGGAAAGAGCTGGTCGCACACCGGGCTCGACGACACGCAGCACATCGGCCGCATCGCCGTTGATCCAAAGAATCCGAACATCGTTTTCGTCGCGGCGATCGGGCATCTGTATGCGCCGAGTGCCGAGCGCGGCGTGTTCAAGTCTGTGGACGGCGGAAAGAGCTGGACGAAAGTACTGTTCAAGGACGAGAACGTCGGCGCGGTTGAAGTGGTGATCGACCCGACGAACTCGAACGTCGTCTACGCCGGACTCTGGAATACGCGGCGTCCGCCGTGGTACACATATCGGCCGTCGAACGGGCCCGGCGGCGGAATTTTCAAGTCGACCGACGGCGGCAACACGTGGAGACAACTGACGAGTGGCCTGCCGAAATCCGGAATCGGCAAGACGGGGATCGCCGTCGCGGGCCGGCGCGTGTACGCGGTCGTCGATTGCCTCGAACCGGATACTTCGGCGCCGGCTCCTGCGGCTCCTGCGGCGCCTGCGGGCGGCGGCGGTCGCGGCGGTGCGGCGGCGCAGCCCTCGCAGTCGGCGTTCTTCCGTTCTGACGATGCCGGCGCCACGTGGACGAAAGTTTCGTCGGATCCCGCGCTGAGCGGACGCGGATGGTACTTCGAGCACGTGACCGTTGATCCGAAAGATGCCGACATCGTGTACGTGCCGAACGTCGCCGTGAATCGCTCGAAGGACGGCGGCAAGACGTGGGTGCCGCTGCGCGGATCACCGGGCGGCGACGACTATCATCAGGCGTGGATCTCGCCCGACGACACGAACACCGTGATCGTTGCGAGCGATCAAGGAGCGATCATCACGCACAACGCGAAAGCCGATGATCCGCGTGATGTGACGTGGAGTTCGTGGCTCAACCAGCCGATCGCGCAGATCTATCATGTAAGCGTGGATTATCGGTTTCCGTACTGGGTGACGGGCGCGCAGCAGGACAGCGGCGCTGTGGCGGTATGCAGCCGTGGAAAGTTCGGCGAGATATCGATGCGGGATTGGGAGCCGATCGGCGCCGGCGGCGAGAGCGGCACGACGGCCGGCGATCCGCTGCATCCGGGCGTGATTTTCGGCGGCACGGGCCAGCGATTCGATCTCGAGCTCAATGCGCCGATGCCGGGAACGACTGCGCCGCGCTCTACCGGCGAGACCGACCGCGGCGACTGGACGCAGCCGCTGGTGATTTCGCGCGCGGATCCGCGCGCGATGTACTACTCGAGCCAGTTTGTGTACAAAACGACGGACGGCGCGAAGAGCTGGACGCAGATCAGCGCCGACCTCACGCGTCCGAATCCAGGCGTGCCGGCCGCGCTCGATGCTGCGACTGCGTCGGACACGGATCGCAACGGCAACCGTGGCGTGGTGTACGCGCTTTCGCCTTCGCCGATGCTGGTGCCGATGATTTGGGCAGGCACTGACGACGGCTTGATTCATGTGACGACGAACGACGGCAAGAGCTGGCAGAACGTGACGCCGGCCGCGCTGACCGCGTGGAGCCGCGTGACGTGCGTGGAAGCGTCGCACTTCGATTTCAACTCAGCGTATGCGAGCGTCGATCGTCATCAGCTCCAGGATTTCGATCCGTACGTGTATCGCACGCGCGACATGGGAAAAACTTGGCAGAGAATTTCGACGGGTCTGCCCGCCGGCGTGTACGTACACGTGGTGAAGGAAGATCCGAAACGGCAGGGGCTGCTCGTCGCGGGAACGGAGCGCGGATCGTTCGTGTCGCTCGACGACGGCGACAGCTGGCAGCCGCTGCAGCTGAACATGCCGGCTACGTCAGTGCGCGATTTCGAGTTCTACGAAAATGATCTCGTCGTCGCGACGCACGGGCGGGGATTCTGGGTGATCGACGATATCAGCCCGCTGCGGAAGGTGAGCGCGACGGTGCTCGCGACCGACGCGCATCTGTTCAAGCCGGCCGATGCGATCAACGTAATGCAGGGCGGCGACAATGGAACGCCGCTGCAGAAGGATGAGCCGCAGGCGAGCAATCCGCCGAATGGAGCGGTGATCGATTTCTATCTCAGGTCGGCGGCGACGGGACCGGTCACTCTCGAGATCGCGGACGCTGCCGGCGCAACCGTGCGCACGTTCTCGACTGACGGAGCCATTGCTCCCGCGCAGGGCGGCCGCGGTGGTGGCGGCGGAATTCCGAGCACCTCACCGCTCTGGCGAACGCCGCCCGAGCCGTTCTCGGCGAACGCGGGAATGCACCGAGTGATTTGGGATGCAGCCGCAGCGACTCCTGGCGGAGGGAGAGGCGGGCGAGGTGGTGGCGGAGGAGGACGGGGCGGGGGAGCGCCGCGGCTCACGGGAAACTTTACGGCGAAGCTGACGGTGAATGGGAAGAGTTATACGCAGACGTTTGCGGTTCGCGGGGATCCGCGGTCTCGAGACCGGTAACCGGTACCTGCAGAAACGAGATGGGAGGCCAGTCCTAAGAGGCGAGGGCCAGGGGTGCGCGGGAAGATCTAGGGGCGAGGGGCAAGTATGAGGGGCAAGACTGAGGACTGCGTTCCCGTAAGCTGATGCTTCGGCGAGCGAGCGCATTCCTTGGCACTGCATACTCGCGCTCGCCTCTGGCCCCTAAATCTTTGCCGCTCACCCCTGGCCCTCGCCCCTCGAATCTGCCCTCCCATTGCGCCGCTATCTCCGAGGAGCGCCTTTCGGTCCCGCCCGTAAATACTGCGCCGGCCAACTAATCGTCTGTCCCAGCTCCCTCGCCGCCCGCATCGGCCAATACGGATCCCTCAACAACTCTCGCGCGAGCAGCACCATATCTGCCTGCCCGCTCTGAATCACCATCTGCGCCTGCGCGGAATCCGTAATGAGTCCCACCGCCCCAGTGAGGATTCCGGCATCGCGCTTGATCGCTTCTGCAAATGGAACCTGATATCCCGGCCCGAGCGGAATTCTCGCCTCAGAAATATTTCCACCTGACGAACAGTCGACGAGATCCACGCCGCACTCCTTGAGCGCGCGCGCGAGTTCGATCGACTGCGCGAGATCCCAGCCGCCCGCTGCGTACTCCGTGGCGGAAATCCGAGCGAACAACGGCAGCGACTCCGGCCACACACGGCGCACCGCTGTCGCCACCTCACGCGCGAATCGCGTGCGGTTCTCGAACGAGCCGCCGTAGCGATCGGTGCGCGTGTTGCTCAGCGGCGAAAGAAACTCGGCAATCAGGTATCCGTGCGCGGCGTGCAGCTCGATCACTTTGAAACCGGCGGCAAGCGCGCGCTTCGCTGCGGCCGCGAAGAGTTCGACCACGTTCGCGATCTCTGTCTCGGTCATCGCGTGCGGCACGAGGTAGTCACCGGCGAACGCGATCGCGCTCGGGGCGTCGACCTTTTCCCAGCCGCCCTGGGATACGGGAACAGCGCCGCTCGGCTCCCACGGACGCCGCATGGACGCTTTTCGTCCTGCGTGCGCGAGCTGGATTCCCGCTGCGGCGCCCTGCGCGTCGATGAACGGAACGATGCGCGCGAGCGACTCGGTGTGCGCGTCGCTCCAGATGCCGAGGTCCTGCGGAGAGATACGTCCTTCGGGCGCGACGGCCGTCGCTTCGGTGAAGACGAGCGCGGCGCCGCCGACGGCGCGGCTGCCGAGATGAACGAAGTGCCAGTCGTTCGCCAGGCCGTCGGCGGAGGAGTACTGGCACATCGGCGACACGGCGATGCGATTCCGCAGCGTGACGCCGCGAATTTTCAGTTCGTCAAAAAGTCCGGGCACGATTCGCGATAGCTGAGAGTGGAAGATGGATATACTATAACGAACCCCTCACCAGTCGCCCGTCACCTCCGTAGTCGCCCGTCGCCTCCGTTCCCGTATGTCGAGAGCGTTCACCAAAGAAGATCACGAAGCGCCGAAGCCCCGCCGCAACTGGGCGCTGCCGGCGCGCGACGATCCGTCGTTCGACGAAGCTGCCGCGGCGGCGCTTCTTGAGGGCGCGCGCGTGAGCGAGGTGCTCGAGGCCGAAGAGGCCACCGGGTATTCGTGGGGCGAACTGCGGCTGCGGCCGTTTGTGGAGCGCGCGCTCAATCGCGCGCGGCGTGAGAAAGACGACCGGCTCGAGCAGGTGGCCGAGCGCTTCCTCAAGCACCCGCACTGATTCTGGGGTATGATTTACACATGAAAGGCGCCCGCTTGGTCATCGCACTGATGCTGCTCAGCCTTCCGCTGCACGCCCAGCGAGGCGGACGCGGCGGCGGCGGATTCAATCCGGGGTTCCGTGTGGATCCGGTGATTGACAAGCTCCCCTACGATGGCCGCTTCACGCTGGTGCGGCTCAGCTTCACCACCAACAGCCCGGCCGGCTACTACTACCGCGGCCTCCCCGCGTGGGCCCACGGCTATCCGACTGCTGAGCAGAACCTCATGCGGATCGTGAGCGAGATCAGCGCGCTCCATCCGCTGCTCTATCGCAGCACGGTGATCGCGCCGGACGATCCGCAGCTGTTCAAATATCCGGTCGCCTACATCGCGGAGGCGGATTACTGGGGATTGAACGACAAGGAAGTGGAGTGCCTGCGCGCGTACCTGAAGAAGGGCGGTTTCATCATCTTCGATGATTTTCGAGATGATTACCGGGACGGATTTCAGGGATGGGCGACGTTCTCAGCCATGATGAAGCGCATCCTGCCCGAGTCACGAATCGTGGACCTGACGCCGGCGAATCCGATTTTCCATTCGTTCTTCGACATCAGTTCGTTCGACATTTTTCCGCAGTATTACGACCGCAGCAAGCCGATCTTCCGCGGGATTTATCAGGACAACGATCCCAAGAAGCGGCTGATGGTGATGATCAACTTCAATACTGACGTGTCGAACTTCTGGGAATTCTCGGCGACGGGGTTTCAGCCCGTAGAGGCGAGCAACGAGGCGTACAAGATGGGTGTGAATTTCATTGTGTACGCGCTCACCCACTAGGCCCGCAGCTACTTACAGTCGATCAATCCTTCGACGGTAGCCGGCGCGAGCGGCGAGACATTGCCGTGGAAGATCGAGCATGTCTCCGGATACGACTGCGGATTCGTCGCGCTCGCGGACCAGCCTGACGCGGTCGCGGAGACGATCGTGATGATCACACCTGGCGAGGCGTTGTAGGTCATCGCAGCGAGCGCGGGCGTGTACGTCTCGTTGTCGAACAGATACGACTCTTCGGCCGTCGAGAGATTGCGCAAATCCGACATCATCGCGGACTTCATCGCCTTGCCCTTCGTGTTCTGGAAATTCGGAATCGCGATCATCGCGAGAATGCCGATGATCACGACGACGATCAACAGTTCGATCAGGGTGAATCCGGCTTTGTTGGCTTTTTTCATGGGGCGATGATTTCGATCCGATGTTCCGCCCTGACAACATACTGCCCCGCCACCTCGACCTCCAGCTGGACGATGTACGACCCCTTGGTGAGCGTGTGAATGTCCAGTTCCAGCGCGCGGGGTGACGTGGTCGTCGCCCGCGCCGAGAGGTCTTCGACCGACACGATCACCGGCGTGGCCTCGTGCACCAGCTTGAGCGCCTTCGCCTGCCGTTTCAGGAACCCGCTCTCTTCTACTTCGCGCACGACCGTCAGCGAAATCTTCATTTTCTCGCCGTTCGGATCGGTGCCGTAGGATTCCCAGTAGACGCCGAGTTTCTCGTCGGCGCGGAGCCGCTCTGTGGGAACCGCGTGCGGAGCCGCCTGCTCCACGCTGACGGGGAACGAGCCGAACGGTTTGTAGAACAGGAGATCGGAGAGCGTGACGCGCGTGCCCACGGCAAACGGCGGGTTCACGCCGTACCGCGCACGCGCCACAGCGCGTTTTTCCGGCGAGTACACCTCGGCGCTCATCAGCAGCGGACCCCACGGCGCGCGAGCGATCAGCACACCGGTTTCCGCCGCGTCGTGAACGACCTTGCCATAGTCGGCAGGTTTCTCGTTTGGCGCAACAACGAGCGCCGCCGTGAGTTTCCCGCCCGCGAGCTGCTTGGTCACGCGCGCGTCGTACGCCATCACCACGAGCGCCGTGTCGCCGCGCTTGAACATCGCCTTCTGGTGCTCGAGCGGTGTGAGCGATACCGCGTACGGCGGCGCGTAGCGCGCGATCACAGGAGGAAGCTGCAGGCGCCAGTTCGATGAATCAGAGATCGCGGGATTGTTGAGCACGAATCCCGGCGGCACGTAGCGGTACGCGGGCACTGGCTCATAGCTCGTGATCTCGCGCAGCGGTTGTCCGCGCGGGGGCATGCGCGACCGGCCCATCGAGAAGCCGCTCTGTGTCTGCGCGCTCTTGTAGCTCACGCCCCAGGCGCGCGCCCATCCGAAGCGCATCATCAGCTCCAGATCGTCGTCCTGCGAATCGGTCACCGTGAGCCCCGGCGCGTCGCGGAGCATCATCTCCATCGTCTTGCGAGCGAAGTGTTCGGTGCGCGAATCGTTGCCGTCGATCGAGTACAACGTTCGCGCGAAAAACCACGCGCGATTCTCGAACGCGTCGCGCTCCGGATCGCCGCACGGATAGCGGCGGTACTGCTGGCGTGTATCGTCGTCAATGAACAGCTCAATGCTCTTCCACTCGCAGCGGTCTTTCGGCAGCATCTGAATGAGTGCATGCGAATACGCGCTGTCCGCCGCGGCGTATCTGCCGAGGAGGTGCAGCGCAAATCCACCGAGCACGTCGCACCACCAGCCGCCCACCTTGCATTCGTTCGCCGCGGTGAGGGCGTCGCCGAAGCGGCCGGCGTCGGCGAGATAGCGCACGCGCTGCTCGACGGTCCACCGGTCTGTGGGAGTGCGCGCCGCGGCGGAATCAAGGATCGCAAGAAGATCGTCGCGCGCGCGCTTGATCGACGCGGGCTCGGGGGGCATCGGCGGCGCCTTCTCGTCGTACCAGTAGCAGACGTTGCCCACCTGCTCGTCGCACTTTCCGGGACGCGTGCTGCGCGCGTTCGGCAGACTGTCGCCATGTATCCGCTCGAACCACGCCTGCGCGCGGCGGGCGGATCTTGCCTCGCCGGGCGCGCCCGCATCAGCGGTGGACGGCGCGATCGCGCCTGGGTCGCGCAGGATCTGGGCGCGCGCGGAACTCGTCGCGAGGGCGGCTGCGGCAAAGAGGAGGGGCGCGCGTCTCAGCATAACTACATGGTACTCCCAAGCAGCGGAAAAGAACCGTCCATTTCGGTGCCGTTACTTGGGCGCCGCAGCGGAAAACGCTTCGCCCACTTTCGAAGCCGTGCGCAAACCCATCGCGACGAACGTCAGCGTCCCGTTGCAGCAGCTCGCCGTGACGTGGGTGGGCGCGCCAGCCACGAACAGGTTTTCGTGATCGTGCGCGCGACCCCATTTGTCCACGACACTCGAAGCCGGATCCGACCCCATGCGGCAGCCGCCGCCGGGATGCTCCTGGCCGGCGTCGGCGGTTTCCGACGTGGTGGAGATCACCGCGCCGTCACCGCTTTTCGCCATCTCGCGGAACAGCGCATGGATGGTCTCCTCGGTGTAGCCGCGCAGCGCCACGGATTCCGGTGCGTCGCGGAACTGCAGACGCGGCATCGGGTCGCCCCAGCGATTCTTCGCGGCGGAATCAAGCGTGAGCTCGCTCTCCTTTGCCGGGATCACGTCGTAGTACGCGCGAACGCGCGCGGCGCCGGTCTTGGCGCGTGTGCGCCAGTCGCCGAGCAGCGCGTCGCGCAGCAGCAGCTCGCCCTTGTCGTCACGCATGCGCGGCTCGCGCCCCGACGACGATTCCCATACGCGCAGATCGTGGCGCACGTATTTCTCCAGCTTCCCCGGCCGCATGAATTTCTTCGTGACGAGCGAGTGCTGCGTGTTCATTCCGGGATACAGTTCGAGCGGCAGTTTGATCTGCGCGGCGACGTTGCGATGACCGCAGAGATACTTCCCGACCATCCCCGACCGGTTCGCCACGCCGTTGGGATATTTCGTGCTCGTCGAGAGCAGCAACAGGTGCGGACTCCAGGTGAATCCTGCCGCGAGCACGAACGTCTTCGCGCGCAGCTCGATCTCCTCCGCCGGCCGCTCCGTGGAATTCGCCGAGGCGTGCGTAATGCGCCCGCTGCGATCGTCCACGTGCAGTCGCCGCACGAGCGTCTTGAGCAGGAGCTGAATGCGTCCCTGCTTCACGAGCGCGTCGAGCGTGAAATCGGGCGAGTACTTCGCGCCCGTCGGGCACACGGGATAGCATGTGTCGCAGCGCTGGCACACCCCTCGCCCATCGTGCGGCACAGTGTTCTTCGCGCTCGGCTGGCTCCACATCGGGATGCCGGCCTTTGCGGTCCACGCGCGCAGTTTCTCGAGATTGTAGGTGAGCGGCAACGCCGGCATCGGGAACGGCTTGGATCTTGGATCAAGCTCCGGCGGCCCTTGCTCGCCGGAAATTCCCATGCGCTCCTCGGCCTCCTGATAAAACGGATCGAGGTCGTCGTACGTGATGGGCCAGTCGGAACCCACGCCGTACATCGACTTGAGCTGGAAATCCTCTGGAGAGTAGCGCGGCGTGACGCCGCCCCAGTGCATCGCGAGTCCGCCGAGATTCATCGACGGCGAAAATCCATGCGCCACGCCCACCGCGTTCTGATCGTCGATGTGGTCGCCGGGCCACGGCGTCTCGCCATACGCAAGCCAGCGCGCCCTGTGCCCGAACCGCTCCGCGAGCGGCACTGTGGCGCCGCCCGCCTCGACCATCGTGATCTTCGCGCGATGCGACTGCGAAAGCTTGAGCGCCATCATCGCGGCGGTGATGCCGGAGCCAATGATGCAGATGTCGGTTTCAATCACGCGCGGCGCCATCAGTTCTTTCCTCCCGTCGCGAGCGGGAGTGGCTTGCGCGGCGAATCGGCGAGCGACTTGCACACGTCCTTTCCGATGTGCGCGCCGTACGCGAAGTCGATCGCTTCGCTCGACCCCGCCCAATGCGCGAGCAGGGCGATCGCCACGTGCGGTGCGGTGAGCGGATTCGCCGGCAGCCTGCCGTTGCGCGTGCCCGAGAGCTGCGCGCTCATGAGGGTATCGCGCTGCTGCGGTTTCAGCGCGGCGAAACCGGTGCCGAATTGTTTTTTGGCGAGCAAGTCCATTCCCTGCAGCTGCGCGTTCCAGCCGGGCGCCGGGTCCGGCACGGTGTACCGGATCTCCGCGTATCCGTAGCCGTGCATTTCCTCGCTCACCGGTTTGTATCCGGCAATCCACTCGCGAAACGCGCGCACCGCTTTCGCTCGGCCGGCCGCGCCGAGCGACTCGGGCAGCAGCGTCTCGCCGAGCGCGGCGAGCAGCGCGGCGTCGAGCGCGCGCGGCGCGGGCTGCTGCTGGTCCGGTTGCCGGGAAATTTCCGCCGAGGCATCGCCCGCGACGGTGAAGGCCGTCATGGACGCGGCGGCCTGCGAAAGAAAAGTGCGACGGTCCAGGGTCATCTGTTCCTCCGGTGTGCTTATGCCGCTGAAGATTCTGACTTCTTGCTGCTCGACGGCTGGAATCCGGGAATCCAAGTCTGGAGCACCGCGCGAAGGCCGTTCAGTTCAATCGGCTTTGGCGCGAAATCGTTCATCCCCGCCTCGAGCGCGCGCTGGCGATCCTCCTCGAAAGCGCTGGCCGAGAGTGCGACGATCGGCGTCTTGGAGTTCACGCCCGTGCCCTGACGGGTGCGGCGCGTGACTTCGTAGCCATCGATTTCCGGCATGTGGCAATCCATGAGCACGAGATCGAACTTTGTCTTCGTGAGTTCGGCGATCGCGAGCGCGCCGCCGGCCGCGCTCGTGACTTTCGCGCCGAGCGAGCCGAGCATGGCTCGCGCCACCATGAGATTGAGCTCCACATCGTCCACCACGAGCACGCGCGCGGGTTCCGAGGACGCAGGATGCGTGGTCTGCGTGACCACCGTCGCCCCTCCGGGTTTGACGACGGATCCGAGCCGGCCCGTGGTGAGATCGGCGAGGATCGCCTCGAGATGATCTTCGCGCACAGGGCGGCGCAGCTGCGCCGCGGCGCCGAGCGTCGAGAGCGCGGAGTTGTTCAGCGGCTCGTGCAGCGCCGTGATGAGGATGAGCGGCACATTTCCGTTCGCGAACGGCGACGGGGCGGGGTCGTCCTCGCGCGGTGCGTCCGCAAAAATCGCGGCGTAGCGCGCACCCGACTTGAGCAGCTTCAGCGCCTCAGCCTCAGATGAAGCGGGCACCGTCGTCACGCCGGCGCGCGTCAGCATCTCGACGATCGCTTCGCGAGTCAGCGGCAGCGCACAGCACACCACCGCGCGCGCGCCTATTGGGAGCCGCGGTGCGAGCGACGTTTCGCGCGTGTGGCTCGAGATCGGGAGCTGCAAATCCACGCAGAACTCCGAGCCTTGTCCGACGACGCTCTTCACCGTGAGCGTGCCGCCCATCAGCATCACGAGCTGCCGTGAGATCGCCAGGCCGAGTCCCGTGCCGCCGAACCGGCGCGACGTGCTCGCTTCGCCCTGCTCGAACTGCTCGAACAGCCGTTGCTGCGTGGCAGGCGCGATGCCGATGCCAGTGTCGCGCACGGCGACGCGCACCGCGATCGTCTTGCGGCCGATCATGATCGTCTCGAGATCGACGCGCACACTGCCCTTGGACGTGAACTTCACGCCGTTGCCCACGAGGTTCAGCAGGACCTGCTTGAGGCGCGATGCGTCACCATCCGGCCAGCGCTCGGCGCGCAGCGTTTCGCGAACCGCAATCTCCAGCCCGTGTTCCGACGCCTTCACCGCGAACAGATCGACGACGTCGTCCACCAGCGCGCGCGGATCGAACGGAGCGTTGACGAGTTCGACGCGGCCGGCTTCGAGTTTGGAGTAGTCGAGAATGTCGTTGAGGATCACGAGCAGCGATGACGCCGACTTGTTGATCACTTCGAGCGAACGACGGTCCGCCTCTGTGTGCGCCGAGCCTAGCATCGCCTCGCTCATCCCGAGCACCCCATGGAGCGGCGTGCGGATTTCGTGGCTCATGTTTGCGAGAAACTCACCCTTGGCGCTCGCGCTCGCTTCGGCGGCGAGCTTCGCGTTCGTCAGTTCGGCCTCCGCCGCGCGGCGCGAACGCTCCACGCGGTACGCGGCGAGGCCGCTCAGCCAGGCCAGCAGGATGCCGATCGCGCCGCCGATGAACACGGTGTTGTCCAGCCGGGAAATCTCCGCGCGATATCGATCGAGACTGAGCGTAAGGTTCACCACGCCGACGACATGACCATCGCGCGCGAGCACGGGCGCGCTCGCCTCGAGCCCGTCGCCCCAGGGCGTCGTCGATGGTTTCTCAGATACGTACGCGAGTTTCGCGGCCCACGCGAGCTTCGCCTCGGGCGACGCGGGCTCCTCGGCTCCGAAGGATTTGTGAGCCGGGACTCCGTCGGGACTTTTGCTGCCGACCGGCGACGCGTCGAGAATAAAATGAATCGTCTCGCCGCGAATCACGCCGGTGGTCACGTGCACGATTGAGTTGTCCGTGCTGTCGAAGGCGAACAGCGGTCGCACTGCTGCGACGTACTCTTTCGAGTGCTCCTGCTCCGGCCGCGTGATCGTCGCGAGCAAGTCCGCGTCGACGAGCGCCGCTGCGGTTCTTGCGCTCGTCTTCAGGTATTCGCGCTCGTTTCCCAGCAGCACTTCACGGGTGGCGACAAGCACCGTGCCACCGATGATGCCCGTCGTCGCGATTACGGTCAGGCCGTATACGATCCCTATGAGCAGGGGACGCCGGGCGCTGCCTTTGTTCAGGATGTTTGCGACAGGGCCAATCATATGGGAGGAAGATGGCTGTGGCTCACCGCTCACGCCATGATTGCGCCACACCAGCTTCGGGGCAGGGCCCCTGCGCAGTTACGCGGGTCGCCTGCGCCGCGCTTCGCCCTCGGCGTGTTCGAGCCGCCGCTCCAGGTCACGCGATTTGTTCTTCCAGCCGCGCACGATCGCCATCCGGTGCGCGAACAGGCGGTAACTCACGATCCCGACGAACAGCGAAGCGCTGATCACAATGCCCCACCAGGCCAGAAGGGTGGGCACCGTGACCGCGTCGCCGTTCTCGAAAATGCGAGCGAGAAATGGTTCCGGTCCCACCCACAACATTGTGAATCCGAGCGCCAGGATCACCGCCAGCACGCTGATGCCGGCGAGCCGGGCTGTGCGCAGCGATGCGCGCACCGAGCGGAGCTTTCGCGTGAGCGAGTCGATAGCCGTCGCCAACTCCGCGTCGTCGAGATTCTCCGGCGGGGTGTGATCGGGGCGGGGCGCTGTGAAGAGATCCATCAATACTGCTCGGGGTGCTTCGCCATGCGTGCATCGTAGTATGTGCGCAGCTTGGCGATGTCGGCGGCCAGATCCTCACCCGGCTGCATCGGCGGAAATATCAGCACGCGCTTGGCTGGAAAATCGAACGCGGCGGGGACGATCGGCACGCCCGCGCCTTTCGCGACGTACCAGAATCCGGTGCGCCACGCCGGGAGTTTCTTGCGCGTGCCCTCCGGCGAAAGCGCGAGCACCATCTGCGGCCGAGCGTGGAAGTAGTCGATGGTCTGTTGCACCACGTTGTGCGGGCTCGCGCGATCCACCGGAATTCCGCCGAGCCAGCGCATGACGAGGCTGACCGGCCAGCGGAAAACGGTGTGCTTGCCCATGAAGGTGCCGCGAAAACCGAGGGCGAACATCGCCATGACCCCCACGAAGAAATCCCAGTTCGACGTGTGCGGCGCCACGATAACGACGAACTGCGGGAAGTTCGGAAACGCACCCTCGATTCGCCAGCCGGTGAGACGCATGGCGAGCTTGGCCAATCCGCGCGAGAACGCGTTCCCCCGCGTCGCGACGGCATCGCCGAGCGCTGGAATGTGCAGCGGTGCCATTGGCATCGCCGCATTGTGCGCCCGTGATTGGATTCCGGCAAGGATCTGCGCGTAATTCGATGCATGATGAAAAGAATCTTTGCAGTTCTGGCGCTGTTCGTCGCGATGGCGGGACTCACCGCGGGCACTTCTGGCCCCGTCCAACCGGGCCCGACCACTACGCCAGCGGATGTCCGGCGGATCCTCTCCGCGCTCGCCGATGACTCGATGGAGGGGAGAGCGAGCGGATCGCGCGGCGCGCAGAGGGCGGCGCGGTACATCGGCGGCGAGATGAAAAAGATCGGACTCGAGCCGCTTGGAGACTCGGGGTTCTTTCAGCGTGTCCCGCTCTCGCTCGACACGGTGCGAACGACCAGCCGGCGCATGCGCGACCCGAACGACTCGACGAAGATCATCACGGTTCCCGTCGATCCGCCGCGCATTTCAATCCGTCCGCGCGTGCGGGCGAGCTTCGCCGATCTGGATTCGCTCCCTGCGTCGCGCCGTCCTGCGACCGTCAACGTGGTGGGTGTGATTCGCGGATCCGATCCGGTGCTCAAGGCCGAGTATGTTCTGGTCGACGCGCATTACGATCACCTCGGCATCGGCCGCCCGGTGAACGGGGACTCGATCTACAACGGCGCGGACGACGACGCTTCTGGAGTGACCGCCGTGCTAGAGATCGCGCGGCAGATGATGAAAGGTCCCAAGCCGAAGCGCACCGTGCTGTTCGTCGCCACCATGGGTGAAGAAATCGGACTGCTCGGCACCAACTGGTTCATTGCTCACCCCCCGATTCCGCTCGACAAGATGGCGGCGAATCTCGAGATCGAGATGATCGGCCGTCCGGACTCGCTTGCGGGCGGAGTCGGACGCGCGTGGCTCACAGGCTACGAGCGCTCCAACATGGGCGAACAGCTCGCGGCGAACGGAATTCCGATCGTCGCTGATAAGCGGCTCGATCAGCATTTCTTCGAGCGCAGCGATAACATCGCCTTTGCCCGCCGCGGAATTCCGGCGCACACACTTTCCTCGTACAACATGCACGCGGACTATCACCAGTTATCGGATGATATCAGTCATGTGGATTTCGTTCACATGGCGGGAGTGGTGAATGCGGGCGCGCGCGCTGCCAGATTGCTCACTGATGGGCCGAAGCCGGAGTGGAAGCCGGGCGGAAAACCGTAGCTGATGGTTGTGGGCAACTGAAATGCGGGGTGCGGAAGAGGAATGCGGTACGCTGGATGGGAGGGGAGGTATCCGCATTCCTCCTCCGCACCCCGCATCGTACCGACGTTCCGCATTCCTCCTCCGCACCCCGCATCGTACCGACGTTCCGCATTCCTCCTCCGCACCCCGCATTTCGCCCACAGCCAGCTCATCTCTCACTTCTGTCGTGTTTCTAACTCCCGAGCGTAAACGGTGAGCGTCCCCCGATAATCCCCAGTAGCATCGGCGATCATCATCTGTCCCATCAGCCCCGCCGGAATCTCCTCGCACCCCTCAAATAGCGTTGCGACCGGCGTGGTCGATAGTTCACGCTCCGTGCGTTTCTTGATGTGCTCAGCGAGTCCGCGGTTCCCCGATGCATCCACGGCGAGCCGCACAGCGCGTCCGAGCGGCAGGCCCGCCTCGAGCGTCGACGCGAGGACTCGCACGAACCGCGCGCGGGTGAGCGCGTTCGTATTCAGGAGAATCGAGGAGAGGACTGAGAGAAATACGCCGCCGATCAGCAGGAACCCGGCGAGCAGAACCGCTATCCACGTCACATAGGTCTTCACCGGACTCTTCGGCAGCGCGACGAACGGAAGCCCGAATGCCGCGACGACGCCGAGAAAAACAGGATAGCCGAGCGCGTTGCGTACCTTGAGCGCCCGCTTGAATTCACCCGAGAAGTAGTCGGTCAGCAAACGGAGCGACTGGCCGAGCGTGCCTGATTCGTCGCCGGCCGCGAGCACCGCGCCGTCGAACGGCGCAAAGAGATTCGGTCGCGCCTTCACCAGCGCCGTCACCGATTTCCCCTGGCCGATGCCGATCACGAGATAGCGGCGCGCCTCTTCCACCGCTGGATACGCGATCGTGCCCATCTGATCGAGCACGACGTTCGTTTGCATGCCCGCGTCGACGCCGGCGTTCCACGCCCGGTAGAGCTCGGCGCGGTGGCGCTGTTCGTCGAGTGCGCGCAGCGCGCCGAGGACGGTGAAACTCATGTCAGACTAAAATACATACGCCTGCAGCATCACCCAAATCGCGACCAGCGTGGCGAGTGCAATGCTGTGCTTGAACACATAGCGCAAGATTGCGCCCTCCTGGCCGTGCGCGTGTGTCGCAGTGCCGGCGACGACGATGCTCTGTGCGTCGATCATCTTTCCCATCACGCCACCGGAGCTGTTTGCTGCCGCCATCAGCGTGGGATCCACGCCCACCTGATGAGCGGTGACCACCTGCAGTCCGCCGAACAGGACATTCGATGAAGTGTCAGAGCCGGTGAGCGCGACGCCGAGCCATCCGAGAAACGTTCCGAAGAACGGATAGAAGAACCCGGTGTGCGCGAACGCGAGGCCGAGAATGCTGTCGGTGCCCGAGTATCGCGTTACGTATCCGAGCGCCATCATCGCGGAGATGGTCAGCAGGGAGGGAATGATGCGTTTGAACGTCGACGCGTACGCGCGCGCCATCTGCGCTGGTTTGCACCCCATCAGCATGCCGCTGAGCAGCGCGGTCACGAGGATTCCGGTTCCGCTCGCGCTCAGCCAGTTGAAGTTGAACACCGCGCCTTCGGGTTTCGGCGCTGCCACGACGGGCGGCATGCGCGACACGAGCCCATCGAGCCCCGGAACGCTCACTTTGATGACGGAAACGGAGTCGAGCCAGCTTTTTAGCTGCGGCGTTCCCCACGAGAAGAGGATCACGCAGAGGAGCGCCCAGGGCATCCATGCGCGCAGCATGGTGGATCGCGGGATGTCGGACGGAAGGCGCGGCGCGGCGCTCGAGCCCTTCGGTCGCCACACGCGAAGAAAGAACGCGAGCGTTCCCATCGAGATCACCGCCGAGGCGACATCCACGAGCCACGGCCCGTGATAATTCGAAATCAGATACTGCGGGATCGCGAACGAAAGGCCGGCCACGAGCAGCGCCGGCCAGACTTCGATCGTCTGCTTCAGTCCGCCGTACACGAGGATGAGCCAAAACGGGATCATCACGCTGAACACCGGCAGTTGACGGCCGACTTGGGCCGAGAGTGCGTGAAGATCGAGTTGCGTTACGCCCTGCAGCGCGATGAGCGGCGTCCCGAGCGCGCCGAACGCCACCGGTGCCGTGTTGGCGATGAGCGAGAGCCCCGATGCCTCGAGCGGCGCGAAGCCGAGTCCGATGAGCATCGCCGCCGTGATCGCGACCGGGGTGCTGAATCCGGCCGCTCCCTCAAAAAATGCGCCGAATGAAAAGGCGATGAGCACGAGCTGCAGCCGCCGGTCCGACGTCAGTTGGCCGATGCTCTTGTGCAGCACCTCGAACGCACCCTGCTCGACCGTCAGCTGATACAGGAAGAGCACGTTCATGAGAATCCAGCCGATCGGAAAGAGCCCGTACGCCGCGCCCATGACTGCCGCGCGCGCGGCCATCCCGGCCGGCATCCCGATCACGAACACGGCCACGCCAATCGACGCGAGGAGTCCGGCTACAGCGGCCCACTCCGCCCGCACTTTCCGCGACGCGAGCAGGCCAAGCAGCAGCACCACGGGGATAAGCGCGACCAGGGTCGAAACGATCTGCGATCCGAACGGGTCGTAGCGTTGGGGCCAGGGCATCTGATTTCCTCGAAACGGGAGTTGAACTCCCGGACGATTGGTGCTGTCTTATAGAGAGTCCCTCGGCGGGCTCGCAATCCGAACGCCACAACGATGGCGTCCGGCGCGCTCCGTCGCCAACTTACGGCCCAACCTCAACCCAGATCGGCGACCATGACTCCACGCATTTTTCTTCTCGCCGCCGCCGCCACAATTGCCAGCGCGGCGCCGCGCACCGTCTCTTCACAAGCCATTCCGGACAAGCCGGCACCGGCCGCGCCGGCGAAAGCAGATTCCACCAAGGACATCGATCCGGTTGGGACGTACACGGTCTATCTCACCGCGCAGGGCAACGCGATGACGACGACCACTCGCATCGAAAAGAAAGAGGGCGGCGGCTACACCGGCACCATCAACGCCGACGGGATCCCGCCGCTGCCGATCACCGCTGTGAGCGTGGCCGGCAAAGTGCTCAAGATCACGCTCACCGCGCCCGACGGCAGCGAGGCGTGGATCGAGATGACGGTGAACGGCGAAGATCTCACCGGCTCATGGGGCATGGGCGGCGACGGCTCGAAGATCAGCGGCAAGAAGAGCCCCTGAGTATTACAGCGCTTTCGGGTTGGTCATGTCCTCGCCGGGATTAATGAACTGATCCCGCTCGATCTGATACTGTTTGTCGTAGAGCTGTTTGTAGCGGCCGTTGCGCGCGAGAAGTTCCGCGTGACGGCCGCGCTCCACAATTTCCCCGTGCTCGAGCACGAGAATCTGGTCGGCGCTTTGAATCGTCGAGAGCCGGTGCGCGATCACGAACGTCGTGCGCCCGCTGCGCAGCGCGCGCAGGCCGTCGCGAATCTCCTGCTCGCTCTCTGAATCGAGGCTCGACGTCGCCTCGTCGAGAATCAGGATTTTCGGATCCGCGAGAATGGCCCTCGCAATGGCAATCCTCTGCCGTTGTCCGCCAGAAAGCTTCACGCCTCGCTCGCCGACGATCGTGTCGAACTTGTCCGGAAACTCCGCGATGAACTCGTCGCAGTGCGCGACGTGCGCGACGGCCTTGATCTCGTCGAGCGTCGCTCCCGGCTTGGAGAACGCGATGTTGTCCGTGATCGTGCCGTCGAACAGGAAGTTGTCCTGCAGCACCACACCCATGTGCGCGCGGTAGTCTTTCAGCCGCATGCTGCCGAGGTCGCGGCCGTTCACGAGAATCCGCCCCTTCTGGGGACGCGCAAACGCCATGATCAGCGAGATCAGCGTGCTCTTGCCTGATCCGCTCGATCCAACGAGCGCCGTGGTCGTTCCCTCCGGCGCCACGAAGTTCACGCCCTTGATGACGGGGATGTTCTCGCGGTACTCGAACCAGACGTCCTGGAATTCGATGTCGCCGTCTGCGGACTTCAGCGGCGCACGGTTTGCATCGTCCGCGTCTTCCGTCGGCGTCTGCATGATGTCGCGGATACGGTCGAGTCCCGCAAACGCCTCGGTGATCTGCGTGCCGATCGACGCCATCTGGATCACCGGCATGGTCACGAGACCAACGAGAATGATATAAAAGAAGAGCTGCCCGATCGTCATTCGCCCGGCAATGATTTCGTGCCCGCCGACGAGCGACATCAGCACGCCGATCGCGCCGACGATCAGCGTCGCGAACGCACCCACCGCCGACGTGCCGGTGATCGTGCCCGCGATATTTCTGAACAGCCGGTTCGCGCCCTTGGTGAACACGATCTCTTCGCGCTTCTCCGCAGTGTAGACCTTCACCACGCGCGCGCCGCCGAGCGCCTGCACCAGGCGGCCGGAAACCTCCGCGTAGATCTTGCTCCGCTCTCGGAAGATCGGGCGCAGCCTGTTGAACGCGTATGCCATCACGCCGCCGAACACCGCCAGCAGCGCGAGCGTGGCGCTCGTCAATTTCCAGTTGACCAAAAAGAGCCAGACGAGCGCGACGCTGGCGGTAAGCATGCCGCCGATCAGCTGGATGATTCCTGTGCCCACCAAATTGCGCACGCCTTCGGCGTCGTTCATCACGCGCTGCACCAGGACACCGCTCTGGGTTGAATCAAAAAAACTGACCGGCAGCCGCATCACATGCTCTTCCACGCGGCGGCGGAGCTCGGTGATCGCGCGCTGGCCTGCAACGCTGATCACCTGCGAGTTCGCGAACGACGTGATCGCTTGAACGACCGTCGCGCCCGCGCAGGCGAGCGCGACGGGCAAGAGCAGGTCCGGGCGGTTCTTATTGATGACTTCGTCGATGAGGTACTGCGTGCTGCGCGGCAGCACGAAACCGGCGAGCCGGCTGATCAGCATCAGCACGAAGCCGATCGCGAGCGAGCCGCGATAGCGGTACATCAGGACCTTGGCTTCGGCCCATGCGTTCGCGTAGTTGACCTTCTTTTTCTTGGCGGGTTCGGCCATGGTGTGTGTTTACGCTGCGGGTTTCAGTGGAGCAGACACGAGGGTGCCGCGTCCCTGCGACGCGAGGATCGTTGCCGGATCGTTCGTGATAATGCCGTTGACGGCGCCGGACCAATACCGGCGCGCCCTCGACGGACTGTCGATTGTCCACACGTGTGTGGCGAGTCCCGCGCGCCGAGCCATGCGCGCGAAGCGCATGACCGGCAGAGGGATGACCTTGAATCTGGGCGGAATCGCGAGCGCGTGGAATGGAAGGCGGGAAGGGCTGCCCGGCAGCAAGGCGCGCGCGTAGAGCTGGGTCAGCTCGCGGCGCGACGCGCTGTGGGCAAACGGCGAGCCGCGAAACGGCGCGAGTGCGTCGTGATGGAACGATCCGAGCAGCACCCGGCCTCCAGCGCCCGCGGCCGTGAGCAGCCGTTTGACCTCGCCCGACGCGTCCGGCGTCTTAAGCTCGATCAGCATCGGTACGCCATGAAAGGTGGCGAGGAGCATTTCGAAGGTGGGGATCGTGATGCCGCGTCCACGATGCGGAAAGGTGCGGCCGCCGTCGCGCGTGAACCGGTACCCGGCATCGAGTCGCTGCAGTTCGTCGATCGTCAGCTCGTTCACGGCGCCGATGCCGTTTGTGGTGCGCTCGAGGGTCGGATCGTGAATGACCACCGCTACGCCGTCGCGCGACACGCGCACGTCGAACTCGAGCGCATCGGCGCTGAGCGCGACCGCGTGTTCGAACGAAACGAGCGTGTTCTCAGGATTGGCGGCGGAGTAGCCCCGGTGCGCGATGACGAGCTTCGCGTCAGGGTCGAGCAGGACGTTCATTCTTGAAAGCTAACGGACCGAAGACCGAGGACCGAGGAGCGAAAAGCGAAAGCGGGGGCCGGATCGAACCCGGCCCCCGCTTTCCACCCTGCGCCTTCGGTCTTCGGCCCTCGGTCTAGAAGTTGTACTTCACCCGCGTCGTGATCAGACGGCCGATCTGCGGCACGCCCACGAA
>JANYIJ010000136.1 GCA_025362095.1 Gemmatimonadota bacterium | reverse complement strand
TGCTCTGCGTGCCGCTCCAGTTCTACTACGCTTTTGCGAATCCGTATTTGAACGAGATCAAGGCGCCCAACCCGGCATTCATCCAGACTTTTGGACAAGTGTCGGAGATCGGATTCATGCTCCTGCTGCCGTTCGCGTTGCGGCGCTTCGGCATCAAGGGAATCATGCTCGTCGGCATGCTGGCGTGGTCGCTTCGCTACTTCGCGTTCGGCCACGGCGGAATGCCGGGACATTGGGGAAGCTTCGGATTGGTAATCGTGGGGCTGCTGCTGCACGGCGTGTGCTATGACTTCTTCTTCGTGGCCGGGCAGATTTACACGGACCAGCGTGCCGGCCCGAAGATTCGCGCAGCCGCTCAAGGTTTCATCAACGTCGTGACCAACGGCCTCGGCTATTTCCTCGGCGCGAACGTCTCGGGATATGTCGTGAATCGCTACGCGACGGCGGCGGCGGGCGGCGTCACGCACGATTGGTATCAGATCTGGCACGTGGCGGCGTACATGGCGCTCGCGGTGCTCGCACTTTTCCTCGTGCTGTTCCGGCCGGCCAGGCAGCCGGCCGCCGCGTGATCGCCCGCGCGGCGTGACCGTTCTCGTCGAAGCGGCCGTCGACACGTTTGCCGGCGCGCTCGCGGCGCAGGCCGAGGGCGTGCATCGCATCGAGCTGTGCGGACCGCTCCACGACGGCGGCACGACCCCCAGCGCAGGCCTCATCGCGCGCTGTTCCGATGAACTCCTCGTTTCCGTTCACGTCCTGATCCGCCCGCGCGCCGGCGATTTCGTCTACACGGAAGACGAAATGCTGATCATGGCCAAGGACATCGTGATTGCGAAGGAGCTGGGCGTCGACGGCGTGGTGATCGGCGCGCTAACCGCCGAAGGCGACGTAGATGTCGAAGCGCTGTCACAGCTCATTACGATGGCGAGCCCGATGCGCGTGGGATTCCACCGCGCATTCGATAAAGTACGAGATCAGGACGAGGCGCTCGAACTGCTGGTCTCACTGCAGGTCGATCATATCCTGACGAGCGGCGGCGCGGAAACCGCGGCCGCGGGCGCCCCGCGCATCAAGTCCCTCGTCGAGCGCGCGGGTGAGCGGATCGGGATCATCGCGGGCGGGTCGATCACAGCAGCCAATGCCGCCAACATCGTCGCGTCCACCGGAGTACATAGTGTGCACGGCAGAGCGTTCCAAGGTCTGCCGGCATCACTCCGGAGTCTCTGACGGCTCGCGGCACCGCTCGACGCTAAGTTCTACGCGACATGCTGATCACAGAAACGGTGCGCGTCGCCCTCGACGCGCTCCGCGTCAACAAACTTCGTTCGCTGCTCACGATGCTGGGCATCGTGATTGGAGTCGGGGCCGTCATCGCGATGGTCGCGCTCGGCAACGGCGCGCAACAGCAAATCAAGGAACGCATCGCGCGCCTCGGCACCACGGTGCTGCAGATCGATCCACAGCGCGTGTCGACGGGCGGCATCCAGTCCAGCACCACGGTCAAGCTCACGACGAAGGACGTCGATATGATCCTGGCGCGGTCGCCGAACGTCGTCGCCGTGAACTGGTGTCAGGATCGCAACTTCCAGGTTGTCTGGCGGAACCAGAACACCAACGTGCAGGTGACTGGCACCGCGGCGAATTTTCTCGAGGTTCGGGGATTCCACCTCGCGGCGGGCCGCATGTTTGGCGCGGCTGAGGAAGACGGGCGCCGCAAGGTCGCAGTGCTTGGTTCGGAGGTGCTCACGCTCCTGAACATCGAGAGTCCCGAGCGGATCGTCGGCGAACAGATTCGGATCGCCGGCCGCGCGTTCAAGGTGATCGGTGTGCTCGCATCGAACGGCGTTACCGGCTTCGGCGACGGCGACTCGCAGATCCTCATTCCGTTCCAGACGAGCCGGTTCAATGTGATCGGCACGGATCGGATCGACGATATCTGGGCGCTCGTGAGCACCGAGGATTCGCTCGGCAGCGCGATGGCCGAGATTCAGGCCTCGATCCGGCGCTCGCACAAGACCCGGCTCGGCGCGCCTGATGACTTCCGGATTCGCAACCGCGCCGAGTTGCTGAGCACGCTGAGCGAGACGACGGCGACGTTCACGATGCTGCTGGCCGGCATTGCAGGTGTCTCGCTGCTGGTGGGCGGCATCGGCATCATGAACATCATGCTGGTGTCCGTCACCGAGCGCACGCGCGAGATCGGCGTGCGAAAAGCGCTCGGAGCGACGCGGCTGAATATCCTGCTGCAGTTCCTCACGGAGTCGGTGGTGCTCTGTCTGCTTGGCGGCGCGGTCGGGATCGGCGCAGGTATGCTCGGCGCCCAGCAGTTCAGCCGCGTGATGGGGTGGCGGACCATGACCGATGTGCAATCGATCATCATCGCGTTCGGATTCTCGAGTGCGGTGGGCGTCGTGTTCGGCGTGCTGCCTGCGCGACGCGCCGCGGGGCTCGATCCGGTCGAGGCGCTGCGCTACGAATAGTGCGGCGCCATGCGCTGCTCTCTCCTTAGATTTTCGCGCGGCGCAGCGAAACCGCATTCAACGCCACGATGATCGACGACGCGGACATGAGCAGCGCTGAAACTTCGGGTCGAAGCGACCACCCGAACCTCGCGTAGAATGCGCCCGCCGCCACCGGGATCGCGAGCACATTGTACACACTCGCCCAAACAAGATTCTGTCGCATCTTGCGCACCGTCGCCTTACTCAATCGGATCGCCCGTGGAATATCGGCCGGATCCGATTTCATCAGGACGACCTTCGCTGCCTGAATCGCGACGTCCGTCCCCGCACCGATCGCAATCCCGATGTCTGCCTGCGCGAGCGCCGGCGCGTCGTTCACGCCGTCGCCGACCATCGCCGTGACGTGGCCCTCGCTCTGCAGTTTCTTGATGTAATCGGCTTTCTGTTCCGGTCGAACCTCGGCAAATACGCGCTCGATCCCAACATCGCGTGCAACGCGCTCTGCCGTGCCCTTCGCGTCGCCGCTCAACAATACTGGTGTGACACCGAGCGCCTTGAGCTCGGTAATCGCCGCGATTGACGTTGGGCGAATCGCATCCTTGATGCCGAGCACCCCGAGCAGTTTTCCACCGTGTGCGACGAACGTGAGCGACGCGCCTGCGCTCGTGAAGCGCGCTGCGGACGGTAGAAGCGGAGCAGCATCAACGCCGTTCGCGCGAAGCAACGCCTCGTTCCCGACGAGCGCGAGCGCACCGTCCACCGTTGCCTTCACTCCCAGTCCGGGAACGTTGGTCACGTCAGTCGCCGCCGCTGCTGCCATGTCGTGTTGCGCCGCTGCGAATTGCACTATCGCCTTCGATAGCGGATGCGTGGACGAAGCCGAGACCGCCGCGGCCACGGTGAGCAGCCGCAATCGGTCGACACCGGCGGTTGGTTCGATGTCGGTCACCTGCGGTGCGCCGAGTGTGATGGTGCCGGTCTTGTCCAGCACGATCGTATCGATGCGGCTTACACCTTCGAGTGTCGCCGCATCTTTAATGAGAATGTTGTGGCGGGCTCCGAGTCCGGTGCCCACCGCCACAGCGGTCGGTGTCGCGAGTCCGAGCGCATCGGGGCAAGCGATTACAATCGCGGAGATCGCGAACGTCAGCGATTGAATGAACGGAGCGTGCGCAATCACAGACCACGCGACGAACGTCGCGATGCCTGCACCCACTGCGACTACGACGAGTATCCCCGCAGCGCGATCCGCGATGCGCTGCCCGGGCGCCTTGGACTTTTGCGCCTTGTCGACCAAGTCCGCGATCTGCGCGAGGATGGTGTCACGTCCGACACGCGTCGCCTCCGCGCGGATCGGTCCGGTGGCGTTGATCGAACCGCCGACCACATCGTCGCCGGGTTTCTTGTGCGCCGGCAGGCTTTCACCAGTCACCAGCGATTCATCCACGTCCGTCACACCGTCGACGACCCGAGCATCGACGGGAATCTTTTCGCCGGGCCGCACCGCCAGCACATCTCCGACTTTGACTTCGGCCGTCGGCACCTCGCGCTCCGCCCCATCGCGCACGATTCGCGCCATCGGCGGCGTGAGATCGAAGAGTGCGCGCAGTGCATCCGACGTGCCTCGGCGTGATTTCATCTCCATCCAGTGCCCGAAGAGCACGAACGTCACCAGCATCGCCGCAGCTTCGTAGTACGACGTTGGATTGCCGGTGATCGTCAGGTACACGCTGCTGAGATATGCTGCGAGCACTCCAGTCGCGATGAGGACCGACATATCGAGTTTGCGCTGTCGCAGCGCTGAGACCGTTCCTGAGAGAAACATCCATCCGCACCACCACACCACCGGTGTGGCGAGGGCGAGGCCGAGCCAGCTTGAGAGCGGCGGCTCCACGAGCATCGGGAGCCCGGGCACGTGACCGGCGAGGACTGCGATCGGCACCGTGAGGGCGAGCGCGACAAAGAAGCGGCGCCGGACGTCGAGTTCCATGGCCTTTCCCATAGCGGGGTCGGACATGTTGTGTGCGGCATGCTGGTCCATCGTCATCGGAGCGGCCCGCGCCGGATGTGTCTCCTGAGGCGGCTGGCCGTGCGCCGAATGGTCGTGCGAAGCATGTGTCAATTCATTTTCATCCCCGGCATCGCGGGCATGCTGCTCGCGTGCGACGCGGAGGCTCGAAGCCGAAGGAAGACCATCGCTCCCATCGGCAGGCGGGAACCGTAAGCGGCCTCAAGCGATGACGGGACAACGTTCAGGGTGCCCAGGGCGCCGACGCCCAGCGTCATCCCTCGACCTTCGGTCAGTTCGCGGACGTAGCCGAACGATATCGCACCGACGTCGAACGACCGGCCGGGCGCGAAGCCGGCTGGCCCGATGTCGAACCCGAGATCATCCGCGGGTTTCTGCACGAACTCGGCGCGCGCAAGAATCGTGTTCTTCATATCGATCATCGCCTCGAGTTCTGCGAGCACGCTGCTGGAGAGGCCGGGATGGTCAGAGTGTGCGTTCGCACCCCAGAGCATGGTCGTCGCCCATTGCCCGTCGGTTCCGAGACGCCCTCCGTTCTGAACAGAAATCACGGTTCGATGCATCGCGTGTCCAGCGTCGGTTGCTTCCGGACTTTTGATGAAGCCAAACGAAGCGGACAGGCTCCACGCCGAATCTGGATTAAACGTTATGCGACCGGAATACGAGTCAAGCGGATTGAAGTCGAAGTTCCAGCGATCTTCATTCGGATCGCGCCCGTTGAATATCGAGCCTTCGACTTTCCACCGGCGAGTGAACGCGCCCACCGTCGCGACGCCGAAGCTCACATGCGACGCGTCCTGCCAATGATGCCCGATCGGAACCATGGGATTGTCCATCGATGACGGCCGGTGCATGTTCGCCGGCGGACCGATCGCCGGCTCTCCCGACGGCGCGAGATATAGCTCCACGCCGACGTCCTGCGCAATCGAGCGATCGTACAGCGCGGCAACCTCCATAAAGAAATCGTGGGGATGCTGGCGGTCGTGCAGTGGCTGGCCGTTGAAGCTCTCGCCGGTCTGCAGCAGCTGCGGATATCCGGACGCCCCCACGCCAATCCGGTCGAGACTGAGCATCGAACGCAGCTGCAGCCGGCCGCCGAGAAAATCATGCGTCGCCATCAGCATCGCCCAGTCGATGACGCCGAGCTGAGACGCGCCGCGCGGACCGCCCTGCGCATCGAACTGCGCATCGAACTGCGCGAACGCGAAGCCGTGCAACATGAGATCCCAGCCACCCGAAGAGAAATGCGCCATCGGCTCCGACACCGCATCGGGAATCCACGTCGTGCCGGAGCCGTTGCGATCAGCGGGTATTCCGAGCACGCCGGTCATGCCGGGCATCGGTCCGGTCGCGGCGATCGGCTGCTGCGCGAAGACGTGTCGCGGAATCAGAATTGAAGTTCCTGAGTCGATGAGAGCGACGCAGAGTAGAGCCTTCTGGAAACGACGGCTTCGAGTCATGTCGATTGGATTTGGATCACTTCTTATTGGAAACTCGAACGATTGCGATCACCAGCAAAACCATCAAAAGCAGGCCTACGATGGGCAAAATGCCGTAGCCGCCCATCATGTCGGAACCCCAGCGCAAATTGCCTTGCATCGTACGCACCTCGAATTGGCGAATGCGAGAATGATGTGCGCCACCGTCATTCGTGACCATCGCACGATTGAGGGACGATCCGGCGCGCCGATCCGCGCGGTCACTTGCAAAAGCAGAGCGGCGTTCCTATCGTTCGACCATGTTGCTTCGCCGCTTCACTGGCGTGCTGACCGCCGCGTGCATGATTCATCTGAGTGTCGTCGCGAGCGATGGCGCGTGCGCGACGCATGCGGGAGGCGCGCACGACATGGCCGGCGGCATGGCGACTGCCTCCGGGTCAGCAGAGATGGATACGATGATGTCCCCGGATAGTGCGGTCGGCGAGAAGGCCACCAGCCATCAATGCGAGACGCCGATTCAGCCTGACTGTTGCCGCGCGCTTGCGTCGTGCAGCTCGACATTTTCGGTGACTGCGTCAACAGCAGGACTGCCGGCGATTCAACGCGGCGAAATTCTGCAGAACGTGAGCGAGATGCCGCGCTCCGAAATGGTCGCACCCGCGACTCCACCTCCGAAGGCGTAGGCCCTCACAACCTGGCGTTCGTGAGCCGCTCGCGTGCGAATGAAGCACCGAGCCGAATTGACGCGTGGCTCGCAGGCATCTGCCCGCGGACTTCCGTCGCGGCCTTCTCTTGGGACATTCATGCCACTGCATTCACCGTACTCGTATTCTCGCGCCGCCGTGCGCCATGCGGCCGCGCTCGAACGGGCGCTGTTCGTACTCTTCACTCTCAGTGTCATCCCCGCATCCGCGACCTCGCAGAAAACAATGCCCCGCGATACGACGCCGATGGCGGGCATGGCAATGTCGATGGTGCCGGACCCACTCGGCGTGTCGATGGATCGCCTGGGTTCGGGAACAACATGGATTCCAGATGGTGTGTCACTGCCATCTCGTCGATTCAACTCGGGTGCATGGAACTTCATGCTGCATGGCTTCGTATTCGGCCAATACGAGACGCAGAGGGGCCCACGCGGCGGCTCTCAGTTCGGCTCGCTCAACTGGGGCATGCTGATGGCTACACACGAACTGGCGAGCGGACGGTTCCAGGTGCGGACGATGCTCAGCCTCGACGCGCTCGGCGTCTCTCCCCGCGGCTATCCGCTGCTGCTGCAGACGGGCGAGGCGTACAATGGTGTGCCGTTCCACGATCGTCAGCATCCGCACGACCTGTTTATGGAATTGGGCGCGATGTATGATCGCCCCGTCACGAGCCGTATCGGCCTCACTCTTTATGCGGCCCCGTCCGGTGAGCCGGCGCTCGGCCCGGTTGCATTCATGCACCGTCCGTCGGCGATGGACATTCCAACCGCGCCGATCGGTCACCATTGGCAGGACGCCACGCACATTGCGTTCGGTGTGCTCACCGCCGGACTCTTCACGCAAAGTGTGCGCGTGGAAGGATCTGTATTCAACGGACGCGATCCCAATCAGAACCGGTGGGATCTCGATCCGATCAAACTGGATTCGTACTCGGGCCGCGTCTCGTACAATCCAAACACACACTGGGCGCTGAACGGCGGATACGGTTACATCAAGAGTCCTGATGCATTGACCCCGAACGTCTCGGAGCATCGCGTCACGGGGTCCGCCATGTATGGTAAAAAGTTCGGTGAGGACGGTCAGCTCGCGACCACGTTCGTCTGGGGTGCGAACATGCATTCCGACCGTCCGGGCCTCTCGCATAGCGGGCTCATCGAGAGCGAGGCGGTGCTCGATCGCTTGAACACGGTGTTCGGTCGTGTCGAACTCGTGCAAAAGAGCGCGGATGATCTCGTGCTGGTCGCTGCGCCTGACAACTTCGCACCGACGCAGTCGTTCAACGTGGGCGCGGTCGCACTCGGGTACATCCGGGAGATTCTTCCGCTGCGCGCGACCACGCTGGGCCTCGGCGCGATGGGCACGCTGAATATTGTGCCGCCATCGTTGGAGAGCGCCTATGGCAGTCGCACGCCGCTCAGTCTCTTCGTGTTCCTGCGCCTTCGCCCAATCGCCTCGCGCGACGGCGGCATGACCGGGATGCAAGGAATGAGTTCCATGGGTGCGCTGATGACCACCTCAGCCGCAGTCGCCCGATGACGCCCCACACTTCCCCTACGGAGGAACACAAATGACTACCAACACTTCCACGCACCGACTCGGCACCCGCATGGCAACTGCGTTGGCGGCTACGTTTCTCGCCGGCAGCGTTCTGTTGGCGCACGATTTCTGGCTCGTGCCAAACGGCCTCACGTTTGCACCGGGCAGTTCGCTCGAAGTACTCGGGCAATCCGGCACGAAGTTCCCCACGAGCGACGGTGCGACGCAACCTTCGCAGGTCGCCGAAGCGCGGATCGTCAGCGCGTCGGGCGACGAACGCATCACTGATCTTTCCGTCACCGGAAAATCGCTTGTCCTCAAGCACGCGCCGGCAAAAGCTGGTCAGAATATTGTCGCAGTCGCGCTCACGTCCCGCACCGCGCGCACGACACCGGAGCGTCTCAAGCGTTACCTCGCAATTGAGGGCGCACCAGAGCTGGCAGAGCGTTATGACCACGAGGGCGCGTTTCCCAAAATGGACAGCGTCACGCAGGTGAGCGCAAAATACGCGAAGATGGTCGTCGAGATCGGCACGAGCGGCCCGCGCGCGTTTGATAAAGTGCTTGGCCATTCCCTTGAGATCGTCCCACTCCAGGATCCGGCGCGTTTGCGGGTCGGCGACACGCTGAGCGTGCGTCTGCTGTTCCACGGGAAGGCGGTCGGCAATGTCCACTTGCGGGCGGGATCTGCACCGGCCGGTGCAATCATGGCCGACTCGGCGTCGCGCGCGACGATGACGGCGCGACCCGACCAATCGATCGTGACCGCGTCGAATGGCGTCGCAAAACTTTCGATCGGCGAGCCGGGGCTGTGGAACGTGCGGGTGCTGTACGCGGCTGCGATGACGGGAATGCCCGAGCACTGGGAGGCGTACTTCGCAACGATGGTGTTCAGTGTCAACGACGCACGGATACGGTGATCCTCGCAATTTCCGGTGTGTGGGGGAATCCCCGTCAGGATTATGGGCGATTCCCTGATGGGAGTCTTGTTGTCGTCGCGGCAACTTCCGCCTGTCCAGATCAACAGGAGTTGCCGTTGCGAACGGCCCGAGTGCCGATCCGACTGAGTGGTTCGTTCCGCGCGCTTCGCCGCGGGGCGGCCGTTGTCGTGTCTGTGCTTCTGGCGCATCAGACGATCGCGCCGGCGTGGGTCGCGTGCGAGGGAGTTGGTGCGCTGCATGCGGTCGCCGGCGCCGGCTCAGTGGCCCATGACCATCACGGTTCGGCGCTCGGCGCGCAAACACCAGTCAAGGCGCCGAAGCCCAGTGGCAGCTGCGAAGACACGGAGCTGGGCAGCAGTTGTTGCGTGGCCGCTGGATGTACACTGGCAGTTCCGGTCATGGGAAGCTTTGCAGTCGCGCTGCAGCCCGTGCGGCCAAGGCCAATTGCAGTCCCGAGTGAAAATTTTCTCTCGCAGGACGCCGCTCCAGAAGTTCCTCCGCCGCGAGCCTGATCTGATTGCTCGCGCGGCCTGATGGCCGCGTAGCTCGACGCCGACGTGCGCTCGAGCGGCCCCCGATCTCATCGGGTGCCACTCAATCAGGTTCTGGAGGAAAAAGTGTATCTCGAGAAATTCAGTGACGCGGCACCGATGCGTTCGCGGACCGTCGCGCGTCTCCTCGCTGGAATTGGCTTCTTCGCATTTGCGGCTCGTGGCGCGGCGCAAGCACCGACGCCGAGCGCGGCAGAGCGAACGACCGTGTTGCTGGGCACGGTGCTCGCTGCTGTCGAGCGCGCGAATCCGCGAATAGATGCGGCTCGCGCCACGGCTCGCGCGGCACGGGCGCGAATACCTAGCGTCACGCGGCTGCCGGACCCGCAGCTGCAACTCGGCTGGATGAACTACGAACTCCCCAGCCTTCGTCCGATGGATGCAATCGGCATGACGCAGTTGCAACTCATGCAGATGGTGCCGGTGGCCGGCAAGCTGCGGCTCGCGGGGGTCGCCGAAACGGCGAAGGCTGACGCCGCGGCGACGCGAGTTGCGGACGTATCGCTCGAACTGCGACAGCGCGCCGCGATGGCGTTCTATGACCTGTACGCCGCCGATGGCACTGTCGGAGTTGCGCGCGAAACTCGGCGAATTCTCCAGGACATCACCGCGATCGCGACCAAGATGTACGAGGTCGGCGATGGCAGGCAGGCTGACGTGCTGCGCGCGAACGTCGAACTCGCGCGCATGCAGGAAGACATCGTCCGCATGGAGTCGATGCGCACAACGATGACTGCACGGCTGAACGCACTGGAATCGCAGCCGATCGAAGCGTTGGTTGGCGCGCCGAGACTTCCACGCTTCCCTTCCGCGCTTCCACCGCTCGATTCACTTGCTCGGCTCGCTGAGCAGAGCCGGCCGATGCTTCGTGCCGGCGCGCAGGATATTGAAGTTGCCGACGCTGCGGCACAACTGGCCCAACGTGAGATCTGGCCAGACTTTCAGCTGGGCGTGCAATACGGGCAGCAGCCCGGACCCAACGGAGCCCAGCGCATGGGAAGCCTGATGGTTGCGGCATCACTGCCGATTTACGCGAAGAGCCGCCAACTCCAGATGCGCGAGGAAGCGAACGCAATGCGCGCGATGGCCATAGCCGACCTCGCGGCGATGCGCGCTGAAACGCGCGGCGCCGTCGGCGAGTCGTATGCGAGCCTGGTGCGAGCGCGGCGCCTTGCCGCGCTCTACCGTACCTCCGTGCTGCCGCAGGCGGAAGCAACCGTCACTTCATCGCTCGCTTCCTACCGCGTGGGCACCGTGAACTTCATGACGTTGCTCGAGGCGCAAATGACGCTGAACCAATACCGCCAGCAGCTGTTCACGCTCGAGGCCGACGAAGGAAAGGCGTGGGCCGAACTCGAGATGCTCACCGGCCGCGCACTCGTGGACGCGAACACCGCTCAGCCGGCGCGCCCGGCAGGAGAACCACCTAAATGACTGACCACAATCCTACATCCAGCAGCCGCGAGGAGAGCCAGACGCGCTCGCCATTTGAATCGACTTCACCGACTGCGCTCGGCACGGCACGCCGTGTCGCCGTCATCGCCGTCTTGGTCGCCGTTGCGGTCGGCGCCGCCTGGTGGTTTACGCGTCCGGCAAAGATCGCAACTGCCACGGCGGTCGCGACTCAGACCGCAGATTCGAACGGCAGCCCCGTGATGCTGACGGCCGAAGCGGCAAACCGCATCGGCGTAACGTACGCCACGGTCGAGCGCGGATCGCTCGCGGCGGATGTGCGGACGGTCGGACTCGTCGCCTACGACGAGACGCGGGTGAAAACCATCGTGCCAAAAGTGGACGGCTACGTAGAACAGCTGTTTGTGGCATTCACCGGACAGCCAGTGGAGGTGAACGATTCGCTGCTGCGCATCTATTCCCCGATGCTGGTGACTGCGCAGGAGGAGCTGCTCCTCGCGAAGCAACTCTCGGCCAATGTGGGGTCCGGCAGCCCGGAGGCAGTGCGAAACGCCGAGTCATTGCTTTCCAGCGCGCGTCGCCGGCTCTCGTATTGGGACGTACCCGACGAAGATATCGCCCGCGTCGAGCGCACCGGACAGGTGCAAAAGACGCTCACGTTGAGATCGCCGCTCCGGGGTGTGGTCGTTCAAAAGAATGTGTCGGCAGGCCAGCGCATCATGGCTGGCGAGGCGGTCTATCAGATCGCGGATCTGCGTGAGGTGTGGCTCGAGGGCGAGGTGTTTGAGCGCGATCTCTCGGCGGTGAAGCTCGGCGAAACGGTGAGCGCCGAGTTTGCCGTCATGCCCGGAAGACCGCGTGAGGGGCGGATCGTGTACATCTCACCCACCATCTCTGCGGAAACGCGCACGACAAAGGTTCGCGTGGCGCTGTCGAACGCCGATCTGGTGTTGAAGCCGGGGATGTATGCCACGATCCAGATCCGCGGCGAGGCGCGGCGTGACGTGCTCAGCGTGCCGCGCTCTGCAGTGCTCGCCACTGGAACCAGAACACTGGTGTTCGTGAAAAGCACAGACGGGACGCTCACGCCGCGCGTCGTCGAGTTGGGCGGCAACACCAACGACCGCGTGGAAATACTCCGAGGGCTCACGTCCGGCGAAACGGTTGTCTCATCGGCAACATTTCTCATCGATGCGGAATCGAACCTCGGCTCCGCGCTCGGCGGGATGGCGAACATGCCGGGTATGGATGTGAGCGCTCCAAAACCCTCGGCGCAGGCACCGACGAAACAGCCCGATTCGATGGCGGATATGCCCGGGATGGCCAAGCCCACCAAGAAACCTTGAGGCCGTCATGCTGAAAAGAGTTATCGCGTGGTCGGTGTCGGAGAAACTGATCGTCCTGCTGTTAATGGTCGGGGCGATCGCTGGCGGCGTCTGGGCTCTCAAGCGCACGCCGCTGGAGGCGCTCCCCGATCTCAGCGACGTGCAAGTCATCGTGCAAGCGGAGTACAACGATCAAGCGCCGCGCATCGTGGAGGATCAAGTCACATATCCGATTGCTGCGGGAATGCTGAAGGTGCCGGGCGCGCGCGCGGTGCGGGGCTACTCGTTCTTCGGCATATCGTTCGTGTACATCATTTTTGAAGACGGAACCGATCTCTACTGGGCGCGCAGCCGCGTGCTCGAATATCTCAACGGCATCGCGGGGCAGCTCCCAAAATCGGTGGTGCCAACGCTTGGCCCCGATGCGACCGGCCTCGGCTGGGTCTATCAATACGCACTCGAAGACACCACCGGTCGACTCTCGCTGGCCGATCTTCGTGGCGTGCAGGACTGGTACGTGCATCACTATCTGATCTCGGTGCCCGGCGTTGCCGAAGTGGGATCCATCGGCGGCTACGAAAAGCAGTACCAAGTGGATCTCGATCCGACCAAGCTGCAAGCGTATCGCATTCCCGTCACGCGTGTCATGTCGGCCATCCAGAATGCGAACGCAGATGTCGGCGGCATGGTGATGGAGCTCTCCGAGCGCGAGTACATGGTGCGGGGGCTCGGGTATATAAAATCGCTCGCGGATATCGAGAACATCGTCGTCGGCGCGACCTCATCAGGAACGCCGATTCGCGTGGCCGAGCTGGGTCGCGTCTATGTGGGTCCCGCCGTGCGGCGCGGCGTGGCAGAGTACGACGGGCGCGGCGACGCCGTCGGCGGCATCGTCGTCATGCGCTTCGGTCAGAACGCGCTGACCACCATCAAAAACGTGAAGGCGCGCTTGGCGGAGATACAGCCGAGTTTGCCGCCCGGCGTGGTGCTTCGCCCGGTGTACGATCGCAGCAGCCTCATCGAACGCGCCATCTCCACGCTGAAAAGCAAGCTCGTCGAGGAGAGCATCATCGTCGCGATCGTGTGCATCGTGTTCCTGCTGCACGCCAGCTCGGCGCTGGTCGCGATCCTCACGCTGCCGGTTGGAATTCTGATGGCATTCATTGCGATGCGATTCGTGCCGGTGGGGGCCGACATCATGTCGCTCGGTGGCATCGCGATCGCGATCGGTGCGATGATCGACGCCGCGATCGTGATGATTGAGAACATGCACAAACATCTGGAGCGCGCGATCGTCGCGAAGGAACCGGCGGGCACGCCGCCTTCGTCGCGGATGGACACCGCCGTGCTCTCCGCCGCCGAACGCTGGCGCGTCGTGGTGGAATCGGCGCAGGAAGTGGGACCGGCGCTGTTCTTCTCGCTGTTGATCATCACCGTCGCGTTCCTTCCGGTGTTCACACTGGAGGGACAGGAGGGACGGCTGTTCAAGCCGCTCGCGTTCACGAAGACCTTCTCGATGGCGGCGGCAAGCCTGCTCTCGGTGACGCTCGTGCCGGTAACGATGGGATTGTTCATTCGCGGGCGGTTGTATCGCGAGCGCGCGAATCCAATCAATCGGGCGTTGATTCGCGCGTACCGGCCGATGATCACGTTTGTGCTGCGACATCGCTGGGGTGCGATCGGTGCGGCGCTCGCAGCGGTCGTACTGACGTGGATTCCGTGGGCGAGTATCGGGAGCGAGTTCATGCCGCCGCTGGAAGAGGGGACGATTCTCTTCATGCCGACGACGCTCCCGGGCGTGAGCGTGGCGCGGGCGCGCGAAATCCTGCAGACGCAGGACCGAATTCTCAAGTCATTTCCAGAGGTGGATCATGTGTGGGGAAAGGCGGGTCGTGCGACCACCGCCACAGATCCGGCGGGGCTCGACATGTTCGAAACGACGATCACGTTGAAGCCGGAGAACGCATGGCGCGCGGGGATGACGTACGATCGCCTGATCACGCAGATGGATTCGGCCGTCCGTCTTCCCGGCGTGACGAATGCGTGGACAATGCCGATCAAGGCGCGCATTGATATGCTCGCGACGGGCATTCGCACGCCGGTCGGGATCAAAGTATTCGGCCCCGACCTCGCCACGCTTGAGCGCGTGGGACGTGAGATCGAGCGCGTGGTGCAGCAGGTGCCGGGGACGCGGAGCGCGTTCGCCGAGCGCGCGGTTTCCGGCTACTACTTGGACATCGACATCGACCGGGCCGCAGCGGCTCGATACGGGCTGAATGTAGGAGAGGTGCAAACAGTGATCGCCACGGCGATCGGCGGAATGGTCGTCACCCAGACGATCGAGGGGCGCGAGCGCTACGGCGTCCGCGTGCGCTATCCGCAGGAGCTGCGCGATACGCCAGAGAAACTCGCGTCGGTTCTCGTTCCGGTCGCAACGGCCGGCGGGGCGTCAAACGCGGCGGCGGGAATGGGCTCTGGCGGTGGCGCAGCCGCATCGATGGGCGGCGTGACTCAGGTGCCGCTCGGCCAGCTCGCGACCATTAAAGCCGTGGCAGGGCCGATGGTCGTGCGAACAGAAGCAGCGCAGCCGACGGCGTGGGTGTACGTCGATGTTGTCGGGCGCGATATCGGCAGCTACGTGAACGAAGCGCAGGCTGCAGTCGCAAAGTCGGTCGTGCTGCCGGCGGGCTATAGCATCGTGTGGAGCGGTCAGTACGAATACATGCTGCGCGCGAAAGCGACGATGAAAGTCGTGATCCCTACCACGCTCGCGATCATTTTCCTTCTCCTGTATTTCAATTTCAAACGGGTGAGCGAGACGTTGATCGTGATGCTCTCGCTGCCCTTCGCGATCGTTGGCGGGCTCTGGTTCATTTGGGCGCTCGGCTACAACTGGTCGGTTGCGGTGGCGATCGGATTCGTTGCGCTCGCCGGCGTCGCAGCGGAAACGGGCGTCGTGATGCTCATCTATCTCGATCATGCGTGGCGGGCGCGGGCGCGCGAAGGCTATCGGCCCACGCTGCGCGATCTGTATGACGCGGTGATGGAAGGCGCCGTGGATCGGGTGCGGCCGAAGATCATGACGGTCACGGCGATCATGGCGGGGCTGCTGCCGATCATGTGGTCCAACGGCACGGGCGCGAGCGTGATGAAACGAATTGCGGCTCCGATGATTGGCGGCATGGTGAGCAGCACCATCCTCACATTACTCGTGATCCCGGCGATCTATTCGCTGGTAAAGGAGCGTCGGATTGGACGGTCCAATGGTGCGAGCGCCTAGCACATTCGAGCGATAGTGACGACCACGCGCGCGCGCTACATCTGTGTATGGACTGGAGTTCACAATGAAGAGTCTCACGATTCCGATTACCGGCATGAGTTGCGGCGGCTGCGTGAACAACGTTCGCAACGCGCTTGCACAATCACCCGGCGTGACGGACGCACAAGTGAAAGTCGGTTCCGCGACGGTCAGCTACGACCCAGCCGCAACAACGGCTGACGCGATTCGCTCGGTCATCATTCAGGCCGGATATGGATTGGCGGCCGCGTGAGGAACCTTAAAACGACCAGTAGTGGCCAGGACTATCTCGCGGGATCAACCAGAGGAACGCCATCATGAGCGCACAGCTGAGCCAGAGTGAAAAGGACTGCATCGCCGCGTGCAATGAGTGCGCAACAGACTGCGGCCATTGCTTCGCGCACATGTCAGGCAAGGCGAGCAACAATGCGTGCCCGTCGTGTTGCATCGAGTGCGCGGCGATATGCCGGCTGTGCTGCGACGCGATTGCCCGCCACAGTCCATTCGCCAAGCAGCTCTGCGCGCTGTGCGCGGATGTCTGCGATTGGTGCGCAAAAGAATGTGGCGCTCACGAGATGGGTCACTGTAAGACTTGCGCCGAATCGTGCCGCCGGTGCGCCGCGGCGTGCCGTGCGATGGCCGTGTGAGGGCGATCGCGCGCTCATAGAACCATCACAACGCTTCAGAGTCCGCGGCGAGACGACCAGTGAATGGCGCGGATAATCCAGCGGGACCGGTCCGATCCCGATCTCGTGAGCACCATCGTCTCGGCGCCGACCGAGTTGACCGCGCGGCCCTTGTACGTGCCATGCGCCTCGCTCGCGGACGTGACCCACGCGATATCGCCGGCGACAGTGAGTTGAACTATCCGTCGCGTGCCGGGCACTTCCCGCGTGTATGCGATGTCGGCGGAGAGATGGTGCGCGCGATAACTGGCTAGCGTTTCTATGTCGCCGGATTCGGCGATCTGGACGTCGCTCGAGAGGAACGCCAGGGCGGCCGCCGAGTCCGCGGCGTGCAGCGCACGATGAAAGTTCTCGACCGCCGCAGCGACGGCGACGGAGTCGCTCGCCACCACCGCGAGGGAATGCGGATCGCCGACACGTTGTGACGGCGATCCGGCGACCGGTACTTGCGCAGTCGCGAGGGTGAGTATGGCCAAGAGCAGGATCATGGGACGCGGCGTCGGCTAGCCCTGCTTCCCAGTCAGCGTGCGCACGTACTTGATGACCGCCGCCATCTCCGCTGGAGAGAGCTTGTCAGCCCACCAGTTCATGTCCTTGCCTTTGCCCTTCTTGAGCACCGTCATTAGCGAGTCGTCCGTAAGATGTGCGAGGAACGACGAATCATTCAGCGCCTTGATCTTGGGGTACTTCTCCTTGTTTTCGCCAGATGGCATGCCCGTCGCCCCGTGGCACGTGCGGCAATTGTCGAGATACAGCAGGCGCCTGTCCGCATCCTGGAACGATGGTGATTCCGCGCTCGCGGCCGATCACGCGCGGAATAATCTGAATCCGTACGAGGAGACGCCGATCGCGAATGCGCCTATCGCAAGGCCGGTCGCCAGTATGTAAGGTCGTGTGATCGCCCAACCACTTCATCCCGGCAGTATCGACCTTACCACGAACCAGACGTTGGCCGGCCGCTCAGCGAGCCGCCGCATATACCACTTGTACCACGAGCTCCCGTAGCTGATCAGCGTCTTCATCACGCGACCTTCGCTCCTCAGCCGCCGCTGATCCGACTCACGAATGCCATAGAGCATATGGATCTCATACTTGCCATCCGCCACGCCGAGCTCCTTTGCGCGCGCAACGAGTCGTTCGACCATCGGAATGTCGTGCGTGCCGAAGATCGGCAGACAGTCACCCTTGGCCGCGGCCTCGAGCATTTTCACCGAGATATCGAAGTACGCGAAGTCCGTGTCGCGCTTCTCCGCGAACGCGATGTGCGGCGGCTCCGCGTACGCGCCCTTCACCAATCGAATGATCGGTTTGAGCGGCATCAGCCGCGAAATGTCATTCGGCGAGCGCTTCAGGTACGCCTGAATCGCGATGCCGGTGTTCGGGTACACTTTTTTGAGCTCCTCATAAAGCTGGAGCGTGCGATCCACGTAGCTCGAATCTTCCATGTCGATCCAGAGCAGCGAGGCCGTGGACTCGGCTTTCGCCGCGAGCTGCCGCAGATGTGACTCACACGCGTCGCGCGAGAGATCGAGCCCGAGCTGCGTGGGCTTCACGGAAACGTGCCCGGGAATCCCGCGCTCGCGGATCTTGTCAAACATGCCCAGGTAGTGATCGCGCACCGCTTCGGCTTCGTCGAGCCGCGTGAGATTCTCGCCAAGCTGTGTGAAGATCGTGCCGCGTCCCTCGCGCGAGAGCTCCGCGCCCGCGTTCAGCGCATCCTCCGGCGCCTCGCCGGGCATGAACTTTTTTACGGCCTTCTTGGAGAAGGAGCGATTGGTGGCCTGCTTGGCCAGGAACTCGCTCTTGGCCGCGGCGAGAAGAAGTTTTCGTCCTATGCCCATGGTCCCCTCACTCGTTGCTCATTGCCTTGGCTTCCACGTTCCTTTCGCCACCTGCGGCACGAACGCGTCGAGCCCTTTCGGTGGGAATGCGAGCGTCTTGCCCTGCTCCGCGCTTTGATACGCAGCCATCAGAATCTTCACAACTTCCAATCCATCGTCGAACGTGAGCAGCGCCTTCTCCTCACCGAGAAACGCACGGACGAAGTGTCGATCCTCATTGGTATAACCGTATGCGAGGTACTCCTCCGGCACCACCGGCATCACGCCCTGTTCGGCATTTTGTTTCTCCACCAGATCTTCACCGGCGCGTCCCGTGACCTCGCGGCTGAAGAAGAGTTGCAGGCCGCTGTCCAGGGAATTCCACTTCATGGAATACTCCGGGCCGAGCAACTCTGCGGAGAGCCGAAGCCCAGCGCCCACAAAACTCCAGCTAGTGGTCGCTTCGCCAATCGCAATCGTGCCGTCGGGCGTTTCGAATTCGATCATCGCGCTCGCGAAATCTTCCGACGGTGCTTTGGCGTAATCGGCTTGCATGGTGGTCTTGAGTTTCTTGGCATAGGCCGGCCGGGACCACTTGAGCGAGGCAATGTGCCCCGTGATGCGCACGGGTTTCACCGTGCTGAGCGGCTCGCCCGGCTTCGTGAGAAGATGCCGCACGACGAGCGCCGAGTGGCAGAGCATGTCGTTGAGCACGCCACCGCCCTGCATCACGCCGTTCCAGAACCAGGGCGCGTGCGGGCCGCTGTGCTCCTCGGCGGCGCGCGCGAGATACGGACGCCCCGTGGTCGCGACGCCGCGCGCCCACAGCAACTTCTTCCCCGCCTCGATGTGCGGCGCGACGAGCTGGTTCTCCAGGTCGCCTGTTGGAACGCGGATGCTCTTCACGAGCTTGATGATCTGCTTCGCCTCGGCGACGGTGCGACCGAGCGGCTTCTCGCACGCGATGCCTTTCAGCGGCCTCGTTCGAGTCTTCGCAGCGCGAATAATTTCCTCGAAGTTCGCGATGCGCGAATGATTCGGGCCGCACACCCAGATGGCGTCGATGTTCGGATCGGCCACCATCGCGCTGATCGAACGATACGCCTTCGCCGCGCCAACACCGGTATCTCGCGCGAGTTTCGCAGCCGACGCCGCGTTCTTCTCGTTCGGACTCCACACGCCGAGCACGTCGGCGTCGCGTACGCCGTTCCAGCCGAGAATATGAAAACGCGTGTTGAATCCCGAGCCGACGAATCCCACCCCAAGTCGTTTGGACATTTTTGAAAGTTAGAAGAGCCCGACTTTTCCCTTCACCGAGTTGATCAGCTTCGCGGGATCGTAACCGATGCCCTGCTTGAATACGATCTCGACATTCTCGAGATCCGCAATGCGCGCGGCGGGATTCCCGTTCAGCACCACGAGATCGGCCTGCTTGCCGATGGCGATCGAGCCGACCTTGGAAGCCCGGCCGAGAAAAGTTGCGCCGTTCATCGTGCCAACCTTAATCGCCTCGAGCGGCGTGAGCCCGCTCTCGACGAGCAGTTCAATCGCGCGCTGATCCGAGCAGCCGGGTACCAGGCCGCCGCCACCCGTGGGATCCGTGCCGACCAGGAGCGTGCCGCCCGCCTTCACGAACGCCATCTCCATCGCGCGCGCCTTTGGAAAGAGCGCCGAGGCCGCGTTGCGCTGCGTCATTGCGTACCGTTGCTCGAACTGCTCCTTCAGCTGCGGCGTGAGATAGTCGAGGCAGCGCGGCAACGGCCGCCCCGGAGTCGAGGTCTCGAACACCGTGAGCGTGGAGGTGAGCGCCACTTTCCGCTTTACCAGCTCTGCGATCAGCACTCGCAATTGTTCACTTCCCGGATCCAGCGCGGCGATGCTCGCCTGCCCTTTCCCTTGGCCGGGGCACTCATCCAGTTTCTTATCGGCAACAAAATCGGTAGCCGGAAAAAATCCGTGCTCGAGATTGTCGATTCCGAGCTCGGCTGCCTCGTGAAACGTGACCGAGCAGAGATGGCCGGTGACTTTGATGCCGCGGCTGTGAGCAACCTTGATGACCGCGGCAAGTTCCACCCGGGTGATGTGCATGTACGTCTTGAACGACGTCGCACCCTCGTCGGCCCAAAAGGTCGCCATTCGAGTGGCGTCGGCTGCGTCCTTCAGCTCGCGCACCTGAATCAGATTCAACCCAGGCCCTTCGAAGTACGGCGCCGTTGCGTCAATCCATGGGCCGGCGCGATTGCCTGCCTCAATAGAACGGGCGATCGCTATGTCACCATACCCGTTCATATTGCCACCGGTGCGCATCGACGTCACGCCGCCAGCCAGATACAGTCGCGTAAAACTCTCGGCCAGATTGCCATACATGCCCGGACCCGTGGGATAGAACAGATGCTCGTGCACCTGAACCATTCCCGGAATCACGGACTTTCCGGTCTCGTCGATCACGAGTGCGCCTGCGGGGATCGCGATCTTGCCGTCGTCGCCGAGCGCGGCGATTGCGCCGTCGCGGATGATCAGCGTTTGGTTTTCACGGGGCGCCGCGCCAGTGCCGTCGATCACTCGCACATGGGTGAGGGCGACGATCGTGGTGTCGACGCTGACAAACTGACGGACGGCTGCTGCGAGAGTCGGACGCTGCGCCGCCGCTGCACTCGACGCGAGCAACAACGACAAGATCGCGCGACGCATCACGTGTACTTCACTCCGAGATGATCGAGCGCCGGCTTTGGGCACCCATGCCACTCGGCGAGGGCCGTATTCCCCACGTACCCGATGTCCTTCACCCCCAACTGACTCGAGTAGAACCCGCTCGCCGTGAAATCGCGCAGCTGGTTGAAGTACTGCACTCCTGCACGCAGCTCCGGCTTCGCCTTCGCCGGCCAGGCGATTTGATCGAGCATCGCGCGACGTTCGGCATCGGAGCAGTTCACGAAGTTCTTGTGATGCAGATCGTACGCGAAACCGTCGAGCCAGCGCAGCGCATCGCGAACCCACGTCTGATAGTTCGGATACTCAATGCAGATGAAGTCCATGAACTCTGGCACGCCCGCTTCAGTTGCGCTTCCGGAGTGTTCGTCTTTCGGAATGATCAGATCGACCAGCACCCGCATCTGCTTCCACTCGTCGGCGTGGAAGTATTTGGGAACGTAAGCGACGCCCTTGGCCTGCCCCTGCAGTGCGTCCATCGCGTGGTGCGCCGCAGACTCGGCGTCAGCGTCAGCGAACGGCACGAATGCCAGCGGCGCAACGAGCGCGGCCTTAATCACGTCCCGTCGCGAAATACCACCGCCGTCCGCCGTCCCAGCCGCCGTCCGTCGTCCGCCGTCTGTCGTCTTCACAGCGATCCCTCCTTCATTTTGCGCGCGATTCCTTCCGAGGTTCGCCATGCGAGCGCGAGAATCGTCCACGTCGGATTCTTGTCGGCCTGACCCACGAACGGCGCGCCGTCGGTCACGAACAAGTTCTTGCACTCGTGAGCCTGACAGTCCGCGTTGAGCGCCGAAGTCTTCGAGTCGGCGCCCATGCGCACGCCGCCCACTTCGTGAATGATCGAGCCGCCGTTGGAAATTCCGTAGCCGCGCTCCTTGCCGGGCATCGTGCCGTTCGGCGTCCCGCCCATCTGCACGATCAGCGCGCGGAAGGTCTCCTGCATGTGCTTCACCTGATTGATCTCGTGGTCGCTCCACTCCCAGTGGAAGCGCAGCACGGGAATCCCGTAACGATCTTTCTTCTCAGGATCGATCTCACAGAATGATTTGTCGTTCGGGATCATCTCGCCGCGGCCGTCGAATCCGATGGACGTGCCGTAGTAGTGGCGATAGTCCTTCTTCAAATCCTTTCCGTAGCCGCCGCCGCCCGGGAGCCGATGAATTCCGCCCATGAAGCCGCTGCTGGGAACACCCCGACCGCCCCATACCTCGATGTGATAACCGCGCGGAAAATCGAGCTTCTTATTGTCGATCCACCACGGCATGTACACGTGCAGGCCGCCGACACCGTCGCAGTTGTGCGCGGGCTGATCGACCATCTTCGGAATGAATCCGCCTACGCTCGCGCCGGTGGTGTCGGTGATGTAACGGCCGATCACGCCGCTGGAGTTGGAGAGTCCGTTCGGGTGTGCGCTCGATTTTGAGTTGAGCATGATGCGCGCGGTTTCACATGCGCTCGCGGCGAGCACCACGACCTTCGCATCGACGTGCCGGTCTTCGCCGCTTTGCTTGTCGACGTAGCTCACACCGGTGGCAAGCCCCTGAGCGTTCGTCGTCACCTCGCGCACCATCGCGTTCGTCATGATCGTGAGCTTTCCCGTTTTCATAGCGGGATAGATCAGGACGTTCGGTGAAGTGAAATTCGAGTTCGACGCGCAACCGCGGTTGCACTGTCCGCAGTAGTGGCAGGCCGCGCGGCCGTTGACCGGCTTCGTGAGAATCGACAGGCGCGACGGAATGCAGGTGATGTTCAGTTTGTCGGACGCTTCCTTCACAAGCAGTTCTCGGCAGCGCGGGCGCGGCGCCGGGAGAAACTCTCCGTCGGGATGATTGCGCAGCCCTTCTTTCGAACCGAAAATTCCGACATAGCGATCGACTTTGTCGTAGTACGGCGCGATGTCGTCGTACGAGATGGGCCAATCGTCGCCCAGGCCGTCCTTGGTCTTCCCCTTGAAGTCGTCGGGGCCGAAGCGGAGCGAGATCCTGCCCCAGTGATTGGTGCGTCCGCCAAGCATGCGTCCGCGCCACCAGAGGAAGCGCTGTCCGGCGGCCACGGTGTACGGCTCGCCTTCGATGTCCCAGCCGCCGTCACATGCATCGAATTCCCCGAACGGGCGATTGCGATTGGAAGCGCCGCGTCGCGGTGACGCGTACGAGGGCACCATCATCTTGGTGTCTTTCGACGCATACCATTCCCCGCCTGCTTCCAGCATCACGACGCGCGCGCCCGCTTGGGTGAGCGCGTACGCGGCCATGCCGCCGCCCGCGCCGGAGCCTAC
>JANYIJ010000116.1 GCA_025362095.1 Gemmatimonadota bacterium | reverse complement strand
CGCCAGGATCAGATCGCCATCCGCGTTCAGGTGAACGGCCTGACTGTGAGCGCGATTCCTCTCGAGGAGAGCGTGATTCGCACGCTCGCGCCGGACTCTTATCGCACGCTCCACGCGCTGCGCGAGAGCAAGAAGTCGGCATTCGAGGCGTTGCGCACCCGCACCGGCCTCGCGGGCGTGCAGGCCTGGTACGTGACGTTCTTCAACGTGCAGCAGGGCGACGCACGATTCGACGCGTTCGACCTTCTGATTCGCAGCGTGGGACAGGATTTCCGGCCAGCCGACGCCCTGCCAATCACACCTGGATTCGGCGACGGTCGCGTGGCGCAGCGCGGCCAGCAATCGGCCATCTACGCCTTCGACCCACAAATCAACCTGAATCAGCCGCTCACGGTCACCGCACTCGGCCAGCAGAGCACCGTGTGGGGCGACAACATGCTGCCGATCATCGAGCGCGAGCGCTCGCTCGTATGGTCGCGCGCGTCTGCGGCAAAACCGTAATCGATCCAACCAGCAACCCACCGGCAGGATTCCCATGGTCCATCGGCCACTCAAGAAAAGCCTGCGTCCCCTTCCCGCCCTGCACGACGACTGGCTGGAGCGCATCGGCGCGGCGCTGAAGAACAAGAAGCTGGATAAATCGCGCTTCTGTCGCGAAGTGCTGTGCGAGATCGCGTATCCGCAATTCGTCGCTCACTACGAGACGGCGGTACTCGATCCCAAGCTGCCGATCGGCACGCGCCTCGCGCTTTCGGCGCTCGACCCGCACCACATCACGCTCGAGCCCGAGTACTACGCCGATGTTGACGACGAAAAATTCCAGCGCGTGAAGCCGCTGCTCTGGCTTTGGTATTCATTCGACCGCCTCGCCGCTGGCGGACAGAATGTGGAGCTCGGCGTGCGCTTCAGGCGGTTGCTGGCGCCGCACATTTTCAAGAAGTGCGGCGAGAACTTCAAGGCGTTTCAGAACGTGGAGTTCTCATACGGCTACAACATCGATTGCGGTGATGATGTCGTGGTGCACCGGCACGTGCTGCTCGACGATCGCGGCGGAATCAAGATCGGCAACAAAGTGTCCATCAGTGATTACGCGAACATCTACAGCCACACGCACAGCATCGTCGACCAAAAAGACGTGACCAACGCGACGACCGTCCTCGAAGACGGAGTGCGCATCACGTATCACGCGACAGTATTTGCGGGCGTGAAGGTCGGGCTCGATAGCATGGTCGGCGCAATGGCCGTCGCGACCAAGGATGTGCGGCCGCACCATGTGAACGTCGGGATCCCGGCAAAATCGGTGCGGGTCAAGCCGAATGCGCCGAGCACGACGCCGGACCGGTTGAGTACGAGCCATGAGCGGGGAGAGAAGAGCTGAACTGCGAGTCGAACTGTTAACTACTAACTGTTGGTTGGTTAACTAAGGTCTGCTAATTCGTAGGGGCCGCGCACCGAAAGTTTGGTGCTGCGGCCCTTACGAATTCTCACACCTTGGTTAACCAACCAACAGTTAGTGGTTAACGTTTCAACTCGTTGTTTCAGTTTTCCGCTCGAAGCACGTCTTCAACGGGCCCGGCGTTTCCGCTCTTGAGCAGCCGCACCGCGTGCCGAACGGATTCCGCATCTCGCGGCCAGGTCAGCCGCTTCTGCGCCGCCGCAACCGACAGCCACTCGTACTTGTCGTGCTCTGGCCCCAGCGTCACCTGCTCCGACTCCACGATCGCCGCAAACACCAGCGAGACCATCACCGTGTCAGTCTTGAGCAGATAAAATGAGTTCGCCGTGATCGAGTAGAGCCGGTTCGTGCTGAACCCGGATTCCTCACGCAGCTCGCGCCTCGCCGCAGCCGCCGGCAACTCGTCCTTCTCTATGTGCCCATGAACCAGCTCCCAGCTTCCTGGGCTCCTCCCACTCGCGCGTCGCAGGGTCAGGACCTTCCACCCACGACCCGCCGCTCGAATCACGCATACGTCGACCACGCCGACGCGGACTTCGGTCACGCCTCTTTCGTGCGTGTGAGCAGCGAATGCAGCCGCGCGGAGAGCGCCCGCGGGCGGAACGGCTTCGTGAGGTAATCGCTCGCGCCGTACTCGAACACCCGCACCTCGCTGTCCTCATCGCCCTTCGCGGTGAGCACAATCACCGGCAGGTCCACCGTCGCCGGCCGCGCGCGCAGATGGCTCAGCACGCCGTAGCCATCGAGGCGCGGCAGGTTGAGGTCGAGCACCACGATATCGGGATTCGCGCGATCGATTTCGTCGAGCGCCTTCACGCCGTCGGCGGCCTCGAACACGGTGAAGCCCTCGCGTTCAAGCAGATCTTTCAGCACGCGGCGCAGCGCATCTTCGTCTTCTACGAGCAAAACTTTTCGCGACTGGCCGTTCGCGTTCGCGTTCGCCTCGTCCACCAGCTGAAACGACTCGCCGGTGAACATCGACGGCGCCTTGGAGTGCAGCGTCTGCACGCGCCCCTTTTCGGGCGGCGGAAGAATGTCGGCTTCGATCGTCGCCGAAGAACGAGGCGTCGCGGGCTTGCGCCTGCCGTTCTCGGGCGGCGCGTCCACCACTCCCGCCGTGCCGCTCGCGCGCGTGGACGTGCTCGCGCGCAGCTGCGGCACCGACGGCGCCTGTTGCTGCTCGACCGGCGCCTCCAGCACGCGCAGCAGTTCGTCGATGCTCGTGATGCCGTTCTTGACATGCTGCACGCCGGATTCCCAGAGGCCGCGCATGCCGGCCTCGCGCGCGCCTTCTGCGATCCGGTCCGATGACTCGTTCGCCGCGATGCGACGCTCGATCTCGGGACTCGAAATCAGCACCTCCATCGCCGCGAGACGGCCGCGGTATCCCGTGGTGGAGCACTCGCTGCAGCCCACCGGGCGATACACGGTCGAGCCATCGGGGAACCATTTCTTGAGACGGTCCGGCATCGCCTCAACGGCGAGTTCGCGGCAATGCGGGCAGAGCCTGCGCAGCAGCCGCTGCGCGACGACGCCCTTGATGGCCGCAGCGATCTTGTAGCTCTCGATGCCGATGTCCATGAGGCGCGTCACCGAGCTCGCTGCGTCGATCGTGTGCAGCGTGGTGAGCACCATGTGGCCCGTGAGCGAGGCCTGCACGGCGATCATTGCCGTTTCTTTGTCGCGCACCTCGCCGACGAGAATTACGTCGGGGTCCTGTCGCAGAATCGAGCGCAGCGCCGCCGGGAACGTGAGCCCAGCCTTCTCGTTCACCTGCACCTGCACGATTCCCTGGAGGCGATACTCGACCGGGTCTTCGACGGTCACGATGTTCACGCCGCGCGCCTGAATCGTGCGCAGCATCGAGTAGAGCGTCGTCGTCTTGCCCGAACCGGTCGGCCCCGTGACCAGAATGATTCCCTCACGCGACCCCAGCAGCGTCATGATGCGCTCGTACTCGTCGGGATTCATGCCGAGCCCGTCCAGCGACAGCACCGTCGCGCGCTGGTCGAGAATACGAATGACGACTTTCTCGCCATGCGACGCTGGCAGCGTCGAGACTCGCAAGTCGACGCGGTTGCCGCTGACGGCGACGCGCGCTCGTCCGTCCTGCGGGCGCAGGCGGTCGGCGATATCGAGCTGTGCCATGATCTTCACGCGCGACACGAGCGGTATGCCCGCGGCCTTCGGCAGCACCATCACCTGCCGCAGCACGCCGTCGATGCGATAGCGCACGGCGACGCCGCCTTCTTCGGGCTCCAGGTGGATGTCCGACGCGCGCGACTGAATGCCTTCAGCCACAATCCGGTCGACAAGCTGGATGACCGGCCGTTCCGTCGCGCGGCCCTGTCCGAGCTCGAGCTCCGCCTCGTCCACCGACTCCGAAATCGATTCGATATCGTAGTTGCCGGTGACGCCCTCGAGAATTTTCTCGATGACGTTTTCGGGACGGTACACTTCGTCGAGGCGCTCGAGAATCTTCGTCGGCGACGCGAGCGACATGCGCACCGTGCGGCCGAGCGCGAACGCGAGCGTGCGCTCGCAGTCGAGATCGTGCGGATCGGCGGTCGCGATGTCGAGAATCGAATCGGAGATCTGGAGCGGCAGCACGCGATACTTGCGCACGAGCTGCTCGGGGACGAGCTCCTTGGCCTGCTGCGAGACAAGCGAGAGATTCGCGACCTTCATCCTGAAGCGCTTTGCAAGCGCTGAAAGGATCTCGTCATCTTTTGCCCAGCCGCGGCGAGTGGCTGCCTCCCAGTAACTATTCTCGGGGGTGGCCTTCAGCTGCACGAAGTGGTCGGGGGTCATCAGACCCTCGAGCGTCGCCAGCACCCATTCGTCACGCGCTTGTCGCGCCCCTGTCCCCATTTACTCCTCTAAAAACTTAAAAATGGCGCCGAAACTGCGCCTGATACCTCAGTAACCTGTTAATACTACACCCCGTCCAGCGGGGCGCCACCGACGGGCAGAGGCGCTAAAGAATACGCCAGAACTCCCGCGTGAAATCCACGGCGAACGTCCAGCGCCCGTCGCGAAAGCCGCGCGCGACGTCGAACCGGATCGCATCAAACAGCGTGAGAATTCCGAGGCCGGCGGACTCGTGCCAGCCGGCGGAATTTGGCCCCGTCTGCTGTCCGGAATTAATCCAGACCGCCTGCACGAACGGCGCCAGAGTGACCGGCATCCGCATCGATCCAAAGCGCCCCAGGGGGAGCGGCAGCGCCCACGTCGGGTGCCGCCATTCCACGAGCTGGCTCAACCCGGCGTCTCCCGAAAACTGGTGATAGTCGTAACCCGAACCCGAGATGGGGCCGCCGAAGTACACCAGATTCTGCGCCGGCGCTCCAGCGCCCAGCACGGCAGACGCGGTTGTGCCGAGCACGAGGCGGCCTTCTCCGAAGGGCCGCTCGATCTGCGCGTCGACCGCTGCGCGGCCGGTCCAGCGCGTGTCGCCTGCGTGTGCGCTTGCATCGAAGTGCGCGCGTGAAGCCTCGAACGTCCCCCGTAACTGCAGCGTTGAGCCGAAGGGCGCCTCCCCGCGCGCGTGGAACGCGCTGAGCTTCGCGCTCCACGCGGTGAGCGAGTCCGCGGCGAACGCCGGCTGGAAAGCGCCGGTCACCGGCTTCGCGTGCACCGCGAGCGGCGACTGCTGGTCACGCGAAAGCGACAGGCTCCAGCGCGCGCCGAACGCCTCGCCCGCATCCAGCGTGAGCGCGAGCCCGCGCGAGCGATACTCGCTGGTGAGATCGTTGCCGAACTCCTGCGCGCCAATCGAATTTCTGAGTCCGCTCACCTCCTGCACATCTCCTGCAGAGCGGAAATCGTCGTGCACGGAGAGTTCGACCCCCGCTCCGCTCGCACGCCGCCACGCGACCGACGCCGATTCCTTGAACGCGTGGTCTGCCGTGCCAAATCGCGCGCGCGCCGCCGCAACGAAACCGTTGCCCAGGCTGCGCGAGACTCCCGCGCCGAACGCGAGCCCTTCCACACGATTCATCCGCACCAAATCGCTCGCCGCAGGAATCACGAGCGCGGTGCGCTGGACCCGCGCGAGCGCGTCGGCCCGCACGAGCGCGCGGGCATTCTCCTGCACGCGCCGCACGTCGTCGTTCTCGCTCAGCCGAACGTCGCCGGGGATCGCATCGATCACGGATCCTTTGAACGGATACGCGCGCAACTGGGCGTCGGGGAGAGAAACGATCTCCGGTCCCTGAAACAGCGGGGTGGTGAGAGCGGCGTTGACCTGCACGCAGCAAATCTCCCAGCGTCCGCGAATGATCCCGCGCGCTGGAAACTGCATCCAGCTGCCGCTTCTGCGGATCTCGATCTCCTGCCTGCGTGGCAGCCAGTAGCGCGCGTCCACGAGTCCGTTCTCGAGAATGATCGAGACGTCCTCCAACATTTCGTCCTTCAGCGCCGCGCGCGTGAAACTGAACGTCATGCGCACCACGCTGCCGTTCGCCCGGTCGAGGTACACCGCGCCCACCGCGCGCGGCTGCGTGACGTCCTTCGGGCGCACGCTCACCTGCACGACATCGAACGTGCGGTCATTCGTCCGGATCGTGAGCGAATCCGTAACGGCGAAATCGTACAGCGCTCGGCCGGCGCCGGAGAGCGGGTGCGGCACGTCGCGAACTTCGTCGCCGTCGCCCAGCCGGATGATCGACGGAAAGTTGTTCTGAACGATCGCGAGATGGTCGCGATGATACGCGATGTCGGTGGGAAGCAGCAGCGTGTCGCGGCGGCCCACGATTCGCTGCTTGCTCTCGTTCGGCGCCCGCCAATAGACTTCCACGGCGAGCTCGTCCGTGCGCACCACTTTTGGCGGATCGGGGAACCCCTCTCCCAGCTGGGCGAGAAAGGTCAGCGATCCGTGCGCGGTGGCGTGATAGGTGGCGAGACCAGTGTCGGCCAGTTGGGCGGCGCGCCGCGCGATCGCGATGTCCACCAGGCTCATCGTTCGCGCGTCGTTCCACTGCTGCGCACGAGCTGCGACAGGTACACCGGCCGCGCACGCCGCGAAAACACCGGCGAGTGCGAGCTTCGCCGCTAACAGGGGACGCATGAACGGAAGATCATCGGACGCTACGAGCGGGGCAACGGGGACGCTGGTTCCGGTTTGGAAAGACATACTTCTTGATACCGACACACCGGTCGCGGCGTTCGCGCGGCTGCGCGGAAGCGCACGGCAATTGCTGAGTGCAGAGTTTGCCTTTCTACTTGAGTCCGCTCCGGCAGGAGGCGATCGCTGGGCGCGCTACACATTCCTCGGCGCTGACCCTCGGGCGGCGTGGAAATTAGCGGATGGTGTGATCCAAGACTGGACACCTGATCGCGGCTGGCACGGGGATCGGCGCCCGGAGGATCCGTTCGCCGACCTGCGCGCGCTTGTGACGGCGTTCGAGCCCGCGCCGGCGCCGGAGCTCGGCGCGTTCTGGGGCGGAGCCGTCGGATATTTTTCCTACGACGCGGTTCGGTACATCGAGAAACTGCCGCATGCGCCGCCACTGGGTGTGAAAGCGCCGGACGCGCTGTTTGTGTTCACGAGCGTGGTGGTGATCATCGACAACCTCCGCGCGCAGGCGCGGGTGGTAAACGCGATGCGCGTTCCGCGCGGCGCGAGCGAGCCCGACATGCGCGAGCTCACGGCGAAGGCGCACGCGGAGATCGACGCGGTGATCGAGCGGCTCCGCACCGGACCGTCGCTCGCGCCGCTGCGTCTGGATCCCAACGCGGAACCCGCGCAGGGACGTTCGACCTACGAGCGTGCGAAGTTTCTCGCGGATGTCGACCGGATCAAGGAATACATCGTTGCCGGCGACTGCTTTCAGGCGCTTCTCGCGAGACGCATCGTGGTGCCGCACGATTTCGACGGGACTTCGCTCTATCGCGCCATTCGCGCGCTGAACCCGTCGCCGTACATGTACCACCTCGTGCTCGACGGCGTGGAGCTCGTGGGGAGTTCGCCGGAGCTGCACGTGCGCGTGGCGGACGACGCGGTCATCGTGCGACCGATTGCGGGCACGCGGCCGCGCGGAAAAACTCCTGCCGCAGATGAGGCGAACGCGGCGGAGCTCATTGCGGATGAGAAGGAGCGCGCCGAGCACGTGATGCTCGTGGACCTCGGTCGCAACGATGTGGGCCGCGTGTCAGAGTATGGATCGGTGAAGGTCACCGAGCTGATGGCGATCGAGCGCTTCTCACACGTGATGCACATCGTGAGTCAGGTGGAGGGGAGGCTCGCTGCGGGCCGTTCGACACTCGATGTGTTCCGCGCGACGTTCCCCGCGGGCACCATGACCGGCGCGCCGAAAGTCCGGGCGATGGAAATCATCGATGAGCTCGAGCCGGAGCGCCGCGGACCCTATTCGGGCGCGGTGGGCTACATCGCGTACGGCGATCGTCGCATGGATCTGGCGATCACGATCCGCACCTGCGTGATCGCGGGGGGCGAGGCGAGCGTGCAGTGCGGCGCGGGAATTGTTGCGGATTCTGTGCCGGCCAGCGAGTGGGACGAAACGGAGAACAAGGCTCGCGCTATGCTCACCGCGATTGGACGCGTGCGCTCCTCGGGGAAAGGAAAGTCTTGAGTCTGTGTCTTGAAGTCTGGAGTCTGTAAACACGTCGTACGCCGTTGTGAGCTGTGAACCGACGACGACGGGTTAACAGACTCCAGACCGAAAGACACAGACCCAAGACCTCGCCCTCCCCATCATCCTCGCTATCTCTCACTCCTCATCCTCGCCCATCCCCCGTCACCGACCCATATTTAGGGCAATGCCCTTCCAGCTCGCCGGAATCGAGAACGAGTACAACTTCGAGCTGCGCCCCGGCGCGACGATGGTCGTGGGCCGCGCGGTGAACTCCGACTGCGCCGTAGTCGATGCAACGGTATCGCGCCGCCACGCAGAAATGACCGTCGCGCAGAACGGCGTGCAGGTGAAGGACATGGGTTCCAGCAACGGCACGTTCGTCAATGGCGTGAAAGTCGACAGTTACTTCGTGGTGCCGGGCGACACGCTCACGTTTGGAAAAGTCGCCTTCCGCCTGGAGGAACTCGCGCCGGTTGTCGTGGCAGAGGCGGAACCGACCGTGCGCGCGCCTGAATCTGCGGGGCCGAAGGCCGGCGCGACGATCGTGCGGCAGGTTCCGTCGGCGGCGAGCGACGTCGCCGCGCTCGGGCGGCACAGCGGCAGCATCAAGGCCGTCATGGCCGGCGACGCGGATCCCGCGGAGAAAGACCGGCAGAAACTGCAGATTCTTCTCGAAGTTTCCAAGGGGCTCACGCGCGCGACTGATGTCGAGGCGCTGCTGCGGAAAGTCACCGACTACGCATTTCAAATTCTCGAAGCCGATCGCTGCGCGATTCTTCTCGTCGACGGCGACGGGCAGCTCAACACGAAAATCTCGCGCGACAAACGCGGCGCCGACGCGCCGCAGGCCGTGCCGCAGTCGATCGCGCGCATGGCAGTCGACGACAAAGTCGCCGTGCTCTCCGACAACGCCGGCGAAGACCAGCGCTTCACCGGCCAGTCGATTCTCATGCAGCGCGTCCGTTCCGCGCTCTGCGCGCCGCTGATCGGCTCTGAGAATAAAGTGCTTGGCGTGCTCTACGTGGACAATTTTCAGAGCACTCACAGATTCGGCGAGGCGGATCTCGACTTTCTGATCGCGTTCGCGGGCATCGCGGCTGTTGCAATTGAGAATGGACAGTTCGGCGAGCGCATCCGCCGAGAGGCGCTCGTGCGCAGCAATTTCGAGCGCTTCTTCACACCGCACCTCGCCGCGCGAATCGCGAATAGCGCAGACGCCGTGAAGCTCGGTGGCGACAAACGGCCGGTGGCGGTGCTCTTCTCCGATATTCGCGGCTTCACCGCCCTATCGGAGACGATGGATCCCGACGCGATGGCGAAACTGCTCACGGAGTATTTCACCGAGATGGTGGAGTGCGTGTTCCGTCACGGCGGCACGCTCGACAAGTTCATCGGCGATGCCGTCATGGCGCAGTGGGGCGCGCCGCTCGGCGAGAGTGACGACGTAGATCGCGCGATGGAATCCGCGCTCGACATGATGGTCGCGCTCGACCAGCTCAACGAGCGCTGGACCGCGGCCGGACGGCCCACGCTGCAAATCGGAATCGGGCTGAACTTCGGCGAGGCATTCGCGGGAAATATCGGGAGCGAGCGCCGTATCGAGTATACCGTGATCGGCGACACCGTAAACACCGCGAGCCGCCTATGTGGCGCCGCGGGGCCCGGAGAAATTCTCCTCAGCGAGGATTTCAAAGTTGCGCTCAAGACGCCACCGCGCATGAAGCCGATGCCGCCGATGGAGCTCAAGAACAAGAGCCAGCCGGTGAAGGTCTACACCGTGGTGCGGTGAGCGAGCACCCTGCTCCGCCGGGGTACGAGTCGTTTCTCGTAGGGCGGGCGCAGGTCGTCGCGCTGCAGGAAGTCCGGCTCGCGATCGAATCCTCGATGAACGGTGTGTCGCTGCATGAATGGGCGTCACGCCAGCCAAGCGCGGTGCCCATGAAGGGTCGTGCGACCGCATGGGCAACGATGCTGCCGAGCGGAGTTGAAACCGTGGTTCGGCATTCGCACCATGGCGGATTCTTCGCGGCGGTCACGGGAGATTTATTTCTCGCACCGACGCGCGCGCCGCGCGAACTCGCTGCCGCGCTGCGGCTCGCAGCGGTGGGCGTGAGGACGCCCGAAGTGCTCGCATACGCTGTGTATCCGGCGTTTGGCCCGCTCGTACGCGCTGATGTTGCGACACGATTGCTGCGGGGCATACCGCTCCCCGAGGCGTGGCGCGCCGCTCGGACCGACGATTCGCGGCAGGTGCTGGTCAAGGCGATCGCGCGATTGCTGGAGTCGTTGCATCGCGCTGGCGCCACGCACCCCGACCTGAACATGCGCAACGTGCTGATCACTGACAGCGGCGAAGCAGCGGTGCTCGACGTGGATCGCGTGACGTTCGGCGCGGCCGCGGCCGGCGCGAACGTGCAGCGGCTGTTGCGCTCTATGCGCAAGCAGCGCGTCGGCTATGGCGTCGATCTGACGTCGACGCAGGTGGCCCGCATGCGCGCCGCGGACGGCGCGGCTGCATGACGCGCGTCCCCATGAATCGCGTCTGCATCGTGATGATGAGCGCCGTGGGCGATGC
>JANYIJ010000113.1 GCA_025362095.1 Gemmatimonadota bacterium | reverse complement strand
GCGCTGCCGGGAATCAGGAAAACCTCGCGGACGCGAAGACCGGCGGTGAACTGCGCACGCAGGTGATCGACGGCCTCAAGGCGTACGAGTTCGCGCTGCGCCGCGCGATCGAAGGAAAGGACAACGGCCAGGTGCTCTCCGGCCGCACCGGCGATGTGCCGGTGGAATTTCGCGCTTACGTCGAGGAGTATTATCGTTCCATAGCGCGGCCCAAGCCGCGCTGACATTTCGAGAGGTATTTCCGTGTCGGTCAAGAAGCCAGAAAATTCGGAGCTGAAGGCGAAGCTCACGCCGCAGCAATACGAAGTCACGCAGTGCAGCGCCACCGAGCCGCCGTTCCAGAATGAATTCTGGAATCATCACGAAGACGGCATTTACGTCGACATCGTTTCCGGCGAGCCACTTTTTTCCTCGACGGACAAGTTCGATTCCGGCACGGGCTGGCCCAGCTTCGTGCAGCCGATCGTGAAGGAAAATGTCGTTGAACATTCGGACAGCACGTACGGCATGCGCCGCGTCGAGGCGCGCTCCGCAAAAGGCGATTCGCATCTCGGGCACGTTTTCCCGGATGGACCGGGACCGGGCGGATTGCGCTACTGCATCAACTCCGCGTCGCTGCGCTTCATTCCGAAAGCGCAGCTCGAGGATGAGGGTTACAAAGATTTCCTCCAGCTCTTCGCGGGAAAATCCGAGTGAGCGCCACGGAACGTGCGTCGCTGGCGGGCGGATGCTTCTGGTGCCTCGAGGCGGTCTATCTCGAGCTCAAAGGCGTCACCGGCGTGCAGAGCGGATATGCAGGCGGGAAACGGCCGAACCCGTCGTACGAGCAGGTGTGCAGCGGCGCGACGGGTCATGCCGAAGTCGTGCAGGTCTCGTTCGATCCGGAGATCGTGACGTTCAAAGAACTGCTCGACGTGTTCTTCACGATTCACGACCCCACTACGCTGAATCGACAGGGCGGCGACGTCGGCACGCAGTATCGCTCTGCGGTGTTCTATGAGACGCCGGAACAGGAACGGCTCGCAAGGGAAACGATCGCCGAATTCGGCGCCGCAAGAGTATGGGACGACCCGATCGTCACCGAGGTGGCGCCGCTCGAAAAGTTCTGGCCTGCCGAGAAGTATCACAACAATTACTTCGCGCTGAATCCGCAGAACCCGTATTGTTCTGTCGTCATCGCGCCGAAAGTCTCCAAGGCGCGCAAGCTTTTTCTCGAGAAGCTCGCGAAGTAACGGCACTGCAACGGCAACGGCAACGCCTTAAGACTCCCAATCCTACCCAAAAACCGCGATGAGACTTCACCGGCAATTGCTTTGCGTCGTGGCGATCAGTGCGTCCGCGCACGCGCAGAAATCCATCGACTGGCCCACCTACGGCAACGACGCCGGCGGGCTGAAGTATTCGCCGCTCGCGGATGTGAATCGCTCGAATGTCGCGAAGCTCGCGATCGCATTTACGTGGGAGGCGCACGAGTCGGCTATCCCCGCGAGTGAAGGTCAGAAAGCCGCGCGCCCGGGGCAGTTTCAGGTCACGCCGCTCGCGATTCACGACACGCTGTTCTTCTCGACGCCGTTCAATCGTGTGATCGCGCTCGACGCGACCAGCGGACGCGAATACTGGGCGTACGATGCGCAGCCGTGGAAGACGTACGGCCAGCCGAGCAACGGAACGGGATTCGTGCACCGCGGCGTCGCAACGTGGACGGACGGCAAACAGCGCCGCGTCTTCATGAACTCGCGCTGGCGCCTGATCGCGCTCGACGCAGCGACGGGGAAACAGATCGACTCGTTCGGCGCGCACGGCGAGGTCGATGTTACGCAGAACCTCTCGCGGCCGGTTCGAAAGGAGCACTACACGAACACGTCGCCGCCGGTGGTGTGGGGCAATCTGGTGATTCTCGGCAACGGAGTCGGCGACCGCCTCGTGTATCACGGCGATCCGCCGGGCGACATTCAGGCGTTCGATGTGCGCACGGGAAAACGCGTGTGGCGATTCAAGACCGTGCCGGAGCCGGGCGAAGTCGGCAACGACACATGGCAGGACGGCGCGTGGAAATACATGGGACACACCAACGCGTGGGCGCCGTTCACGGTCGACTCCGCGCGAGGCTACGTCTATCTCCCGGTCGGAACGCCGAGCGACGACTGGTACGGCGGCGAGCGGAAGGGCGCGAATTTGTTCGGTGAGACGATTCTGTGTCTCGATGCGCGCACCGGAAAACGCGTGTGGCATTTTCAGACCGCGCATCACGGGCTCTGGGATTACGATCCGCCGGCGCCGCCGAATCTCGTGACCGTGAATCATGACGGACGGAAAGTTGATATCGTCATCGCGCCGACGAAGCAGGGATTCCTGTTCGTGCTCGATCGCGTGACGGGCAAACCGCTCTGGCCGGTGGAGGAGCGCGCCGTGCCGCAGAGCGAGGTGCCGGGTGAGGCGAGCTGGCCGACGCAGCCGTTTCCGACGAAGCCGGCGGCGTTTGCAAAGCAGGGCTTCACGCTCGACGACGCGATGGACCTCACGCCAGAGCTGAAAAAGATGGCGGTGGACGAACTTTCGAAGTACAAACTCGGACCGCTGTTCACGCCGCCGTCGATGCAGGGAACCATTGTCGCGCCCGGTGTGATCGGCGGCGCCGGGTGGGGCGGCGCCGCTGTGGATCCAGAAACCGGCTGGGCCTACGTGAAGTCCTCGAACTCGCCGGCGTTCATGATCATCGAGAAGCACGACGCGCCGAGCGACACCGTGGACTCGCCGTACATGCTGAATCTCGGGAGGCAGGGGCTGAGCATTCGCTTCGGGCCCGGTGCCGGCGGCGCGCGTCCGTGGCCGGCGCTTCCGATTCAGAAGCCTCCCTACGGAAATCTCACCGCGATCGACCTGAACACCGGCGAGACGAAGTGGTCGATTCCGTTCGGTGATTCGCCCGAGATCAGAAATCATCCGGCGCTGAAAGGCGTCGCTCTTCCAGAGAAGCTCGGCGTGAGCGGCTCGCCCGGCGCGATGGTCACGAAGGGCGGGCTCGTGTTCGCTACGGGTGGCGGGAGCGTGCTCTATGCGATCGACGCGAAAGACGGCAGCACCGTGTGGCAGTATGATCTCGGGCAAATCGCGTATTCAAACCCGATGACGTATCGGGCGCGCGATGGCAAGCAGTACATCGTCATCGCAACAGGAGGTGGTGCAAATTCGAAACTCGTCGCGTTCGGCCTCAAATAGCGACAACTACATTTAGCCGCAGGTTTCCGCGGAAACGCGCTGGTTGATCTGCGTGAAACCTGCGTTAACCTGCGGCAAGTCGTTTTGTTTTCTTTTTCTTTTATTTGGAAATGCCGAAAACCATTCGCGCGGCGGTGATGGTGGCGCCGCGCAAACCGATCGAAGTGCGCGAGCTTCCGTGGCCCACGCTCGAGCCGGGCGCCGCGATGCTGAAGACGCTGTATTCGGAAGTCTGCGGCACAGACGTGCACCTGCACCACGGAAAACTTGCCGGCGTGCCGTATCCGATCGTGCCGGGCCACGTGAGCATCGGCCACCTCGCGGAAATTCGCGGCACGGTAACCGACATCGAAGGAAAGCCGTTTCACGAGGGAGATCTCGTGACGTTTCTCGACGTGCACGAAACGTGCGGCCGCTGTTACGAATGTCTGGTCACGAAACAAACCACGCGGTGCCCGTCGCGAAGAGTCTACGGAATCTCATACGGCGTGAATGATGGCCCGCTCGGCGGGTGGGCCGATCACATCTGGATGAAGCCCGGCGTGAAGCTGTTGCGGATCCCGAAAAGCGTCGATCCGATTTCGTTCATCGCCGGCGGATGCGGTCTCGTGACAGCTGTGCATGCGGTGGAGCGCGGCGATGTGCGGCTTGGATCGTCGGTAGCGGTGCTCGGAGCCGGACCGGTGGGGCAGGCCGCGCTCGCGCTCGCCGCGCTCGCCGGCGCGCATCCCGTGATCGCGATCGGCGCGCCCGCATCGAGGCTGGAGTTCGCGAAGCGCATGGGCGCATCGCACACCATCGATCTCGACGTGCCGCCGGAGGACCGTGCCGCTCAGGTTCGCGCGATCACAGGCGGTCACGGCGTTGACGTGGTGATCGAAGCGGCGGGCGATCCTCGGGCGGTGCCGCAGGCGCTCGATTTGGTTCGTGACGGCGGGCGCGTGGTGATCGCCGGCCAGTACACGAACCACGGCGACGTCTCGATCAATCCGCATACGCAGATCAACAAGAAGCACGCGGAGATCCGCGGCTGCTGGGGCTGCGACTATTCGCACGTGCATCGCGCGGTGCAGATTCTCGCGCAGCAGGGGAGCGCGCTGCCGTGGGCGGATTCGATCACTGCGAAATTCGGAATCGATCAGGCGAACGAGGCGCTTGCCGCAGTGGAGAATCGAACCGTGATCAAGGCGGTGATCGTTCCATGACTCGCATCTATCGTTCGTCGCGCGCATTGCTCATCGCGGCCCACTGGTTCGGAGCGATCCCGCTCGGCGCACAGCGACCCGCCGCGCCTCCGCCGGACTTCGACGCCTACGTCGCGCGCGTGCTCGCGACCTTCGACGTTCCCGGAGTCGCCGTCGGAATTGTAAAGGACGGCAAGGTCATCCTCTCCAAGGGCTACGGCGTTCGCACCCTTGGCAAGCCGGAGAAAGTCGACTCGGCCACGCGCTTTGGAATTGCCTCGAACACCAAGGCGTTTACCGCCGCCGCAATCGCCATGCTCGTGGAATCCGGCAAGCTGGAATGGGACGCGCCGGTGATCCGCTATCTGCCCGACTTCGCGATGTACGATCCATTCGTCACGCGAGAGCTCAGCGTTCGCGATCTTCTTGTTCATCGCAGCGGTCTCGGACTCGGCGCTGGCGATCTCCTCTGGTGGCCGGCGTCGACATACGATCGTGCCGAAATCGCCCGGCGCCTGCGCTACATCAAGCCGGAAACTTCGTTTCGCAGCGCGTACGCGTACGACAACGTGCTGTATCTCGTCGCCGGTCAGCTGATCGAAAAGATGTCCGGCCTCAGCTGGGAAGAGTTCGTGCGTTCGCGTATCCTCGTGCCGGTGGGCATGACGGGGAGCACCGTGCGTCACGCAGATGCTGCGGCCGGCGGCAATGTCGCGACCACACACGCTGAGGTCGATGGAAAGGTGCGCATCATCGAGCCGATGGTGAGCAACAACACGAATCCGGCGGGTGGGATCAACTCGTCGGCAGCGGACATGGCGAAGTGGATGATCGTGCAGATGGACTCGGGCCGCGTCGCGCCCGCGTCGAACGCCGTGCCGGAGAAGCGCCTGTTTGCTCCCGCCAGTACGCGGCAACTCTGGTCGATCGTCACGCCGATTCCCGTTGGAGGCCGCACGATTCCCGGCCTCGAGCATCTCCAGCCGAAACTGTCGGGCTATGCGCTCGGTTTGGGCGTTTCTGACTATCGCGGTGAGCTGAGGCTGCAGCACTCAGGTGGATTGCCGGGTTACGTGTCTCTCGTGACGATGATTCCATCGAAGAAGCTCGGGGTGGTCGTGCTGACCAATCAGGAATCGAGCGAGGCATTCAACGCGATCACTCTCAGAGCCATCGATCATTATCTCGGCGCGCCGGATATCGATTACATCGCGAGACTCGCCGCACTGCGCGATTCGGCCCGCGCGCAGCTGGCGCGCGCGGCCCGGCAGGTGGTTTCCGCGCGAGACTCCATGTCGGGACCCTCGCTGGCACTCGCGAAATACGCGGGCCGCTACGAGGACGCCTGGTATGGTGACGTCACGCTAGGGCTCGAGAGTGGAAAGCTCGTGATGCGTTTTGGCCATACGCCCCAGCTCGTCGGCGATCTCGTGCACTGGCAGCATGACACTTTTCTGGTTCGGTGGCGTGACCGCGAGCTGCGCGCGGACGCTTATGCGACGTTCTCGCTCAATCCCGACGGCACTGTCGATGTGCTGAAGATGGCTCCGGCGTCTCCGGAGGTGGATTTTTCGTTCGATTTTCAGGATCTTCTGCTGCGGCCCGCACCTAAGCGGGTCGCGCCGTAGCGCGGGTTCACTCCAGACTTCGGAACCGACGATGGCATACGATGTGACGTTGACGAACGTGCCAGCCACGCCGCTCTTGGCCGTGCGCCGCAGCGCGCCCCAATCGCAGCTCTCGAAAGTGGTACCCGAGTCGTGCGGCGTCGTATGGGACTTCATCCGCAAGAACGACATCACACCGCGCGGCCGCAACGTTGCCGTCTATCTCAACGGCAAGATCGATATG
>JANYIJ010000096.1 GCA_025362095.1 Gemmatimonadota bacterium | reverse complement strand
CGCGCCCTGGGCGCCGGCCGGCCGCGCTGAAAACAGTGCGACGCAGGCACATGTCAGGGCGAGAATTCGATGGATTCGCATCTAAAAATGATAACGCGGAACGGGCTGGGTCGCACGGATGTGCAAGTTTTCCGCGCGCCGGCGTCTCCCTCGACAGGAACAGGCCACTTCACGAAAAACGTGACCGTTCGGCCGTTCCGTCGAGTAGCACGAATAGAGGGTCCATTCTGCAAGGAGACGTCGTATGAAACGCAGCATCGTCGCAGCTCTCGCGGTCGCGCTCTCGGGCGCGCTCGCGGTAGCGCTCACGGGCGCTCGCGCCCTCGCGCAGGGAACCACCGCTGTGGGCCCGCGCCAGGACCTGCCGGTCACGACCGTCGCGCTCTTTTCATCGGGCGTTGGGTACTTCGAGCATGGCGGCCTCGTGCGCGGGAACAGTTCGGCGGAACTGCGCTTTCGCACGAGCCAGATGAACGACGTTCTCAAATCGCTCGTGCTCCAGGACGAGGGCGGCGGGCACGTCTCGACCATCATGTATCCCTCGCAGGATCCGCTCTCGAAAACGCTGAAGAGTTTCCAGGTCGACATCACTGCCAATCCGACCATGGCGCAGCTGCTCAACCAGCTTCGCGGCGCACACGTCTCGATCCAGTCGCAAGCCGAGCATCTCTCCGGCACGATCATCGGTGTGGAAACGCGTCATCGTCAAGCGAACGACAAAGATGCCGTCATCGATATCCCGATTCTCAACCTGCTCGCCGGGACGATGATCCGGTCGATCGAACTGCAGTCGATCACGAACCTCAGCTTCGATGACGCGCAGCTGCAGGACGAGCTCACAAAAGCACTCGCCGCGCTCGGCCAGGCGCGCGATCAGGACAAGAAACCCGTGATCATCAACTTCAGCGGCAACGGCGATCGCCGCGTTCGCGTCGGATACGTAGTGGAGACGCCAGTGTGGAAGACGAGCTACCGCCTGATTCTCGAAGACAAAACCGCGAAGCTTCAGGGCTGGGCCATCGTCGAGAATCAAACCGAAAGCGACTGGAACAATATTTCGCTCTCGCTCGTGAGCGGACGGCCGATGTCGTTTGTGATGGATCTGTACGCGCCGCAGTATCTCGCGCGGCCCACGGTGATCGCGGCGCGATACACCGACCTGCGGCCGCAAATGTACGACGGCGGCATGAACGAGCCGGCGGCCAGTCCCGCAGGATTGGGCGGAGCATTGGACAAGTCGAAGCGGCAGCTCGGTTACGATGCGCAGGGACGGCCTAACGCGGCGATGCTCAGTCAGGTGGTGTTGACCGGCGAAGCCAGAGCGCCGATGGACGCGGCGCAGTCCGTTCGCTCAATGGCCAGTACCACGCAGCTCGGCGAGCTCTTCGAGTACACGGTGGCGGGGATCACGCTTCCGCGCCAGAAATCGGCGATGATTCCGATCGTCACCGAGAGTGTCGACGCGGAGCGCGTGACGATCTACAACGCATCGGTGCTCGCGACGAACTCGCTTTACGGCGTCCGCCTCAAGAACACGACCGGCAAGAGCCTTCTCCAGGGACCGCTCACGATTCTCGAGAAAGGCGGCTATGCAGGCGACGCGCAGATCGACAATCTGCCCGCGGGGCAGGAGCGCTTGCTCAGCTACGGCGTGGATCTGCAGCTGCTCGTGAACAGCACGAAGAATTCTCAGACCTCCGCGATTCAGACGGCAAAAATCGTGAAGGGGCTGCTCTATCTCGACCGCAAGCTCGTCTCGACGCAGGAATATCTCGCCGACAACAAGTCGGACAAGGAGAAAATGCTCGTGGTTGAGCATCCGTTCCGGCAGGGCTGGACTCTGGTGGATTCGCCGAAGCCCTACGAGAGCACGAACACGCTGCTGCGATTCAAGCTTCCCGCGCCTGCGGGGAAGGCGACGTCGCTCGTCGTGAAGGAACAGGCCGTGCAAACGCAGTCGATGTATTTGCTGAGCACCGACATCACGCAACTGATCTCGTACAGCAAGACCGGCGAGATCCCCGCAGACGTGCGCGCCGCGATCGCGAAGGCCGCGCAGTTCCAGGCTGGGGTCACTGACGCCGAGCGCGAAATTCTGCAGCGCACCAAACAGATCGCCGACATCACCGTCGAACAGAACCGCATCCGCGAGAACATGAAGACCGTGGGGCAAACGTCGCAGTACTACCAGCGGCTGCTCTCAAAGCTCAACGAGCAGGAAACGTCCATCGAACGGCTGCAGCGCGAGCGGGACGATCTCACCGCCAAGCGAGATGCGGCGCGGAGAGAGCTGGAGAATTATCTTAGGGACCTGACCGTCGGGTAGCCTAAGCAAGAATCAACACTCTTGGAGAGCGTAATGACCAAGTTCGCGAACATTCTCGAAACCGTCGGCCGCACGCCGGTGGTGAGGATCAACAGGCTTGCGCCGGCGGGCATCAACCTGTTCGTCAAGATGGAAGCGTTCAATCCACTTGGCTCGGTAAAAGACCGGCTTGCACTCGGCATTATCGAAGATGCCGAGCGCACAGGCGCGCTCAAACCGGGACAAACGGTGATCGAGGCAACGAGCGGCAACACGGGAATCGGCCTCGCGATGGTCTGCGCGGTGAAAGGATATCCGCTCGTCGTGACGATGGCGGACTCATTCAGCGTCGAGCGCCGCAAACTGATGCGGTTTCTTGGGGCGAAGGTGATTCTCACGCCGGCGGCAGAGCGCGCGACGGGAATGATTCGCAAAGCGAACGCGCTTGCGGAGAAGAACGGCTGGTTCCTCACGCGCCAGTTCGAGAATGAAGCGAACGCGGATTATCACGCGAAGACCACGGCGCGAGAGATCATCGACGATTTCAAGGGTGAGCGTCTCGACTACTTCGTGACCGGGTTCGGCACTGGCGGCACGCTCAAGGGCGTCGCGCGTGTGCTCGACAAAGAACTTCCTGCAACCAAAGTGATTGTGTCGGAACCGGCTGAGGCGCCAATGCTCACCAGCGGAGATGCACAGCCATGTCGCGACGATGGATCTCCAACGGCGAGTCATCCCGCGTGGAAGCCGCATCCGATTCAGGGCTGGAGCCCGGACTTCGTGGCGAAGCTCACCGCCGACGCCGTGACGATGGGCCTAGTGGATCAGGTGATCACCGTGCCGAACGCCGACGCCATGAACTGGAGCCGTCAGCTCGCGCTGAAAGAAGGAATCTTCGTGGGCACGTCTTCAGGCGGAACGTTTGCGGCGGCGCTCACGCTCTGCGCGAGCATTCCTAAGGGATCCACCGTGCTCTGCATGCTTCCGGACACTGGCGAGCGCTACCTCAGTACGGCGCTCTTTGGAGACATTCCGGCGGACATGACTCCGGAAGAGATCGCAATCGCAGGATAGCGCGTCGCCCGTGCAAGGAACGAAAAGGGCTCTTGGTTCAGGAACCGAGGGCCTTTTCGATTTTGCCGACGCCTTGCTGGATCTTTCCGCCGACTTTCTCGACCGTTCCTTCATCTTCGAGATCGGGGTCGTTGGTGATTCTTCCGGCCGTCTCTTTGATCGCGCCTTTGACTTCGTGCGCTTTGCCTTTGAGTCGATCTTCGGTGCTGGGCTTCATGTGAGAGTGCCTCGTTTCGCGTTGCGAGTGAACCGCATTGTCCCTCACCTGCATTCTGCCGTCGCGCGCAGTTGGCCACCATCGTCCATCGGCATTAGTCTTGACTAGCCCGTCCGTGTGAGTCGCGGGCGCATTCCTGGAGACTTTGGTGAGATTGAAGAGTTGCTCGTCATTACTCGCTGCTGTGACGCTTTCGCTGATGGCGACCGGCGCATTACCTGTCTCCGCAGCGCGCGCGCAGACTGCGTACGACGCGACGAAGTTCGTGAAGCCGAGTGATGCCGAGCTCCAGCGCAAACTCACGGACATCCAGTACTCGGTCACCCAGCACGACGACACCGAGACGCCCTTCTACAACACATACTGGGACAATCACGCCGCCGGCATCTACGTCGACGTCGTCTCCGGCGAGCCGCTCTTCAGCTCGCTCGACAAATACGAATCACACACGGGCTGGCCGTCGTTCACCAAGCCGCTCGAGCCCAAGAACATCAAATCGAAAGACGACAAGAGTCTCGGCATGGATCGCACCGAGGTGCGCTCCGCGCTAGCGAACTCGCACCTGGGACATGTCTTCGACGACGGGCCGAAGCCGCTCGGCCTTCGCTACTGCATGAACTCCGCCGCACTGCGCTTCATTCCCGTGGAAAAGCTCGCGAGCGAAGGGTACGGCAAATACCTGCCTCTCTTTCAGAAGGAGAAGAAGTAAATGCGCGCCATACGAGTCGCAGTTCTCGCACTGGTTCTTACTGGTGCGTGCGCCCGCAGCACGCAGGCCCCGGCGACGGCGCCAGGCGGCGCTGCGCTATCGCTGTCTTCGCAGGGCCAGCACGGCATGGTCGTCTCGGCGAGCGCGATCGCCAGCAAGGCCGGCAGCGATGTGCTCGCCGCGGGGGGCAACGCTGTCGATGCGGCGATCGCCACGGGTTTCGCGCTCGCGGTCACCTATCCCGCTGCGGGCAATATTGGCGGCGGTGGCTTCATGGTGATCCGCATGCCGGACGGCCGCGCCACAACGATTGATTTTCGAGAGAAAGCGCCGGCGGCAGCATCGGCGGAAATGTTTCTCGATTCCACCGGCGCATATTCGTCGCGCATTCATCACCGCAGCCACTACGCGGTGGGCGTGCCGGGAACCGTCGCCGGATTCGCGCTCGCCCACGGGAAGTACGGCAAGCTCGCGTGGAAGTCGCTCGTCGATCCTGCCGTCAAGCTCTCGGGTGACGGCTTCGATGTGCCCAAGGGACTCGCGGCCTCGCTGAGCGGATCGATCAAGCGAACGTTCGCTCCGTACCCGGCGAGCGTCGCCGCATACTCGAAGAACGGCACGGCGTACGCCGAGGGCGAGCACATGAAGCTGCCCGATCTCTCGCGCACCCTGACGCGGATTCGTGATCGCGGCCGCGACGGATTTTATCTCGGCGAGACCGCGAGTTTGATCGCGGCAGAGATGAAGCGTGGCGGCGGGCTGATTACGGAGGCGGATCTCGCGGCGTATCAGGCGAAGGAGCGCTCGCCCGTGATCGGGAAATATCGCGGCTACGAAGTGATCTCGATGCCGCCGCCGAGTTCAGGTGGTGCGTCGATGGTCGAGATGCTGAACATTCTCGAAGGTTTTGATTTGAAGGCGGCGGGCCACAACACGCCGAAGTACGTGCATCTGGTGACGGAGTCGATGCGGCGAGCGTTTCTGGATCGCGCGCGATATCTGGGTGATCCGGATTTCGTGAACGCGCCGCTCGAGCGGTTGACGAGCAAGACATACGCGGCGGAGCTGCGCAAAACCATTTCGCCGGATCACGCGAGCTCCTCGGAGCCGGCGCAGGTCACGCAGGCGTACGAGAGCGACGAGACGACACACTTCTCCGTGGTCGATGCGAGCGGGATGGCCGTGTCGGTGACGTACACGCTCGAGGCCGGCTACGGACTCGGCGCGGTGGTGGGCGGCGCGGGATTCCTGCTCAACAATCAGATGGGCGATTTCAATGGGAAGCCGGGACTCACGGACAGCACCGGATTGATCGGCACGCCAGCAAATATTGCAAAGCCGGGAAAGCGCATGCTCTCGAGCATGTCACCGTCGATCATCGCGAAGGATGGAAAGCTCGTCGCGGTGGTGGGAAGTCCAGGCGGGCGCACGATCATCAATACAGTGCTGCAAGTGGTGCTGAACGTGATCGACTTCGGCATGACAATGCAGGACGCCGTGAACGCGCCGCGATTCCATCATCAATGGCTGCCGAACGTGATCAGCGTGGAGAAGGATGGGCTGCCTGCGGCGACGGTGAAGGCGCTGGAGGGAATGGGGCATGTGGTGAAGCTGGGCGGGCAGCAGGGGACCGCGCACTCGATCATGGTGGACTGGAAGACGGGGATGCGGATCGGGGCGGCGGACCCGAGGGACAGGGATGCGGGGGCGGTTGGGTACTGAGGCGAAGAGGAGGGGTGAGGGGATGGCGACGGGCGACGGTTTATGGGCGACGGGCCACGGGCGACAAGGAACTACTATTTGGATAGTTGACAGGATGGAGCGGCGGCTGTAGCATACTACTATCAGCGTAGTAGTTTGCTGCTTTCGCGAGGTGATGCATGGTTGGCGTAACGCTGGGCGACCGCGAGCTGGACGTGATGGCGGTGCTCTGGGAGATCGGATCGGGCACGGTGGGTGAGGTTCGCGAGCGGCTCTCCGCGACACTCGCTTACACCACGGTGCTGACGATTCTGCGGAATCTCGAGGCGAAGGAGTTCGTGTCGCACGAGGAGGAGGGGAGGGCGCACCGATACTTCCCGCGCGTGCAGCAGAAGTCGGCGCGGCGCAGCGCGCTATCCCGGCTGGTCGACACGCTCTTCGCGGGTTCTTCTGAAGAACTGCTCGCCCATCTTGTAGACGATCGCGCGCTTGGAGCGGAAGAACTTCAGCGGCTGGCGAAACGCGTTCGCGAGCAGGCTAAGAAAAGGCGGGGCGCGCGATGATCGCCGGGTGGATGATCGCGTCGAGCGCGTTCGCGCTGCTGCTGGGTATTGCGGCGGTCGCCGTGGAGCGCGCATTTCGAACCGTTGGCCGTCAGGGGAGAGGCGCGTGGCTGTTCGCGCTGGTCGGCGCCATTGGCTGGCCGGCGCTCGGGCCTGCCGCCGCTTCGTTCCTGGCGGCGTTCTCACGCAACGTCGTGCTGCTCTCTCCGCCAAAGGCAGGTTCGTCTGTCGCCGCCATTGCAGCTGCGCTGCCGACTTTTTCGCGCAGCTGGGTGACGTATCTGGATCTTCCGCTCGCCGGAATCTGGTTGATCGCGTCGCTGGTTCTGTTGGCGAGGCTCGCATGGTCGATGCGCGCCCTGTCGAGGCTCGAACAAACGGCAATTCGCGAGCTGGTCGACGGCGTGCCCGTGCTGGTCACCGAGTCAATCGGACCGGCGGTCTATGGGACGCGCCGCTCCCGCGTGCTTGTTCCTCGCTGGCTGCTCGATCTGGACGCACCGCTGCGGAAGCTCGTGCTCCGGCATGAACAAGAGCACTGTTTTGCGCGCGATCCGCAGCTGGCGCTTGCCGTCGCGTTCGCGCTCGTGCTGATGCCCTGGAATGCCGGCGTGTGGTGGATCGCGCGGCGTCTGCGACTCGCGGTTGAGCTGGACTGTGACGCGCGCGTTCTGCGCGACGCCAACGACACCGAACGCTACTCGAAACTTCTGCTGTTCATCGCGCAGCGTCAGTCGGTCGTGCGGCTCGCGTCGATGCTCGCGGAATCAAACTCACACTTAGGCCGGAGGATCGCCGTCATGAATGCAACACGTCCGAACAATCCACGCGCGCGCGTCGCGCGCGTCGCGCTCTTCGCGATCGTCGCCGTGGGAGCCCTCGGGCTTTCTACGAGGTTTGCGTCGGAGCTCACCGCGGCGCCGACAATCGTGCTTGCTCGCTCAACGGCGCCCGTCGCGACTGTAGCGCTTCCAAAGGTCGAGGCGTCGCCGGCGGCAGCAGTCGATGTCGCTCCGCCCGCATCACCCCGTGTTGTTAAGCGTGACACAGTCGCGCCCGCGGGCATTCCCGCGTCGCCGTCGCAACCTGCGAACACGGATATCGGACCTGGCGACCGAAACGTGCAGGAAGTTCCCGGCACACCGACGCCGCGCTACCCGGACATCTTGAAGCGGGCCGGCGTCTCGGGAGGCGTGCTCGTGGCGTTCGTTGTTGACACGAATGGCGTGGTTGATCCGGAGTCGATGAAAGTCTTCGTGTCGTCGCACGAATTGTTCACCGCGTCGATCAAAGCGGCGCTTCCGAATATGCAGTTCATCCCGGCGATGCTGAACTACAAGAAGGTGAAGCAGGTGGTGCGGCTGCCGATCGTGTTCAGCATCCTTGGTTCGCCGCTCGCGACTGACGAGGGCAACCGTGCCGTAATTGAGAAACTGATTTCTGACGCCGCGAGCAGCAATTTCGTGACGCTCAGCGCTATCGTCATAACGGCCATGCCCTAGGTTCCGGGAACATCCTGCGGGGGACGCAGATCACGTCGCCGAGCTACGCGGCTGCGCGCGCAGTTGAATCGACAGCTACTCGATGCGCCAAGGCGAATGTTCCGGCCACTTGCGCATCGCCTCGGTCGCCCACGTCGTCGTCTTATCTGTGTGACACGACGTGCAGGCGTTGGGCATCTTGTATTTGTCGGTCATCGCAGGCGTGATGAAGCGGAACGTGTGTGCGCGCACGAACGAGCCGGGCACGCCCTGCGTCTCGATCTTCGGCATGTGGCAGGCGATGCACTCGGATCCCTTGCTCCCCGCCTTGTGATGCGTATGCGCTTCGAGCGTTGCGGCAGCGGGGCCGTTCGGCGAGCGCGGGCCGTGACAGTCGAGACAAAGTTTATCTGCCGGCTTGCGAAGCTGCGCGTTGTTGCCAGTGCCATGGGTGTCGTGGCATGAGAAGCAGGTCACGCCACGGCGGTACATCACGCTCTGCACGAAGTCGTTCCCCTGCATCCGGTTCTTGTGCCCGGTTCCGTCGGCGAAATGGAAGTTGGTAGTCTCGCCGAGCGTGCTGCCATCGAGTGACCAGTAGTCTTGCAGCTTCACTCCCGCTTGATAACCAACCGGCCAGTCGAAGTAGCGGCCTTCGACGGGATTCACGAGCGGGCGGCCCTCCGAATGGCACGAGATGCAGGTGTCGTTCGCGCCGACGAAATCCATGTGCGCTGGATTCATGATATTCCCGCGCACGCCGTTGGCTACATGCTCGCTCCCAGGCCCGTGGCAGCGCTCGCACGCGACATTCCACTCGGCGACCTGTTTCGTTTTCACATCGTAGCCGACCGAATGGCAGCCATCGCAGGTGGGGCCCGTGGGGCGGTGCATGTTGTCGGGCGGATAGAATTGCGTCCACCAAGCGCCGGCCTTCGGAACGTTGTAGGGCAGCCACTTCTTGTTGCCCACATCCCACTGCGCGCCGAGCGGGAAGTAGTCGTCGCCGACCTTCGTGAAGTAGCGCTGTTTCCAGATGCTGCCGTACACGAATGCGACCTGGTCGACGGTGAACTTCGCGACGGTGTTCGTGGCGAGATTCGGAATGATCGCGTCGGGGTGTTGTTTGGGATCGCGCACGACATTGGCCATCGGCGTCTTCTGCCAGCGCGCGAAGATCTGCGCGTGGCATTTCTCACACGACTTCGAGCCCGCGTAGTGCGCGGATGCCGCGACGCGCGCGAGTGTCGCCTTTTCGGCAGCGGTGTTCGGCGCAATGCTGCGAATGAACGCGACGAGTTTCCAGCTGTCCGCGTCGAGTCCGCCAGCCGGATGGCCCCAGGCCGCCATGCCCGTGAGCATCACGCCGTTCTCGATGATGTAGTGCAGCTCTCCGTCGGTGAGGCGCTGCGTGCGCGCGGACCGCAGATCAGCCGCGCGCGGATAGAGATTCTTGCCGACTTTCGAACGGCCGTCCGCATCGGTGCCGTGACACATGGAGCAACGGGCCAGAAAATCGTCACGCGCCGCTTCCAGAATCTCCGGGGATGATCGCAGGGGATTCGTTTCGTTTTTTGAGTGCCGAGGGATGGCGAGATTGCGAACGGTTCGGGCAATGGCAGCCTCGAACGCTGTCGGCTCAGTCGTCGCCCGGAATCCGCGCGCGAGAAGAGCCGCTGCGCCAATGAGCGCGATCACCATGAGCGGGACGAATACTCGAAAGAAGACTTTCCAGCGCGTCATGCCCGTAACTTAATCGACAATGGCCGACGTGTCGAGCGGCGCGCACAGTGGAGGTGCGCGCCGCTCGCGATGCACCTGTCTAGGGCGTTGCCGACGGCGGGAGTTCGACGATCTCGAGCCAATACCTGCCGAGAACGTTCATCGCCTCCACGAGCCCGGAGAACGTCATGGGCTTGGTGATGAACGAATTGACGCCGAGCTGGTAGCTGCGGATGATGTCTTCGTCGAGTCGCGAGGTGGAGAGGACGACGATTGGAATGTCGCGGAGCGACGGGTCCTCTTTGATCGCCTTGAGCGCTTCGCGCCCATCGAGCTTCGGCATGTTGAGGTCCAGCAGAATGAGCCCCGGCCGCGGCGCCAGCCCGGTCTCGCCGGCGAACTTGCCGCGCTGATGCAGGTAATCGAGCAGCTGCTCGCCGTCGTCGACGAACCGAACGCTGTTCGAGACGTGCGCATCTTCCAGCGCCTGCTGCGTGAGCATTCGATCGTCCTCGTCGTCGTCACATGATGAGGATGGTGATCGGGATCTTGTGTGTGACCTTTGTCATGTGAAGCGTCCTGATGTGACCTGCGTTGCAGGCATGGTTACGGTGGATGTCGCGCCCTGATCCGGTGCGCTCATTGCTCCAATCGTTCCGCCGTGCCGCTGAACGATCTTCTTGCAGATCGCGAGGCCGATGCCCGAACCCGAGTACTCCATGCGGCCGTGCAAACGTTCGAACATTTTGAAAATCTTGTCGGTGTACTGATCGTTGAATCCGATGCCGTTGTCCTTGATCGTGATCGCCCAGAATCGCTTGTCGACACGGGCGCAGTTGAGCTGGACCACCGGCGGCGCGTCCTTCTTGCGGTATTTCAGGGCGTTCCCGAGCAGGTTTTGCAGCAGCTGCCGCATCTGAAGCGGGTCGGCCTCAAGCAGGGGCAACTCACCAATTTCGACTTTGGCACCCTCATCTGCAATCGCGGATTCGAGGTCGGCGATGACTTCGCGCGCGATCCGGCCGAGGTCGGTCGGAACGAAAGACTGGCCACGCGTCGAGATTTGAGAGTATGCGAGCAGATCACCGACGAGTGTTTGCATGCGATCGGCGGCGCCGAGCATGCGGTCGAGATACTTGCGGTTCTCGCCATCGAGGGGCGCCGCGGAGCAATTCGCGAAGCGGCGCGATGTCCCACTGGCCGTCGCCGAGCGCGAAGATCACGTTGCCGATCGTCTCGCTCGGCGCCACGCGGAAGATGCGGAAGAACGCGCGATTCACCTGTATGACGCGGAATTCCGGGTCGAGGACGAGCAATGGCTCGCGCACCGTGTCGATGATGTCGAGCAGCAGCTGTTCCGCGACCGGAATCCCACTCTGATCGCCGCGAATGAGCGTCGCCAGAAA
>JANYIJ010000063.1 GCA_025362095.1 Gemmatimonadota bacterium | reverse complement strand
ATCGTCGCGGCCGAGCCGCTGTCGATCCGTTCCTTCCCTCACATGAGCGCCGCGTTCCCGCCGATAACCTCGGCTCGACGCGACGCCTCCCATTTCCACTCTCGTGGCCGGAGGTGTAGCATCGAATTAGACTCAGGGAATGGCGCCTGACGCGCTCAAGAACCATCGTATAGCCTCATCGCGCTGTCCAGTATCGACTCTCCGGGCTCAAAAAAACGAGGAGCACCATGATGAAGGAATTGGCCGCCGCGGGACTCGGACTTTCGCTGTCCGCTTCTGCGGCCACCATTCAGGCACAGGATCGGTCCCAGTCGCGGTCGATGGTCATCTCGCGTTCGGGAATAGTGGCGAGCGAGAGCGTGATCGCTTCGCAGGTCGGCGCGCAGATTCTCGAGCGCGGCGGCAACGCGATTGATGCGGCGGTCGCGACGAACGCGATGATGGGACTCGTCGCGCCGATGAACGACGGCATTGGAGGCGATCTCTTCGCCATCGTGTACGAAGCGAAGACCGGCAAATTGTACGGCCTCAACTCATCCGGCTGGGCTCCCGCTGGACTCACACCGGAGTTTTTGAAATCGAAAGGCATCACCGTGATGCCGCAGAACGGCATTCAGTCGGTGACGGTTCCCGGAGCGGTGGACGGCTGGGACAAATTGCTTACGAAGTTTGGCAAGATGAAGTTCGCCGATGTGCTCGCTCCAGCGATCGCGCACGCCGAGGAAGGTTTTGCGGTAGGCGAAGTGGTTGAGGTGTTTTGGAAGGACAGCGAGAAAACGCTGCGCGCCGACGACGCGACCGCGAAAACTTATCTGATCAACGGGCACATCCCCGCCGTCGGCGAACTTTTCAAGAACCCCGATCTCGCGTGGAGTTACAGGCAGATCGCTGCCAGCGGTCGCGACGCGTTCTACAAGGGCGAGATCGCGCAGAAGATCGTGGCGACTTCCAGGCTGCACGGCGGCACGATGACCGCCGCGGACATGTCGGGCTTCACCGGCGAGTGGGTCGAGCCGATCTCGACCACCTATCACGGCTGGACCGTTCACGAGCTCCCGCCGAACGGACAGGGGATTGCCGCGCTTGAGATGCTCAACATCATGGAGCACTTTCCGCTCGCCGAGTACGGCCACAACTCCACGCGCGCGCTGCACGCGATGATCGAAGCGAAGAAACTCGCCTACGCAGACATGATCCGTTTCAACGCGGATCCGCACTTCGCAAAAATCCCCGTCGAGGGCTTGAAATCGAAGGAGTTCGCCAAGTCGCGCGCGGCACTGATCAACGCGTCGAAGGCGAACTGCACCGTCGACGCCGGCACGCCGCCGGGAACGGACAACGGCACCACGTACCTCAGCGTGGTTGATAAGGACGGCAACATGGTGTCGCTGATCCAGAGCAACTACGCGACGGTCGGATTTGGATCAGGGCTCGCTGTCGGCGGAGCCGGCTTCGCGCTGCAGAATCGCGGCGGTCTCTTTTCGCTCGAGAATGGTCATCCAAACATTCTCGCGTCGCACAAGCGGCCCGTGCACACGATCATCCCCGCGTTCATGCAGAAGGGCGATGTTCGTATCGCATTTGGAATTATGGGCGGCTGGAATCAGGCGCAGGCGCACTCGCAGTTCGTGTCGAACATCGTGGACTTCAACATGAATATTCAGGGGGCGCTCGACGCGCCGCGGTTTTCCAAGGAAACGTTTCCGGGGTGCGATGTGAACATCGAGGCGCGAGTATCGGAGAAGACGCGTGCCGAGCTTACGGCACTGGGACATCAGTTGATACTGCGCGGAGATTTTTCGGCGACGAGGATGGGATCGGGACAGGCAGTGCTGCGGGACTTTGCGACGGGCACAAACTTTGGGGCTTCGGATCCGAGGAAGGATGGAGCGGCAATCATGGAACTCAGAACTGCCAAGAAATGAGATGGGAGGCCAGTCGATAGCGGCGAGGGCCAGGGGTGAGCGGGAAGAACTAGGAGCAAGAGGCGAGCACGAGAGGCGAGCACGAGAGGCGAGCACGAGAGGCGAGCCGCCAGGACTGCTCGCCTCTTTTTTCTACGCAGCGCACGAAGTCCTGAGCGCTTCCCCCTCGTGCTCACCCCTGTGCCGCTAGATCTTCCCGCTCACCCCTGGCCCTTGCGACTGGCCTCCCATCTCGCCCCGTGTCTATCGACACCGACTCAAGTCGATCGCCTTGGTCTCTCCCCTCGCGATCACAACGTCCACATTCTGATTCCGACCGCCGAGCGAGCACGTCACCGTCCACGCTTCGCGAATGAATTCGGAACTATGCTGGCTCGCCCTCATCGACGGATTCACGTGCCAAGTCACATGATTCTCACCCTTCGGCACGACTAACGACGAACTCAGCTCCTGCGTGAACTTGATCGCCGCATCCCTCGTACTATCGGTCGCCACGTCCGACTTCAGCAGCGGCGAGGTCTCCAAACTCACACTCTTGTGTATCGTGAGCTTCGCGCCCGCCGGCGCCTTCACTTCCAGCACCGAATGCAGCTTCGGATTCGCCGCCGCTTCGATCAGCCGAATATATCCCGCACGCGAACTCGATCCCGGATACGCCCCCGTCCCAAAATACTGATCGATCACGAACGAGTACGGCGGATGAAATCTCCAGCTCACCGGCTGATTCGGCGCATTCTCGAACGTGAACGCAAACGTCCCCGCCGAGTAGTACGCCTGCTCCTCCATCGTCCCGCTCGCCGTGTAATAAATCTTCGGCCAAGGCCCTGCCGGCCAGTTGAGATCGCCGCCCAACAGCTGCGCGAGCGAATCGTACGGCACCACGTCCGCCGGCACCGGCTCCTCGTTCGCACTCGGTACACGCAGCACTTTCGCATCGGGCGTGTGATTGCTCAGCGCTACGACCACCTGATTCGACGCGAGCAGTTCGCGCATATTCTGAATTTCCGGTTCAGAAAACGGTGCGGCGCCGCGATGGCTGTCACCCGCCGGACTCACGCTTGCGCCGCTCCCGCCCCAGAACACACCGTAGTTGCGGTTGAGATCTACGCCGTTGCTCCGGTTGGCCGGGTTCGCACACTCGGCGAATGTCGGAAACTTCCCTGCTTCGACGCGACAGTTCCGCCGCTTCTGTTCGATCAGCATTCCGCGCGACATCTCGTAACCGTCGACGTTCACAACGGGCACGGCGATGAACCGCACATTCTCGAGCATCGCGGTAAATCGTGGATCCGCGCCATCGTTCTTCAGCAGATCGTAGATCCACTCCATCGTGAGCTCGGCCGTCGGCCATTCGCGCGCGTGATGCACGCCCGTCATGACGAACACCGGCTTTCCGGAACTCACGGTCGCGTTATGCGTGATCTCAAGCCCGAAAACCGACTGCCCCAAAACCGATTTGTGCGGCATCTCGAATCGCTTCACGCGATCCGGATTCGCCTTGGCGATCCGCTCGAGTTCGTTGTTGATCTCCGTGAGTGTCCGATACGTCACGCGTCCGGTCGGCAGTGGCGAAGTCGCCACTGGCGCCGGCCCCGGAAATCCGAGGGGCGCTTGTTGCTGGCCACCGCCCTGCGCGGACGCCTCGGCTGCACCGATCAGCATGAAAGCAGTCACAACAAATCGTTCAAGTCTCATGGTTCGCTCGTCAAGTGATAGGAATTCCGTATTCCTCCTCCGCACTCCGCATCGGGCCGAAATCTCCCCCCTGCCTCCCATCCATCCAGCACCCTACTATATAGATGTACCCAATCCAAGCCAACTCGACATGCGCATAACCAAGGTAGGCGTCATCGGCGCCGGTGTGATGGGTCACGGAATCGCCGCGCTCTGCGCCTCAGCCGGAATTCCCGTCGTCCTCCTCGATATTCCCGGATCCGACGACCCGAAATCCCCCGATCGCTCCGCTCCAGCCAAGAACGGCCTGGTCAAAGCCATCAAGAGCAAACCCGCGTCGTTCATGGACACCGATCGCGCGTCGCTCGTGACCACCGGCAACACGGCAGACGACATCGGCCTCCTCGCCGACTGCGACTGGATCTGCGAAGTCATCATCGAGCAGCCGAAACCGAAGCAAGAACTCTTCGCGAAAATCGAGGCCGTCGCCCCCAACGCGATCGTGACGTCAAACACGTCGGGTATCCCGATGTCCGTCCTCCTCCAAGGACGCACAGAGAAATTCCGGCGCCAATTCTGCGGCACGCACTATTTCAATCCGCCGCGCTACATGCACCTGCTCGAAATCATCCCAACACCGTTCACATCACCTGAAACACTCAGCACTGTTCGTCACTTCCAGGAGACCATCCTCGGAAAGGGAATCGTAATTTCCAAGGACGTCCCCGGCTTCGTCGCAAACCGCCTCGGTGTCCACGGCATGGTCACCGCCGGCCGCTTCATGATGGAGTTCGGACTAACCATCGGCGAAGTCGATACGCTCACCGGCGCGCTCATCGCGCGCGCAAAGACCGCCACGTTCCGCACCGGTGATCTCTCCGGCATCGACGTCCTCGTCCACGTCACGAAAGGCCTCAGTGAAGCAACCGGCGAAGACTTCACCCTCGCGCCCTGGATCCAGGATCTGGTAAAATCCGGCCGACTCGGCGACAAAACCAAAGCCGGCTTCTACAACAAGCAGGGCAAAGACATCCTCACGCTGAATTGGAAAACGCTCGAGTACGAAAAGCAGGAGCGTTATTCCACCCCGGAAATCGAAGCGCTGCTGAAATTGCCACCGGCCGAACGCGTGAACAAAGCGAAGGATCTCGGCGGCAAGCAGGGAGATTTTTTGCGCAAGCTTCTCGTAGAGCAGTCGCACTACTGCCTCACGATGACCCCGCAGCTCGCATACGATCTCTCCGCCGTCGATCGCGCCACCGAGTGGGGCTACGGCTGGGAAATCGGACCCTTCAAGGTGATGGACGCGCTCGGACTCGACTGGCTTCGCGCGGAATTCAAAAACGCCAGCAAGGACGAACCACCGCTGCTCAAGAGCGCGGGCAAGTCGTTCTACGAGCAGACGCCCACCGGCACGACGATCGCGACCGTGGACGCCGGCCGCATTCCACTCCCGCCGATCCCCGGACAGCTCTCGCTCTCGATCCTCAAACAGCAGGGCAAAGTTCTCGAAGAAAACAAGGAAGCCCGCTGCGTCGATCTCGGCGACGGCGTCCTCTGCCTCGAGTTCTGCGGCAAGATGAACACGCTCGGCCCCGGCGTGCTCGACATGCTCGCGAAAACCATCGATCGCATTTCGAAAGGAAAGTACGCGGGCCTCGTGCTCGGCAATGACGACCAGCGCACCTTCAGCGCCGGCGCGAATCTCGGCGCCGCAGCGGGCGCTGCTTCGGCCGGAGACTGGAAAGCGATCGAAGCCACGGTGAAGGTGTTCCAAGATTCCGTGATGAGCGTGCGGCGCGCACCGTTCCCCGTGGTCTCAGCGCCGTTCGGACTCACGCTCGGCGGTGGCGTGGAGTTCTCGCTGCACGCCGATCGGATTCAGGCGCACGCAGAGCTCTACATGGGATTAGTGGAAGTCGGCGTAGGACTTATTCCGAGCGGCTGCGGCACGAAGGAGTTGTTGTTCCGGTTCACCGAAGCGCTGAAGCCATACGACGACGCAGATCCGTTCGAAGCCGCCAAGCGCGCGTTCAAACTGATCGCGCTCGCGCAGATGAGCGGCAGCGCTCCCGAAGCGCGCAAGATGGGTTTCCTCCGCCCGATCGCTGATCGCATCTCCTTCAACCGCGACACTCTCATCGCCGACGCCAAAGCTCGCGTGCTCGATCTCGCACCTGACTACGTAGCGCCCGCAATGAAAACCATTCGCGTGCTGGGCAACGAAACTTTGGGAAATCTCAAATACGCGCTCTTCTCGTTCAAAGAAGCCGGACAGGCAACCGATCACGACGTGCGCATCGGTAACGAAGTCGCGTACGTGCTCGCCGGTGGCGACGGACCGCCGCGCGATGTGACCGAGCAGGACATCATCGATCTCGAGCGCGAGGCGACGCTCAAGCTGCTCGGCACCAAGGAAACGCAGGCGCGCATCAAGTACATGCTGGAAACCGGAAAGCCGTTGCGGAACTAGCGAGCCGATATCGAATGCAAGTCGTCCTTCAGACCCCCTCTGAACTCGTCGTCCACGACGGACGATGGACGACCGCATTCATGGGCGCGATTTTCACGGCGTCCGGCGGTGGCTTCATGTGGCTGCGCTGGACGCACCCCACGGGGTGGAGCGGCAACGGGGGACCCTGGCTCGTCTATCTGGTGGGCACGCTGTTCGTGCTCGCCGGAATTTTAATATTCTGGTTCTCCGCCGATCGACGTTATGTGGTGGATCGCGGGGCGCACACGGTTTCGATCATCGTGCAGCGGCTGGTGCATCGCACCACCGCACTGCTCGCGTTCAAGGACATCGACGATGTCGTGCTCGAGCAGTCGATGAGCATGAGCACGAACATGAATCCGAACCGGCAGAGCATGGGGACGTATCGCGTGGTCTTCATGATGAAAGACGGATCGCGCGTGCCGTGGACGCCGTATTCGACCAACGACCGTGTGTCACAGGAAAGATGTTGCGCCGCAGTACGCACGTTCGGCGGATGGGCCGGAAATCCGGAACATCAGATCGCGCCAACTACGCCCACGCCCGCGATCATTTCTCATCCGGTCGCCACTAATTGGGGCTGCCTCGCGGCCTTTCTCTCGCTCTTCATCGCCGTCGGGCTCGGTCTCTTTTCCCTGCAGGTGTATCGCGTCGCCACATGGAAGCCTGCGCCCGCCTTGGTGATCTCCAGCTCGGTCGTCACAGTCCAGGGCGACAAAGGAAACACCTACAAGCCGGTGGTCGTCTACAGTTACGCGTACGAAGGTTCGAACTATACGGCATCCACAGTCACACCCATAAGTATGTCGGCTGGAAACGGCTGGGCACAGTCGATCGCATCGCGATACCGGCCGGGTAGCCCGACGACCGCGTACGTGAATCCCGCTCACCCGAACAGCGCGTATCTGCTTCGGCGCGTGAGCTGGATGCCGCTGCTCTTCGTCGCTTTTCCGCTGTTTTTCGGTGTGATTTTCAGCTGGGCCATACGGATGCAGCGCGCGCAAGTGCAGTTGGCACAGGAGCATTTGGTGCCTGTGGTGAACAGCGTATGAGCTCCCTCTCGGAGGTCACATGACGTCCCGTTCCAAACTGAATCGCATCGCCGCGCTGTCGGCCATCGCTTTCGCAACAGCATGCGGCAGCGGCATGCTCGATGTCGGACATCCCACGGCGCCGAGCGGCGGAGGCGGCGCGACGGTTGGATCGCCTGCTAACTACGCCGGCACGATTGGGGACAGCTTGAAGCGCGGCACCGTCGCTATCAGCGTGTCGTCAACACTGAACGTGACCGGAACTTTCACTTTCGTTGGCGGGCCCACCGTTCCCATGGCCGGCACGGTGGATACCGCCGCCGGGCTGATGCATGCGACCGGTGGCGGCTACACCTTCACCGGCTTCACGAATGTCGGAACGCTCGGCGGTTCGTACACAGGGGCAACTGGCACAGGCTATGTCGTCGCATCGTCGGATTCGCTCACCCACGAAACCCACAAGAGTTATTGCGGATTTTACAACTCCACGAACAGCAACGGCAGAATCAGCATTCAGATTCTGGCGGCCGGATCCGCGGGTGGTTTTGTTGCGCAGACGAGTGGCACGTCGCTCAGCTCGTTCCTGACCGGTAACCTCATCAACAACGTGTCTTTCACCGGTTCGACAAACACCGGCGTGAACATCACCGGCTTGATGTCCTCCGATCACTCGACACTCACGGGATCCTACGCGCCGCCTGCAGGCGGCTCGACCTCGCCAGGCTCGGCGACAGGCAATTTCTCGGCAACGATCAGCGGCTGCTGAGCCACATTTTTTGCGCAACCTTCAGGGACGACGATGCAGACCAAAGAGGTAGTGATCGTGAGCGCGGTGCGCACAGGAGTCGCGCGCGGCAAGAAAGACGGCTCGCTCGCCGCTACGCACGCGGTGGATCTCTCCGCCACCGTCATGCGCGCCGCGGTCGAACGCGTGAAGCTCGACCTCAAACTCATCGACGATGTTCTGTGGGGCTGCGCGATGCCCGAGGCGTCGCAGGGACTCAATCATGCACGACTCGCCGTGCTTCGCGCAGGATTTCCCGTTGAAGTGAGCGCTGCGACGATCAACCGGTTCTGCTCATCCGGATTGCAGACTGTCGCGATGGCCGCGCAGGCGATCATGACCGGCATGGGCGACGTGGTAATGGCGGGCGGCGTGGAGATGATGAGCGCGGTGCCGATGTCGGGCTATCACACTCGGCTGCATCCGGAAATGGCCGAGCAGAATATCGGGATGGGATTCACGGCGGAACGTGTGGCGGCACGATGGAAGATCACGCGCGAGATGCAGGATCAGTTTGCGCTGGGCAGTCAGCAGCGCGCGGCGGCGGCGTGGTCGAAGAATGTTTTCGCGGGCGAGATCGTGCCGGTCACCGTGCAGAAGGTGAAATGGAAGGGATCGAAGAAGACCGTCGAGGAGACGGCGTTCGCGACCGACGAGCTCGTGCGCGGCGCGACCACGATGGAAGGACTCGCGAAGCTGCCGCCGGCATTCAAGCCGGGTGGCACCGTGACTGCGGGAAATGCGAGTCCACTTTCAGACGGTGCTTCGGCCGTGCTGATGATGAGCGCCGAGAAGGCGAAGGAGCTCGGACTAAAGCCGCTCGCGCGATTCGTCCATTACGCCACGGCCGGCGTCGAGCCCGACGTGATGGGCATCGGCCCCGTGAAGGCGGTTCCGAAAGCGCTTGCTCGCGCCGGGCTGAAGCTCAACGACATCAAGCTCATCGAATTCAACGAGGCGTTCGCATCGCAAGCGCTCGCGGTGATTCACGATCTGGAGATGGACGTCTCGCGCGTAAACGTGAACGGCGGCGCGATTGCGCTCGGCCATCCGCTCGGCGCGACAGGAGCAAAGCTCACGACGCAGCTCGTCCACGAACTCGGCCGCCGCGGCGGCGGGCTCGGCCTCGTGACGATGTGCGTGGGCGGAGGAATGGGTGCGGCTGGGATCTTCGAGGTTTACCCGGCGTAGCGTTGCCGAGCCGTGCGACCGGCAGGGCCCTGTTGATTCTCGGATCAGAAGTGTGTATCATGATTCATGAAAAAGGTTCATGACAGCCCTGCCAAAAGTCGCCGCGTCGCCGAACCTGTTCAGGTATACCTCGACCGCGCCGACCATTCGTTGCTGGAACAGCTCACCGGGCTGACCGGCACCACCAAGTCCGACGTCGTCCGCCGCGGGCTCGGCGCGCTCGAGCGCGAGCTTACGAACCCTGACCGCCACCCGGCGCTCTCGGTGATCGGCATCGCCGGCGCCGAAAGCGCGCCGCCGGTCGACTACGACGTCGCGCGCGAACACGATCGATACTTCGCCGATCTCGAGGATGCGCGCACGAAACGTGGACGCAAGCGTGCCCGCTGAATGCTTTGTCGATGCGAGCGCCTGGTACCCGATCGCGCTCACGAAGCATCCTGATCACGCGCGGCTTGCGGCGGTGCTCAAGGCTCGGGTGCACGCTGGTGCGCGGATCGTCACGTCCAATCTCGTGCTCGCCGAGTCGCACGCGCTGCTGACCACGCGGGTAAACCCGGGGGCTGCGCTCGCATTTCTCCGCGCAGCGCGCGCACGGCCTAACGTGGTGGTGGAGAGCTCAGCCGAGCTCGAAGAGCGCGCGATCGCGCACTGGCTACCGAAGTTCGGCGATCACCGTTTCTCGCTGGCAGACGCCGTCAGTTTCGCGATCATGGCTGAGCGCGGCATTCGCGACGCGCTCACGCTCGATCATCACTTTGCGATCGCTGGTTTCACGATAGTCCCGCCGCGAGCGCGCTGACCCTCCGCGTCGTACATTCAGGATGTCACCTCGACGGTGAGGAACCGAACATGAGCGTCCGCCAGAATCTCAGCCAGAAACTGCTCACCGTATGGAACGGTGAACCGTGGTATGGCTCGTCGAGCAGCGCGATCCTCAAGGGAG
>JANYIJ010000210.1 GCA_025362095.1 Gemmatimonadota bacterium | reverse complement strand
CGTCCATCCCGTCAGCTCGATGCCGCTTTGCGCCGCGCCGGCAAACAATTCCATCTGCCAGTGCTCATCGGCCTGGCGATGGGTGTGCCGCTCGTTGCCCAGTGTGACTTCGACCTTGTCATCCGCAAAGCGCACCGTATCGACGCGCGGCGACCACGACCATACGCTGCGAATGGCGCCGGTCAATCCCTCACAGCGCAACACGTGGAACTCACGGGCGCCGTGGGCGGGCTGCCCCGGTCCTTCAGCGCGGAAGAGATGCGCGGGCCGATCCGCGCAGATGAACGCGCGCGCGGTCCGGCCGTCGCGCGCTCGCGCGAGTTCGAACGCGTGCATCGCGTCCAGTCTTGCGGCGCCTGAACAGCTCACGAACTCGAATCCGTCTTCGAGTCCGTCGCCGCCGTCGATTGAATCCCCTGGTGCGAGCGTAACTCCGCGCAGTGCGCCATCGAAATGGACCGGCAGCTCAAAACGCACGCTCGTTTCCGCGCTCCACCGGATTTCATCCACGAAGTAATCAGGCGTGACGATTACCGCGCGCGTCACCCGCACGCCCGGAGCGATGCCGGTCACCTCCGCGAGCGTCCAACCCACGCCGCCGCGTTCGTCGTACGCGATCAGCGAACCGTCGACCCGCGCTTGCGACCGCCCGTTGATCAGCGGCGCGTTGTGCGCGAGCGTGCTGCGATACCAGTGCAGCGATGGATCCACGTACGATCCCGCGCCGAGGTCATCGAGCCAGCGCGATGCGCCCTGCATGAACAACACGTTCAGCCGGTCGGGATGCCCGTGTCCTCCTCCCGACTGTCCCCAGTCGAGCGCGACGTACACCTCGCCCTTCTCGCGTCGGAAAACGCTGATCCCCTGACCTGTAAGATTCGCGGATTTCGCCGTGGCGCGTTCGAGCATCGGCAGCATCGCGCGCGCGTGCAGCAGCGACCGCCAGCCGAGGTCGGCACGGGAGAGGCTCGTCGCCGGAAGGTTTCGCTCGACATCAGCGGTGGATCGCGCGCGATTCGTGTCGCCTCGCGGCGCATCATCCGAATAGAGTGTCGCCAGCGCTGCCGTGAGACGCGCGTCGTCACCGCGCGCGAGTCCGAGCTCACACAACTCCGCGAACCGCGGCTGACGCAATGCAATCGCATACTGCGAATCCTTTCTCGACGGCAGCGTGAAATCTGGCAGGGCCGTCACGAACGGAGCGGCAAAGCCTTCGTCGAATCGCGCTTTCAGTCTCGGTTCGACCGCGATGCCTGCCGTTTCGGCGAGCGTGACGCAATACCAGAGTCCGCGGTGCGCGAACAGATGATAATTCTCGCCTTCGTACCAGGTCCCGTCATCGAGAATTCCCTGCGCTAAATGCGTCTCGACGCCTGAGTCCGAGTGAACGACGCTCTCGGCTTTCGCGCGGTCGCCGAGCAGGAGCGCCGCCGCCATCATCGCGGCGTTGTTCCACACCTGACGATTCGACATCCCCTCGTCGTACTGTGCAATCAGCGCCGCGCTGGGCCGCACGATCTTCGCGCGAACCTCGTCCGCCGTCGCACGATCGCCACCGCTCTCGAGCAGGTCTGCCGTCACACAGAGCTGCAGCAGCCAGATTGATTCGAGATATGTGCTGAAGAAGAGCCGCGTCGGCCCGAGCGCGTTGTCCCGGTTCGGATAGTTAGCATAGGTGGCGCAGTAGCGCAGCGCGATCTCACGCGCGAACGCGCCGTGCCGCGCGTCGCCGCGCAGCAGGTGCAGAAGCGCCGCGTTCACGCCGCGCTCGGCGAGCCACAGTTGATACCAGTAGACCCACCATCGGTGATGAAACGCGCCGGTGTACACGCGGCCGCACCCGGGGCAGCGATGCTCGTCTGGAGAGAAAGGATCGAATTCAAGCTGCGTGGCGTCGTCTTCACACCGGCCGCCGGCACGGGAGAGCAGCGCCTTCTCGCGCGGAACGTAGAGCTTGCGCTCCATCACGATTTCCAAATCGGCCGCAATCGAGTCGGCGAGCGCGGCGAGCGGCCCGACCGCGGCCGCCGCTGCGCGCCGTTCGTTCAATCGCGCGGAATCGAGCAGCAGCATCAGCGCGACCCCGCGGCGGCGGTCACGGTCCACTGCGAGAGTGACGCGAGCTCGCCGCGCAAATCCATGCGCACACCCTGCATGCGGCGTGCAACGCCCTGCAATCCGCGCGAATGGTAGATCCACGCCGCGGGAATATCGCGGGCGAGTTCGTTCTGCACGTCATGCCACGCAGCGACCGTTGCGGCGCGCGACGTCGCGACCCGCGTGCGCGAGAAAAGCGAATCGAGCCGTGGCGTGTGGTAGTCCGCGTAGTCGAGCGCACTGCCGCGCTGGCGTCCGTCGTACATCGCGGTGAGATACGCGAGCGAGAGGTCGCCGGGAATTCCCGTGAGCAACACATCGAACGTCTTCGGAACTGCGCGTGCCCGCGCGAGAAACGCGCCGAATTCCACGACGCGGATTTCCAGGCGAATTCCCCGCTCCGCAAGATCCGCCTGCACGAGCTGCTCGACCGCCTGATCGCCGCTCCCCACCGTGAGCAATTCGATCGACAGCGCTTTGCCATCGCGGACGCGCGCGCCGCCCGCGGTGCGGCGCCAGCCCGCGGCGTCGAGCAGCGAATCTGCGATTATTGGTTTTCGCGCTCCGTCCCCCGCGAGCGCGTACGGACTCTCGGGCGCCACCGGCCCGGTCGCGACCCGCGCATATCCCGCGAGCGCCGCCTGGATGATCCGTGCCCGGTCGATCGAGAGATCGATCGCGCGACGCACGCGAACATCGTCGAACGGCGCGCGGTGCGTGTTGAATAACAGTCCCGATTCCTGCAGCACCGGATAGTCGAGCACCCGCATCGTGGGATCGCGGCCGGCGAGCGCGGCCATCGTCGGCGCGATGCCGGCGAAGTCGAGGTCGCCGCTCGCGAGTCCCGCGAACTTCGTAGTCGGCTCGTCCACCACAGCGATCACGAGCTGTTCCAGATGCGGCGGCCCGCCCAGCGCTGTTGGAAAAGCATCGTTTCGCGCAAACACCCAGCGCTGACCGGGCACTCGCTCCACGAATGTGAACGGCCCATTCCCCACCGGCGCGAGATTGAACGCGGCGCGCCTCATGTCTGATCGCGGCACATCTCGCAACAAGTGCTCGGGTAGCACGGGCAGTTCGCAGAGCACGAGCGGAAACGCGGGAAGCGGCGCCGAGAAGCGCAGCACGGCGGTCGAGTCATCGGGTGCGAGCACGGTGTCGAGCGCCGCGAGATCGCCCGCGCGCGAATATCCGGTGCGCGGGTCGCGCGCCGCGAGCAGCGTGAATGCGACATCGCGCGACGTAGTTGGCCGGCCGTCGTGCCATCGGAGTGCGCGCTCGAGCCGGAACGTGAGCTTGCGCTTGTCCGCGCTGAAGCTCCACGATCGCGCCGCATACGGTTCGGGTGCGAGCGCGCTGTCGTATCGCGCGAGCGTGGTAAACAGCACGAACCGCTGCACCTGCCGCGAGAGCGGGTGAATGGTGACGAGCGGATTTCCCGATTCCAGGTCGGTGCCGGACGCGAACACCACCACGCCCGCGGGACGCGGCGATCCCGCACACGCGATCGCTCCAGCCGCAAGGCCTGCACATACTACCGATCTGATTGACGTCCGGGCGCGCGCGAGCATTTTCAACCCGTGCAAAATGAATGGTCAGCCGTCGCGCGACGCGTTGCGGACGCTCTCGTTCTCTTCTGGCTCGTCGTCACGCTCATATTCGTGCTGATTCGAATGGCGCCGGGCGATCCCGCCGAGTTTCTCGTGCCGCCGACCGCGACCGCGGGCGATGCCGCTCGTCTGCGCGCCGAACTCGGCCTCGATCGTCCGCTCGCAATCCAATATGCACGCTGGGCTGGAGCCGTGGTCAGGGGCGACCTCGGCGAGAGCTTCTCAACGCGCCGGCCCGTGAGCCGCCTCCTGCTCGACGCCGCGCCGGTGTCGGCCGCTCTTGGCGGCATCTCGTTGCTGCTTACGTTTTTGATCGGCGTGCCGCTCGGGATGTTTCAGGCGGCGCACCGTGGCCGCGCGCTCGATCGTCTGACGACCTTGTTCACGACCACCGTGTACGCCGCTCCCACGTTTTGGATCGCGCTCGCGCTCGTCGCCGTCTTCACGTATGGCGCGGCGACACTCGGTCTTCCACAGGCGATGCGACTTCCCGCCTTTGGAATACGTACGCCCGGCAGCGCTCTATATGGCTGGGCCGGGTTCATCGATCTCGCGCGTCACGCGGTGCTCCCGGTCGCGACGCTCGCCGCGGTCGGCGCGGCGGGAATCGCGCGCTACTCGCGCAGCGCCGTCGCGGATGTGCTGACCGAAGGCTGGGTCGGCAGCGCGCGGGCGAAGGGCGCGCGGCCGTCGCGCGTGTACGGCGCGCACGTGCTGCGAAACATCACGCCGCAGCTCGTCGTGCTCGGCGCGCTTTCGCTGCCGGGACTCGTCGCGGGTTCGGTGTTCGTCGAGTCGGTCTTCTCGTGGCCCGGACTCGGCAGGGCGATGCTCGTCGCCATTCAGGGACGCGACTATCCCGTCGTGATGGGCGCGACCGTTTTCTACGCCGCCGCTGTGATCTTCGCGAACTTCGCGGCGGATCTCGCGCTGCCGTTGCTCGATCCACGACGCGCGTCGCTGCCGGCATGAGGCGAATCTTCTCCACCGATCGTGTCACGGCATGGGCGACAGCGGCGCTCGCCGCGATGCTCGCGCTCGCCCTGTTCGTTCCGTTGCTCGCGCGGCACGATCCGCTCGCGATCGGCGACGTGCTGGCGCTCCGCCTGGTTCCTCCGTTCGGCCGCGACGCCGCAGGCGCGTGGCATCTGCTTGGCACCGATCGCTTCGGCCGCGATCTCTTCGTTCGCATGATGCTCGCCGCGCGCATCTCGCTCGCCATCGGCGTCGGAGGTTCGCTGCTCGCGGCGGCGATTGGCACGATGGCGGGCGCTCTCGCGGCGTGGCTCGGCGGAATCACCGATCGCGTCGCGATGGCGCTCGCCGATGCGCTGCTCGCGATTCCGCGACTCGTCCTTCTGCTCGTCTGCGCGTCGCTCTGGCGACCCGGCTTGCTCACCGTGCTTGTCGTGCTTGGCGCGACCGGCTGGATGGGCGTGGCGCGAATCATTCGCAGCGAGATTCTCGGCGTGCGCGCCCGTCCGTTTGTCGAGGCGGCCCACGCGCTCGGCGTATCGCACTGGCAGGTGCTCTGGCGGCACGTGCTGCCCAACGCGATCGGACCGGCAATCGTCGCGACGACACTCGGCGTAGGGAATGCAATTCTCCTCGAGAGCGGGCTCTCCTTTCTCGGCCTTGGCATTCAGCCACCGCGTCCGAGTTGGGGGAACATGATCGCCGGCGGACGCGACTTGATCGTGACGGCGCCGTGGGTGGCACTCGCGCCCGGCATCGCGCTGATCGTCACGGTCCTCGCGGTTACATTGCTCGGCGACCGCCTGCGCGATACGCTCGCAGGACAGCGCGCCCCGTTCGCGCGTCAATTGGGCGAGCGCACTTGAGAGCCGGCTGAATGAAGATTGTGAAAGTCCGGGCCCCAACCCGTATCGATCTCGGCGGCGGATGGACCGACGTGCCGCCGTATTGCGACAACGAAGGCGGATTCGTGTGTAACATCGCGATCGATCGTTACGCGACGGCGACGCTGAGCTCGAGCGGCGACACAAGCGCGCCGGCGAGTGCGGACGCACCGCTGCTGCAGGCCGTGCTTCGCCGGTCCGGACTCGCCGGCGTTCACTGCTCGCTCGAGAGTGATTTTCCCGTGGGCGCGGGACTGGGCGGTTCCTCGGCAGCGAGCGCCGCACTGCTCGGCGCATTCGCCGCCTGGCGAGACGAGCCGTGGGATCGACGCGAGATCGCGGAGGAAGGACGGCGCATTGAAGTCGAGGAACTCGGCGTTCCGGGCGGCCGGCAGGACCATTACGCGTCGACCCATGGCGGCGCGCTCGCGCTCACGTTCTCGCACACCGTGGAGGTGCGGCGCATCGAGATGAGCGCGGAGACACGGGCGGAGTTCGAGCGTCGCGCGCTGCTGCTCTATACCGGCGAGTCGCGCATTTCCGGCGGCAACATCACGGAGGTTCTTCGCGCGTACGACGACCGCGATGCGCGCGTCGTGATCGCACTCGCGAGGATGCGGATGCTCGCGGAGGAGATCTGCACGTTTCTGGAGGACGGCAATCTCGACGGCGTTGGCGCGCTGATGGGCGAACACTGGCGCCATCAGCGCGCGCTGCACCCCGCGATCCCGACACCGCTGATTGATGAGATCGTGAACCGGGCGTACGCGTTCGGCGCGGCCGGGTCGAAGGCGATGGGCGCGTCGGGCGGCGGCTGCGTTCTGGTGATCTGCGCGGAGCGATCGGTGGAGCGCGTGCGGGAGGCGATTGCGCCACTCGGGACGATCATCCCGTTCCGGCTCGACACGCAGGGGCTTTCGCGCTGCGAATAAACGTTCGGAAACTGGCTGCGGCTTGACACTCATTTTAGTTTCAACTAAACTGATAACGTGAGACCACCCTCCGAATCCACCCTCCTCGCCGTCGTCGCCTCACCGCGACGGCGCGAGATCCTGCGCCTCGTCTGGCGCAACGAGATGGCCGCCGGTGATATCCACCGCGCAATGACGGACGTGACGTTCGGCGCAGTCTCACTCCAGCTCCGCGCGCTCTCGCAGGCCGGGCTCGTGCGCGCGCGCGTAAGCGGCAAGCATCGCCTGTACCTCGCGCGCCGGGACGCGCTCGGACCCATGGCGAAAATGCTCGAACACATGTGGGACGACGCCCTCTGGCGTCTCAAGCTGCTCGTGGAACTCGAACACACGCGCCGCGGACCGCGCGCGCAACGCCGAAACAAACGCAACCGCAAAAAGTGAGGCATCACATGACGGCGCAGGATAAACTCGATCACCGGCTCGACCGCACCATCGTCATCAACGCGCCGCGTGAGGCGGTGTTCCGCTACTTCACCGATTCATCGCACTGGTCGAAGTGGTGGGGCGCGGGCTCGACCATCGATTCCCATCCCGGCGGAAAGATCTACATCAAGTATCCCGAGGGCACCGAGGTTGCCGGAGAGGTGCTCGAAGTGAAGCCGCCCGACAAGATCGTGTTCACGTACGGCTATATGAAGGGCAATCCGATTCCGGCCGGCGGGTCACGCGTAACCATTCAGCTCGCCGCCGATCGCGGCGCGACCAGGCTCACGCTCACGCACGAGCTCGCTGACGCCGCAATTCGCGATCAGCACGTGCAGGGCTGGCGATACCAACTCTCGCTCTTCTCCAATGTCGTCGCCGACGAAGTCAACGCTGGCGCGGCGGGTGCCATCGACGCCTGGTTCGATTCGTGGGCCGAGCCCGACGCAGCGACGCGAGAGAAAACGCTCGCCGGAATCGCGGCGCCCGAACTCAGCTTTCACGACCGCTATAGCAATATCTCCGGACTCGCAGAACTCTTTCCGCACATCGCGGCCGCGCAGCATTTCATGCCCGGGATGCGCATGAAGCGAAGCGGCGATGTGCGTCACTGCCAGGGAACCGTGCTCGCTGATTTCTCGCTGGCCGGACCCGACGGCGTCGAACGCGGGAGCGGAACTAACGTGTTCGTGTTCGGGCCAGGCGGCCGGATCGAAACAGCCACCGGATTCCTGAACCCGCCGAAACCAAAATGACCGCGGCGTTCAGCGAACGAGGATAGTCACGACCGCACGCGGCGCGGCGAGAAAGCTCACGGTCTCGCCCGCCGCGTTCGCGGGCTCCACAATCGTTTCGTCGAGTCGCGCAACCTGCGCGTCCACAACCGGCGCACCCAGCTGCCACGCGCCGGCGCGCGCTTCGCCGAGAAGATTCACGCAGCGCAGCACAAGCCATTGGCCGTCCTCGCTTTCCTTTGCGCTCGAGAATGCGAGGCCTTCGCCCTCGAGCGCGATTCCCCGAATTGCGCCGGGGTTGGTCAGCGCAGAACGAAGCGTCGCGCCCGTGAGGGGCAGGAGAACATCATCAGCCGCGCGCTCGATCGCATCGATCACTGCAGCGGTTCGCGCGCCGTGGTGCATCACCGCGAACGCGGCGCTGAACGAACCATGACACTGCGACTCCGGAGTTGCCGTCGGCCACCCCGCGTGCCCGGGCCGCTCGGGAATATCCTCGCGCGAGAGCTCGCTGATCGACCGCAACAGCGTTACCGCAATTCCGCCGCCGTCATCGGCTTCATATTCCGCGAGCCCGTCCGAAAAGAGCGTCGCGCCGCCCGTGACACCGAACAGCGACACATATCGGTGCAGCGGCGCCGTCGCGAGCGGCGTTTCCATCTTGAGGTCGGCCGCCGGCACCGCGAACGGCCTCCGTTCGACAGGACCGAACATCGCGTCTGCCACGACGCGCGCGCGGGTCACGCCCGTCGCGACGCGGAGCCGCAGACGGTGATCGTTCGCCGAGTTGATTCCGGAAACGTGAATGCGAAGCCACGGTGCGTCGGCGTCCAGGATCAGCGACACCGTCGCGGCTATGCGTTCTTGTTTTTTTATCGCGCGAAACTCCCATCGGGTTTCAAGCGCGGCGCGCACCGGCCCGCGATGCGAGACACGTACGCCCACAAATTTTGGCGCAAACTTCGCCTCACGGAGCGAGGGCGTGTATGAATCGCCAAGATCCGTGCGGCTCTCCCATTGCAGCAGATCGGCGATCGAGCGTTCATTGCCGCTGTCGGTTAACTCCACGCGACCGTCTTCGTGCACGCGCACCGAGATGCGCCCGTTCGTCAGCGAGGAGCCATCGGCGTGCGCCGGGTTGGGAATTTCCACTGCCCGGTTGCGCGACGTCTGTGCGAAGCAGCGCACGCCATACGCGGGCACTTCGGGAATCCATGCCGCAACGCCGTACGACATCACCAGATCGTCGTCGGGATAGTGTCGCGGCGATTCTGTGCGCTCATGCATTTCCGCTCGCGACAAGATCTGCAGCGCCGAAAACTCGGCGACTGCAGGCGTTCGTTTCGCTGTGAGACTTCGTTCGAACACTCTCCCAGCCGATCCCGGCCCCACCGCGACATCCGACACGAACTGCGTGAGCCGGAGCAGCGCGACACCTGTCCGCGGGCGCGCGGCAGGATTTCTCACGACGACCATCGGCTTCCACTTTCCGGAACGCTCGCGCGCATTGTCTTCGCGATGACCGGTCAAATCATTGATCGCATCACCACGCAGTCCGATTCCCTGCGCCTCGGTCTCATCGAGCCGCGCGTCCATCGCGCGCGCGACTTCATCGGTGGAACAGCCGCAGAGCGTGTCGTGCGGGTGACAAAGCAGGAGCGAGCGCCACGCGGTCTCGACCAACGCGCGTCGCCCTGCGGCCGCACCGCCGAGCCGCGCGAGCGCGGCCCACGGTTCAACATCGCGGACCAGCAGGCGCTCGCACTGCGCATTGCGCCGCTTCTGATGTGCGCGCGTCGCGAGCGTACCGGGCAGCGTCCAGGTAAACCCGTACGAATCGCGCAGCTCTCCCTCCGCTTCGGGCAATCGATGCGTCTGCGCGGCGTGCTGCTCGGCCTCCGCGACAAAACCCGCAAGCGAGCTCGCGCGGACTTGATCCGGCTTTGCCGCATCCACCGTTGCGGCGATCGCTTCATCAAGACTCTGCTGGCGCGCGTGATGATCCGCGCCGTTCAACAGGAGCGCCACACCGGTTGCGTTGCGCGCGAGCAACTCGGCCTTGATCTCAGTCCATCTCTCGCGCGCCGCCTGCGCGTCCACCGGCAGATTGGACCCAAGCTCGTAGCCGCTGCGCGAAAGATGATAGAGCAGCACATGCGATCCGTCCGGTGAGATCCACGTGCACGTGTCGCCGTGTGGTGATCGCTCGCTGCCGAACCCGCGCCACGCGATCACCATCCCAAATCCGAACCCCCGAGCCAGCGTCGGAAGCGCGGCTGGATGTCCGAACGAATCCGGACAGTAGAGCACGCGCGGCGTTTGATCGAGCGCGCGCAACAATCGCAGCGTTCGCCGCCCCGCGAGCAAATTCCGCACGAGCGCCTCTCCGCCCGGAATCAGTTCGTCCGCCAGCACAAACCACGGTCCCACCTCGATCGCGCCGCTCTTGATCAGCATCGCCAGCTCGGCCGCCCGTTCTCGCCGCACAGAGAGATAGTCTTCCACAACGGCCATCTGCCCGTCGAGCAGGAAACTGGCTCCGGCGCGCGAGAGCATCGGTGAATCAATCAGCTCGTCGACCAGGGACACCAGCCGCTGCCGAAATCGCGCGGCTGGCTGATACCATTCGCGGTCCCAATGCGTGTGCGAGACGAGATGAATGACGGTCATGTATGGATCAGTTATTCTGCCGCCGATTGTCTCCGTGGCACGCTTCATCGATCACCACCGTGCACGCAAGAATCAGCACGGGATCCTCGTCGCCAGTCACGTCCACTCCGTATGTGTCGGCAAACGTGAACCACTGTTTCGATACGGACGCCACCTGCCGGTCCCCGCGCGTGAACACGTACTCGTGGTCGTTGAAATTTCCCTCGGCTGTGAGTGCGTCATGTCCCGGCTCGTCCACGTGAAAGACGCAGTGGAAAAACGTGAACAATTCCTTCTTCACCACCGCGACGAGCTCGCCGTCGTGGGTGATCTCGAACGTCGGTCCCCAGTTCAGCAGCTTCTGCTGAATGTGGGCGAGCTCCCTCTGCTCCATGTCCTGGAACGAAAGATTCTTGCCCCAGCTCAGAAACTTGCCATCAACGAAGTACACGTTGTTTCCGTCGGCATCGGCGATGTTGTACTTGTCGCCGAGTGAGAACAGTTTCTGCCGCATCACATATCGCATTCGGTTATCCGGTTGAATTATCGTTCGTCGCGCTCTGCTGCCCGGAATTCCAGGCATACACGAGAGCCGCGATGATACTTACGACACACACCAGCCAAGCGACGGCTCGCATCCGCCCCGCAATAACGGTGTCCTTGCTGATCGCGCCCCAAATATGCAGCAGGTTGTTCCAGTCGTGGCCGTCGCTCTCCTGCCCCGTCTCGCCACTCACGAGCATGAGCACGCCGGCCCTCGCGTCGGCGCAGTAGAGGCCTTCACGCGCGCAGCCACGAGTCGAGGTTTTCGCGGACATATGCATCATCGCTGAGCGACGGATAGCGACGAGACACGCGATCGATCTCCCCGCTCTGCCCCTCCGAAAGTTTTTCCGCGGTGTCCAGACACCACACGCCTGCGAGCAGCCCCTGCCGCCGAAGTATTTCGTGAATTCCGGAGATGCACCCCGCAAAGGAATTCGCAGAATCGAAGATCGCCGAGTTCGCGTCGGTGAGCGCGGCGCCCTCACGCAGCAGCGCCACATCCACAGCCTCCGCGGCGCGCGCGGCCTTGCAGCGCACGAGCAGCTCCACCGCGGCTTTCGTCCACACCGCCCACTGGCCGAGCAGCCCGCCGTCGAACGTGCGCACCTTCTGTTCGCCGCCGACTGTCACCGGAAACGATCCGGTCAGATCGTTCACAATGCTGTCGTCGTTCCCCGTGTACAGTGCGATGTCTTCGCGTCCGGACTCGGCGATCCCGCGGATCGCGTCGAGCGTGCGATATCGGTCGAACGGCGCGATCTTCACGGCCCACACGTTTTCGATCTCGGCAAACTCGCGCCAGAATTCGTAGCTCAGCACGCGGCCGCCAACCGCCGGCTGCAGGTAAAAGCCAAAGAGCGGAATTACTTCCGCCACTTCACGGCAATGCTTGATGAGCGCGGCATCCGTCGCGTCTGGGAGCGCCGCAAGACTCAGCAACCCCACATCGTATCCGAGCGTCTTCGCGATCGTCGCCTCGGCCGTCGCTTGCTCCGTTTTTCCCACGACCCCGGCCACCATCGCAAACGGACGCGGCGATTGATCGTCGTTTCGGTCTTCGGACTTCGGCCTTCGGTCCAGGCACGCGCGCACCGTTTCCATCGCCAGTTCAAGCACCGGCCGGTACATCGCGTGCCGCGGTTCCCGAATCGCGAACTGCGTTGTGTGGACACCCACGGCGAGCCCGCCCGCGCCCGCATCCATATAGTAGCGCGTGAGGGCGCGCTGACGCCGTTCGTCCAGCGTGCGGCTCGGCGTGAGCGCGAGCGGGTGAGCTGGTATCACGACGCCAGACTTGAGATGCTGCCTCGCGCTGATCGTGGCCGGCTTCATCAGAACTGCCCGTCGCGCGCTTCGAAGTGTGTCGCCTTGCCGAGCAGCGAACGCTTGAAGTACAGCCATTCCCCCACCCGATGGAGCATCGCGTCGAGGCTGGTCTCGGGTTCACCGATCAGTGAGCGCATTCTGTCAGTGTTCGAGAGCAGCGCGTCGGCTGCCTCGACGCCTTCGAACTTCGGCTTACACCCGAACCGCGCACCAAGCGCCTTGGCGAGTGCACGCACAGAAAGCGTTTCCGTTCCGGTGACGTTTACCACAAGCGGAGACGCAGACGCGTGTGGCAGCAGCTCAAGCGCCGCACGGTTGGCGTCCCCCTGCCAGATCACGTTCACGTGCCCCATGGAGAGCGACACCGGCTCGCCCCCACGGACCTTCATAGCTATGTCTGTGAGCACACCGTATCGCAGCGCGATCGCGTAGTTGAGGCGCACGATCACGACCTTCGTGCCACCGTGCGCTGCGAAGTGCTCGAACACACGCTCGCGTCCCACACAGCTCTGCGCGTACTCACCAACCGGCGCGGTCGCGTCCGTCTCCCGCGCGCCTCCACTCACGACCGGTGTCAGTGGATAAACATTCCCCGTCGAGAATACCACCGTTCGCGCTCCTGCGTAGCGCTCCGCGCAAATCGAGGGGACCACAACGTTCATCATCCACGTTCGCGACGGAGCGTCGCGTGTGCCGAATTTTTGGCCCGCCATGAAGACAACGTTCGGTGCATCGGGTAACATTGCGACGGCGTCACGATCGAACAGATCGCACCGAATAGTTTCGACCCCCGCGCGATGGAGTTGCTGCTCAGTGCCGCCGGAGGAAAACCGCGACACCGCAATCACCCGGCGGTGCGTCCCCGACGCCTGGCTCGCCCGCACCGCCATGATCGCCAGGGTCGGCCCCATCTTTCCGCCCGCGCCGAGCACGATGATGTCACCGGCCACGCGCACGAGCGCGGCGATCGTCGCCTCGCTGGGCGAGGAAAGCAGCTCGTCGAGTTCTTCCTCGGCGCGCGCGGCCGCGGTTTCGCTGGGCTCGATTGGCTTACGGCCGCGCGGCATTCCAGCTTTCGCGAATACTCTCCCAGCTCGGCCCGAACATTCCCGCGCCAAGATCGCCGCCAGTGCCCGCGCCATCCGCTGCGTTGCGCATTCCATTGGGCAGCGTGTTCCAGCGCGGAGTCTCTACGCCGAGCAGGTTGTGCACGAAGAAATCCCAGAGTTTGCGATCGCCATACGGCGCACTCGGTCCGCGGCGCCCGGCTGGGTGATCTTCGCCCGGCATGATCATCATATCGAAACTCTTGTTGTTCTTGATGAGCGCGTTCACCACCTGCATGCTCGACGACGGATCGACGTTCGTATCGAGCTCGCCCCATACGAGTAGAAGCTTTCCCTGCAATTTGTCGGCGTTGACCATGTTCGAGCTCGTTTCGTACGAAGCGTCTATCGGCCAGCCCATCCACAGTTCGTTCCACCACACTTTGTCCATCCGGTTGTCATGGCAGCCGGCGAACGAAACCGCCGCCTTGTAAAACTCCGGATGGAACAGCAGCGCGCCCAGCGAGTTCTGTCCGCCGGCCGAACCGCCGTAGATGCCCACGCGCGAAATGTCATACCACGGATATTTCGCCGCTGCCGCTTTGTGCCAGAGAATGCGATCGGGAAATCCGGCATCGCCGAGATTTTTCCACGCGACGTCGTGGAATGCCTTCGAACGATGCGCCGTGCCCATGCCGTCGATTTGCACGACAATAAATCCGAGCTCGGCGATCGACTGCATGCCGACCCATGGCGAAAATGTTTTCGGAACGAACGAGCCCTGCGGCCCCGCGTAAATGTTTTCGATCACGGGATATGTCTTTTTCGGATCGAAGTTCGTCGGCCTGATGATGACGCCCCAGATGTCGGTGGTGCCGTCACGGCCTTTCGCCACGAACACTTCGGGCGCGCGCCATCCCGCTTTTCCAAGCCCGGTGGCGTCGGCCTTTTCCAGGTCAATGATGACCTTGGCGTCGCTCGTCTGGCGCAGCTGCATCACGGGAGCAAGATCCACGCGCGACCAGGTATCAACGTAGTACTTATAGTCAGCCGAGAATGTGACCGTGTGATAACCGTCGGCGTCGGTGAGCGGCGTGAGACCCGTGCCGTCGAAGTTGATGCGGTAGTACTGCACGAAATACGGATCCTGCTTCGCGACCATTCCCCCCGCCGCGAAAATGATCTGTTTGTTGACTTCGTCCACGCGCTGTACGGCGCGCACGAGCCAGTTCCCTTTCGTGATCTGATAGTCGATCGCGCCGGTTGCGCCGTCGACCATGTAGAGATGCGCCCAGCCGTCGCGCTCCGACATCCAGATGAATTGTCTTCCGTCATCGAGATCAAATCGGAACTGGCGCCCTGAATCCGCGAGCCCGACGTTCGCGCGCCGGTAGTCGACAAACGTCTTCGATGTCTCCGTCATCAGCGATCGCGCATGTCCGTTTGACGCGTCCACCTCGATCGCGGTGTAGACCTGATGTCCGCGCTGATTGTATTCGAACGTGAACGCGCGGTTGTCCTTGCGCCATTCGATCCGTGAGAGATCGTACGGATTTGGAAAGAGTGCGTTATCGACCACCGTCTCGCGTTTGGTCGCGACATCGAAGAACGACGGCTGCTGAAAGTCCAGCACGTCGCCCGGCTTCTGGTAGTAGCGCTCGAATGTTTTTGGCTGGAGCTGATCGGCAGGCGATGATTCCACGTAGCGCACCATGCGCCGGTATCCCGGCCTCACACGATACGCCGCGATCATCCGTGAGTTGGGCGACCAGACAACAGAGTTCAGCGTGTACGCATTTCCTTCAGAACCGTCCGCGCTGATTCGTACGCCCTCGGCGGCTCCAACGGGTTTCACCGCGATGTTGAAGTTGTCGATGTACGCAGCGAGCTTGCCGTCCGGCGATATGCGGGGCAGCTCTGCGACCGCGCCGCGTCCTCCGCCACTACCGCCACCACCGCCGCCACCGCCCCGCCCACCGCGTCCGCCGCTGGTTCCGATCGTGTCAGCTCCGGTCGCCGGCCGCTTTTCGAGCGTCGCGGCATCCACCACCACGACCTCGCTTCCACCCTTCACTGTTTTTCGGTACCAGAACTTCGACGTTCCGTCGATCCACACGGGGGCATCGGGGGAGTTCACCACAAGCGATGACCATCGCTTCTGCACCGCTTGCGCGCGCTGATAGTCGGCCATCGTTCCCTGCGCGAATGCCGCCGCAGGAAGAAGAAGCACGAGTGTCGCGAGCTGCCGGATGTTGATCATGTCGCCACCTCCAGAGTTCTACAGTTCACTTCTGCCAGGCTGCGTTGATTGCGTTCGCAATGTCGTGAAAAATCGCGCCTGAGGAAGGCGGACATTTCTCCGTCCTTCCTTTCGCTGTCGACCGCAGCATGAGTTCGTTCGACGACCGGTCGACCACCGAGACACGCATCGACTTCAGCTGGAAACCGCCGCCCATGCAGCGGTCGAAAATATCTGGAATCACCTCGATCGCGTACTTCGAGTTGTCCGACGTGCTCTCACCCATCCTCACTGGTCCGAGCGGTTCTTTCACGCGGTCGCGATTCTGATAGCGCACAAACGTGAATCCCTTCTCGCCCAGCGCTTCCTCCAACGCGGCGACCACCTCGGTTCGTGTTCCCATGATCGCTACGACTTTCGGTCCGGTCAACGCGCGTGTGGGCGACACATCCACGGCCGCCTTCCCCGGTATCCCGCACGCTGCAAGCGTGACTAGGAGCCCGCAGCTCACAGCAGCCATCTGACGTCTCCTCACTTCTGCCTCTTCTTATTTGCCGGATACTTGTCCACCAACTTCGCAATCGTCGCCACATTGCGCACGGTCGCTTTCACCTTGGCCGCCTTCTCGATCCCGATCCTGAAGAACGGAGAGTCACTCATTCCCGTTCTGCAAAGCCAGTAGACTTCGCGACCGCGCACGTGGAATTCGTCGCTCTTGGTGCTGTGCTTCATGATGTTCGCGTGCGATTCCTTTGACAGCGGAGCAGTCAGGAATCCGATGTACAGGGCGCGCGCGCCGAGTTCGGCGCAGGCCTTGTGCTCGAGAACCGTGGCGAGCTCTTCGTCGGTTCGCAGAAATGTCAGGGCGGGAAAGCCGAGCGACTTCTCGATGTGCGCTGCGATTTTCTTCTCCATCGCTGGCACGCTCTTCGATGCGCTCTCGAAAATCACGTTGCCGCTCGCGATGAACGTCTCGACGTTTTTGTATCCGAGCTCTTCGAACAACCCCTTCAGCCGGACCATCTTCACGTTGTGGCCGCCGAGATTGATGCCGCGCAGCAGCGCGACGTAGCGTGGCATCGCTCGGCTACTCCCTCACGACGGCGATCGCAAAACCGTCGTAGCCTTTGCTTCCCACGGTCTGAACCGCCGTCGAACTCACCCGCGGTTCTCTGGCCATCGCCTCGAACAACCTGCGCGCACCCTGCGCGTTCGCGTCGGCGTCTTTCTCAATCACGGCGCCTTTCCGGACGACGTTGTCGACGATGATCAGTCCGCCCACGCGTGTCAGCTTCAGCGCCCACGCGAAGTAATCGGCATTCGCGGGTTTGTCGGCATCGATAAAGACGAAATCGAACTTCTGCCCGCCCTCGGCCGCGATCTGCGGCAGTGTGTCGATCGCTTTGCCGAGCCGAATCTCCACGAGATGCGATAGGCCCGCGCGCTCGATGTTTGCCCGCGCGACATCCGCGTGTTTCGGTTCGTACTCGAGTGTGATGAGTTTTCCGCCGGAACCGAGAGCGCGAGCAAGCCAGATCGTACTGTATCCACCGAGCGTCCCCACCTCGAGGATTCGCTTCGCGCCAACCGAGCGCGCGAGTACATGAAGGAACTTGCCCTGGTTCGGCGAAACGTTGATCGCGGGGAGGCCGTTGGCGGCGCTGCTTGCGAGCGCCGCATCAAGTGCCGCATCAGAAGGCACCAACTGATTGGTGATGTACTGGTCAACCGAGGTCCACTGTTCTTCGCTCACGCTCATAGCTCCCTGCGAGACTGCTACGGCTGCGTCTTCATCTCCGTCTTTGGATTCTTGACATACATATCGAACCACGCAAACCACCTCGCCCACTGATCCAGATCCGTCTGGTACGTCGCCACACTGTGATCCTCGTACGGATACATGAACAATGCGGCCGGCTTGCCCAGCCCCTGGAGCGCATGGAACATCCGGATCGAACTGATCGGCGCCGTCCCCACATTCTGATCTTCCAGCGAGTGGTACATCAGCAGCGGCCCGGAAATCTTGTCCGCCCTGTAGAACGGCGACATCTCCAGATACGTCGACTGCGCCTCGAAGAAATTGCGGCGCTCGCTCTGAAATCCAAACGGCGTGAGTGACCGGTTGTACATGCCGTCGCCGGCGATTCCCGCCTTGAAAATCGACGTCAGCGTCAGCGCATTCACCGTGCTGAACGCGCCGTAGCTGTGACCACCCACACCCACACGATCGCGATCGATGTATCCCTGATCGACCATCGCGTTGACCGTGAGCTCGAGATTTTCCGCGAGATCGCGTGCGTAGTTGTCGTTCATTTTTCCCGCCGATCCCATGATGGGACAGTCGGGCTCGATCACCGCATAACCCTGCGTCACCCACAACTTCGTCGACGAAGCAGGACGCAGCGCCGGCGTGTCAGGGAACTTGTTGATATTCGTCGCATATCTCGAGCGATCGTAATCGGCCTGCGCCGTGTACTCGCGCGGATAGAACCAGATGATGCCGGGAAGCCGCGTGCCCGGCTTCCAGTCGGCCGGCAGCGTGAGATCCACCCAGAACTTTATCCCGTCGCGCTGACGCGTGAGCTGAATGCGTTTGTGCTGCGCGCCGGAAACTTCGGGCGCCACATCCTTCGCGCGCGTGATCTGTGTGCTCGTTCCCGCCTTCGCGTCACGAACGTACGCGTCCTGAATCACAGTCGGCGATTCGTGCGTGTAGATGAACGCCGAGTAGTCGTCGTCGAGCGCCGTCACGAATTCGTCGTACGCATTCGCAGGGCTGTCAAACACGCGATCGCGCTTGCTGCTCTCGATGTCGAGTTTGTCGACCCACGGACGCGGTGCCTGCGTGTTCCAGTTCGCGCCGGGGCTGCGTGTGCCCGAGAGATACACGGTCTTGTTATCGCTTCCGACGATCACGACGTTCACACCGTTCGGTCCGCGCTTCGTCGCGAGCGCGCCGCCCGCCGCACTCGTGTCGGCGCCGGCTGCCCCGAACGCGCCGCCACCGCCTCCGCGGCCGCCACCGCCTGCGGGAACCGTCACGCCGCGGCCGAGGTTGTATCGCTTTCCCGGATCCGCGGAACGCACCGCGATCACCGCGCCGCTGTCGCTCACAAACACTGTCTTGCCGTCGTAGCTGTACGCGACGCTCGTGAGCTGTCCACTCCCTTCGTAGATCAGCTTCGTGTCACCGGCTCCGAACGGCGCCACCCAGCTCATGTATCTCACGCTCGTCGGTGCAGGACGTGCCGGCACTGCGCCGCGACCGGGAGCCGTCGGCGGCGCCGCTGCGCTACCGCGGCCACCGCCACGCCCGCCTCGTCCGCCGCCCGCCGGTGCCGCCGCACTTGCGCCGCCGTTCCCACCGTTGCTCGGCGCTCCAAACACCGACTCATAGTAGACGAGCCCAGGTCCCACCGGATTCCAATTCACATTACGCTTGCCTGTATCGGTCGCAGGCTGCAGCGCCGCGCCGCGTCCACCGCCGGCCGGCACGTCGCCGTCGCCCGCGGCCTCGCCTTCGCGCAGCGGCTGCTTGTTCAACGTCGCGATCACCTTGCCGTTGATGTCCCACAGCTCTTGCACCGATCCGAAGCTCGAGACCGGCACGAGATACGAGAAAGGCTCCGTCATCTGCGTCACGCGGAAATACTGGCCGTCGGGCGATGCATCCGCGGAACGGATCATTCCCGGCGCTCCAATTTTTTTCGCCGTTTTCGTTTTCACGTCGATCAGCACGAGCTGTCCGGTCGTGTAGTACTTGAGCATCGCCTTCTCGTGCGGATCTTCGAGCAGGCTCGGATGAATCACCTGCGGGATCACGCGTGACTCGCTCATTCGCACGGTCGGTCCGTCTTCGATTCCGTTCTTGCCGTGCACCGGCGCTGGGCCGCGTCCCTCGGGCACCACCACGGCGACCAGACTCTTTCCATCTGCGGTCCACTCGACCGTCGTCACGAGTGTCGCGAGCAGCGGTGTTTTCGAAACCTGCACCGACTTTCCCGTCGCGACGTCCGCCACGTAGACCTGCGATGCATCGTCGAAGTTCGCGATGTACGCGACCTGCGCGCCCGACGGCGACCAGACCTGCGCGGAGATCGACGCGCCCTTCGGCGTCTCGAGCGTCTTCGTCGCGTTGGTTTTGGGATCGACGAGGATCAAGCCGAGGTGCTGGCTGTTCGTCAGCGAGCGCGCGCGGTTCGCATGCGCGTCGACCTGAACGCCACCGAGATAGATGTGCGGCTTGCCGAACTGCGCGACGTCGCCGCGATCCAGACCCGGCGATTTCAAAAACCATTTGCGGTCGGGGCTTGGCTGCGTGAACGTGATGTCCGTGCGCGGCGCCATGATGATGCGATCCACCACAGACGGCGGACGCACGTACACCTCTGTCGCGAGCAGATCGTGATCGCTCTGAACGTTGTTGGACTGGGCTGCGGCCGGAAGCGCGAAGCACACGGCGATGGCGACAAGGGCGCGCTGCGACCAGCGCGCCCGGTGCGTGAGACCGATCATGTGAAGCTCCGAAATGGGGTGTCGACCCTTAACCTACGGCTTGCTTGTCTCTATCGTTTGCCACGCCTTTGCGATGCGTTCAGTGGGGAGCCAGGAGTTCGGTTCCGTCGGAACTTTCGAATCACCGATCGCCGTGTACGTCTTGGCCTTGAGGTCTCCCATGAAGCCGGTCTTCTCCACAATCGGCTTCAGCGCACCGTTCGGTCCGCCGATGCGCATCGGTAGAATGTCGTCGTAGAACGCGAGGGCCATGTCGCGCGACTGGCCCACGATGTGGCCTGCTCCGGGCTCGGTCGAAAGCGCCCAGAGCGCGCCGCCGCGACGGTTCACCGCGAACAGTCCGCTGATCATCCAGATGCGCGATTCGAGATCCTTGCCGCCCACGAACAGAATTCCCGGAACCGCGCGCGCCTCAGGCGACACCATGGCCGAAAAATAAATTCCGCCCTTGTTCACCACGAATGCCGCAACGCGTTCCGGTTTCCACGCGGTGAACTCATAATTGAACTGTCCGCCCGCCGACATTCCCCACAGCAGGAACGGCGCCGTCGCGAGCTCGGGATGTTTCGAGCGCACCGCAAACTTGTTGATCGCGTCAAGCAGCGCCTGTCCGCTTCCCTGCGAGACGTTCACATACGCCTCGATGAAACTCTGCGGGTGTGTCTTGTCCTTGAAGTGGCATGCGACGAGCGCGACGTGATGACTCCGCGCGAACGCCTGCCAGACTGTGTCTTCCGCGGCGCCGCGACCGTCGCCGTTGGATCCCGGCACGAGCACCGCGATCGCCTGCAACGGGCCCGCGTCCGGCGGCGCCCAGAATCGAAACTCGGCTATATCGTAGTTGTTTCCCGGCGGCGCGACTTCCTCAATTGAGCCCGGTCCCGGCGGCGGCACGACCGGCGCCTCGCCGCGCCCTGCCTGCGCGCGCGCAGCGCCCGGCAAAGCGGCGATCGAGACGAGCAGCGCAGCAGCGCAGCAGAGGATGCGGCGAGTCGATTGCATTTTCATTTGAACGCCCACGGATGAAAGGTCTCCTTCGTTTTCAGCATCGCGATGATTTCGGCGATCCGTTTCGCGCGCAGCGCCGGCGTGCGCGCCGTCTGGATTTTCCAGAGCATGGCGTAGCGATTCGTGCCATCGAGCTTGGCAAAGAATGCGGCAGCACTCTTGGATTTGTCGAGCGCCGCCTGAAAATCCGGCGAAATCGTGGCCGTACGCCCAGAGTCGTACGCGCGGCCCCATTCGCCGCCCTCCCGGGCCCGCTCGATCGCCTGGAATCCGGCGGGTTTCATGCGGCCAGCCTCGATCAACCGCTCTGCCTTGGCAACATTGACCTTCGACCAGATGCTTCGTGCGCGGCGCGGTGTAAACTTTCGCACGAATGTCTTCTCGTCGTGCGTGCGCAGCTGGCCGTCGATCCAGCCGAAGCAAAGCGCAGTCTCCAGCGCCTCATCGTACGTGACCGTCACTGCGCCCATGCCCTTTTTGGCGAAGTGCAGCCAGACGCCATCTGGATCCTCGTGATTCTTCTCGAGCCACGCGTGCCAATGTGCCTGACTCTTGAAGATTTTCTTCACCATCGGCTTGGGCAAAACAGCCTTCTTCTTCATTCGCGTTTCGTCACGGCGCACCCGGGTCCACGATCACGTGCTTGATCCGTCTGCGCTTCCACGTGTACGTGATATGCACCAGCCCGTCGCGCGTTTGAATCACCGCGGGATACGAGTACTCGCCGCGATCTTTTTCGAGAGTGAGGAGGTCCGTCCACGATTTCCCGTCGGCGGAAACTGCGACATTCAGCGGCGTGCGTTCCGTCTCCGAACGATTGAGGACGAGCAGCGCCCGGCCGTCCTTCAGCATGATTCCGTCCACACCCGCGTTCGGATTGGGCAGCTCGGTCGGTGCGAGTTTCGACCAGGTGGCGCCGTTGTCGGCGGACCACGCGGCCACGAGTACGCCGCCCGATGATTCGATGGTCGATGCGTGCGCACTCTGGAACGGCGCCGAGTTGTAAATGAACTCGGAGAGCGTGACACGCGGATCGCGCTGCGCGAGGAGCGGCGGCGCA
>JANYIJ010000205.1 GCA_025362095.1 Gemmatimonadota bacterium | reverse complement strand
CACGGACGTGGGCGTGTTCGCGCGCGGCGGCGTGGACGCCGGATCGCTCGAGCGGCTCGAGACGCTGCTGATCGAATCGGACTTCGGCGTGCGCGTATCGTCGCGTTTGGTGGCCGACATGGAGCGGCTCGCGCGGAAAGGCGAGATAAAATCACAGGACGATTTCGAGCGGTCTCTGCGCGAGGCTGTCGCGGGCGCTCTCACGAGCGGCAACAGCGAGCCGTCGCTTACCTACGCTGCGAGCGGACCGACGGTCTTCCTCGTGCTCGGTGTAAACGGCGCTGGGAAAACGACGTTCATCGGCAAACTGGCGTCGCGCCTGAAAGGTGAAGGGAAGCGCGTGCTCGTCGCCGCGGGTGACACCTTTCGCGCGGGCGCGGTGGATCAGCTGCGGCTCTGGGCTGAGCGCGCGGGCGTCGATTTCGTCTCGGGCGCGAGCGGGGGCGATCCCGCAGCGGTGGCGTTCAGCGCGATTGACGCCGGAGTGACGCGCGGCGCAGATGTGATCATCGTGGATACCGCAGGCCGGCTGCACACGAGCGATGATCTCATGGAAGAGCTCCGTAAAGTGGCGCGCGTGATTTCCAAGCGGCTTCCCGGAGCACCGCACGAATCCCTGCTGGTGCTCGATGGAACGATCGGACAAAACGCGATCGCGCAGGCGCAGACGTTCACTGCTTCCGTGCCTGTGACGGGAATCGTCGTGACGAAGCTCGACGGTACGTCGAAAGGCGGCGTGATCGTTGCGGTGCACGAGGCGCTCGATGTGCCGGTGAAGTTCGTGGGCGTCGGCGAAGAGGCCGCGGATCTGAGGCCGTTCGATGCGCGGCGCTTCGCAGGGGAGCTGTTCGACAGGTGAGGCAGGCCCGCGTCGCGGGTAAATCTCTCGACACGGCCGTCACCTATCTCACCGGCGTCGGGCCCGCGCGCGCCGACGCGCTGCGGCGGCTCGGCATTTTCTCCGCGCGCGATCTCTTCCTGCACATCCCGCATCGGTACGAAGATGCGAGCACCGTCTCGCTGATCGCGCGGCTGAGAATTGGTGACGATGCGACGGTGATCGGCACGGTGATTTCGAAAGGCGTGATCCCCACGCGCAAAGGACTGCGTGTGTTTCAAGCCGTGATGCAGGATTCGAGCGGCCTGATCGAAGCGTCGTGGCCGGGCCAGCCGTTCCTCGATCGCGCGATCAAAAAGGGCGACGTGCTCCTGCTCACGGGTCCCGTGAGATTTTTCCACGGCCGCGTGCTCGCGCCGCGCGAGTTCGTAAATCTTGGACCCGAAGATGCCGCGACGGGCACGAGTGGCGGCCGCGTGCTCTCGGTATATCCCGCGACCGAGGGTTTCTCGTTCAAGCAGCTGCGCGCGCTGATCGAGAAACATCTCGATGAATACCTGCCGCTGTTCAAGGAACACATTCCGGCTGACCTGCTCACGCTGGCCGGCGTTCCATCGTTGCCGGAGGCGCTGCGCGCGGTACACCGCCCGCGGACGCTGGCGGAGGCACACGCCGGCCGCGCGCGCCTCGCGTTCGAAGAACTGCTCTGCGTGCACATTCTTCAGCTCCGCGCGAAGGCGCTGGCGCGCGAGTCCCGCGCTGGAATCCGCTTTGAAAACAAACGCGTCCTCACGTCGAAACTGAAATCGCTGCTGCCATTCGAACTCACCGGCGCGCAGGTTCGCGCGACGCGCGAGATCGTGAAAGACATGACCGGCCCGCAGCGCATGCACCGCCTGCTTCAGGGCGATGTTGGCAGCGGAAAAACAATCGTCGCGCTCTTCGCCGCGCTGCTCGCCGTGGAGAATGACTATCAGGCCGCGGTGATGGCGCCGACCGAACTGCTCGCAGAACAGCATGCGCGCACATTCACGAAGTTGCTCGAGCCGCTGCGCATGGCGCCGCTGCTCATCACGGGCTCGCTTTCCGCGCGCGAACGAAAAGCGGCGGCCACCCGGCTTGCCAGTTTCGAGCCGCTCGTGGTTGTCGGCACGCACGCGCTCACGCAGGAAGGAACCAAGTTCGCGAAACTCGGGCTCGCCGTGGTCGACGAGCAGCACCGGTTCGGCGTCGAGCAGCGGCTCGCGCTGGGCAAGAAGGGGGAGCGCCCCGACGTGCTCCTGATGAGCGCCACTCCTATTCCGCGCTCGCTCGCGCTCACACTCTACGGCGATTTGGACGTAAGCGTGCTCGACGAACGCCCGCCCGGACGGCAGCCCGTGACCACCGCGCGCCGCCCCGATAAGGCGCGCGCGAAGGTGTTCGATTTCATCGACGCCCAAGTCGCAAAGGGACGGCAGGCGTATATCGTGTTTCCGCTGATCGACGAGAGCGACAAGATCGCGCTGCGCGCCGCGACCAAGGAATACGAAGCGCTGCGCACCGGCCGCTTCAAAGATCGCCGGGTCGCACTGCTGCACGGCCGTCTCGACTCAGAAGAAAAAGATCACACCATGCGCCGTTTTCGCGACGGCGAAATCGACATCCTCATCTCGACCACCGTGATCGAAGTCGGCATCGACGTCGCCAACGCGACGGTGATGCTGATAGAGCATCCCGAGCGATTCGGCCTCTCGCAGCTGCACCAGCTGCGCGGCCGCGTTGGCCGCGGCGCCGAGGAGAGCTTCTGCATTCTGCTCGGCGACGTGAGTCCCGACGTCTCGGAACGACTGGAGATCTTCGTGGGCACCGACGACGGGTTCAAAATCGCCGAGGCCGATCTCCAGCTTCGCGGTATGGGAGACCTCTTTGGCGAGCGGCAGAGCGGAGAACCGACGTTCCGCGTTGCCGACCCGATTCGCGATCGCGAGCTGAGCGAGATCGCTCGCGAGGGCGCCGCGCGGCTGCTGGCAGCGGATCCAGACCTCGCGAGCAAGGCGAACAAGCCGCTGCACGACGTGCTGAGAAAGCGTTACGGCAGGGCGCTTGAGCTGTTCAGAGTCGGATAATGAACCGGCATTTCCGCCTCTCCGCCCGCGCTTTGGGATATGCTTTAGGGACCCCTCTTCGAGAGGTTGCTCCACGCTGCTGTCGAAGCCGTTCACGCCAGACGTTCTGGCGCGAAAGGTCCGTGAAGTGCTGGGCAGCACCTGATTAGATTCTGTCTGTTCTTCCGCGGTCCACCTCTAGCCGCCCGTCTCCCAACCGCAAATCACCGATGCGAAATTCAATCTCCCGCCGCGTGGCGACGCTCGGAATCGCCGCCGCACTTGTTGTCGCCGCCTCCGGGGCCGTTCGTTCCCGCACGCGCGCCATCGCCTGCGATACCGACAACGCGAACCTGACGCTGCCCTCCGGATTCTGCGCGACGGTTTTCGCCGATAAGATCGGCGCGCCGCGTCACATGGTGGTCGCACCCAACGGCGACCTGCTGGTGATCGGCAACTCGTTCGCGACGAGCGCCGAGGCCGGCAGCTCCCGCACCGGCGGCTCGCTGATGCTGCTGCGCGACAACGGCGCCGGCAAAGCCGGACTCGTGAAGAAGCTCAAGCCCGGCAACGGCTCGGGCATCGCTCTCGCCAACGGCTATTTGTATACGTCGTCGGGCACGTCGATCGTGCGCTACCGGTACGCGACCGGCGACACGACGCTCGGCGATGCCGACACGGTTCTCTCCGGAATCGCTCAGGGCGGGCACTCGGCGTACAACTTCGTCGTGATTGGCGGCACGATCTACATGAACGTCGGCTCGAGCACCAACGCGTGTCAGCCGGCCGATCTCGATCGCAAGGGCAAGGCGCCAGGCGTCGATCCGTGTGTGGAGCTCGATTCGCGCGCCGGCGTGTGGACGTTCGACGCGAACAAGCTTGGCCAGCACCCACCGGACGGCGTCCGCTTCGCGACAGGCATGCGCAACTCGGTTTCGCTCACCGTGGACCGCCGGGACAACACGCTCTGGGCGACGATGCACGGCCGTGATCAGCTCAACGACTGGGGATTCACCGACGACTACAACGCCGAGAATCCCGGCGAGCAGGTCAATCACATTTTGGGCAACAGCAACTTCGGCTGGCCCTACTGCTATTTCTCGACCGAAGAAAAGAAGCTCGTGACGGCGCCGGAATACGGCGGCGACGGCAAGCAGAGCACTCGCTGTGGCAGCGCCGATCAGCCGACGTTTGTGTTTCCGGCGCATTGGGCGCCGAACGACATGCTGTTCTATTCGGGATCTGCGTTCCCGTCGAAGTACAAGGACGGCGCGTTCATCGCGTTCCACGGGTCGTGGAATCGCGCGCCCAAGCCGCAGCAGGGATTCCGCGTGGTATTTCTGCCGATCGCCAAGAACGGGAAGGGAGGCGCCGCGTATGAAGACTTCGCGATCGACTTCTCGAACAACGGCGGCCCGGGGAAGGATGGCCGTCTGCATCGTCCCACCGGACTCGCGCAGGGAACGGACGGTTCGATCTACATCGCGGACGATGTCGGCGGGACGATTTACAAAATCAGCTACAAAGGCAAATGAACTCCGTTCGCATCAACGAACTTTCTAGCCACGCCGGCGCGACGGTCACGGTTCGTGGCTGGGTGACGCATCTGCGCTCATCCGGAAAAGTCGCGTTCATCGTGATGCGCGACGGCACGGGTATTCTGCAGACGGTGCTCGTGAAAAACGCCGTCGCGCCGGAAACGTGGGAGCACTTCGCGAAACTCACGCAGGAAACGTGTGTGAGCGTGACCGGCGAAGTGAAGCCGGATGCGCGCGCGCCGGGCGGATTCGAACTGGGCATCGCCGATCTCTCGATTATTGGCGAGAGCCCGCTCGACTACCCGATTCAGCCGAAAGAACACGGCATCGATTTTCTCCTCGACAATCGCACGTTCTGGCTGCGCTCGCCGCGGCAGGTCGCGATCGCGCGCATCCGCAACGAGCTCGAACAGGCCACGCACGATTTCTTTTATCAGCGTGGATTTCTTCGCGTAGACACGCCGATTCTCACCGCCGCAATCGGCGAGCGAAGCGGTCTCTTCTCCACGGAGTATTTCGAAGAGGGCAACGCGTACCTCGCGCAGACCGGCCAGCTCTACGGCGAGGCGGCTGCGGCTGCGTTCGGAAAGATCTACACGTTCGGCCCGACGTTCCGCGCAGAGAAATCGAAAACCCGCAGGCACCTCACCGAGTTCTGGATGATCGAGCCGGAGGTCGCGTTCAACGACACGCACGACAACATGAAGCTGCAGGAGGACTACATCACCTTCATGGTGGAGCGTGTGCTCGAGCGGCGGCAGGCGGAGCTTAAGGAAGTTGAGCGTGATGTGAGCAAGCTCGAAACGGTGAAGCCGCCGTTTCCGCGCATCGACTACACCGACGCGGTCGCTACGCTTCAAAAGAAGGGAAGCAAGGTCGTGTGGGGCGACGACCTCGGCGCTGAAGATGAGGCGCTGCTCGTGGAGGATTACGACCGGCCGATCTTCGTGATGAATTATCCGAAGGAAGCCAAAGCGTTCTATATGAAGGAGAATCCGGACGATCCGCGCACGGTGCTGTGCGACGACTGCCTCGCGCCTGAGGGCTACGGCGAGATCATCGGCGGGTCACAGCGCGAGGATGACTACGAGAAAATTCTCCATCGCCTGCGTGAGGAGAAACTTCCGGAGGCCGCGTACGACTGGTATCTCGCGCTGCGCAAATACGGAACGTTTCCGCATTCGGGATTCGGCCTCGGACTCGAACGCACTGTCGCGTGGATCTGCGGAGCGCAGCACATTCGCGAGTGCATCGCGTTTCCGCGCATGATGCATCGGTTGCGCCCGTAGGAGAGGCTCACAGCCCAAGCTCACAGTTCGACCCACACAGCTTGGCATTGTCATGGCTCGTCTTTCGTAGCTCAAAGCACCGAAAGGCGAGCTATGACACTTCCAAGCTGTGCGGGTGGAACTGTGAGCTTGAACTGTGAGCTTGAACTGTGAGCCTTTAGTCCCGGCGCTTTATCTCATCCCAAAGCGAATCGAGAACGGCGAGCCCTGCGGTCCTCACGTCGATTCCGCGCGCCAAAGCCAGTTTCTCCAGAGCCTCGAACCGCTCCTGAAATTTCCCGTTCGCTTTGTCGAGTGCGAGCGACGGATGCACACCCGCTTTGCGGCAGAGATTTACTACTGAGAAGAGCAGGTCGCCGAGCTCGGCTTCGAGCCGCTCATGCCGCGGGTCGCCTGACGGCACGCCGTGCGTATCGAATTCGGCGCCGTTCGCTTTGATCTCGGCCTCAACTTCAACGAGCTCCTCGCGGACTTTATCGATCGGCCCCTTCACATCGGGCCAGTCGAATCCCACGCCCGCAGCACGCTCCTGAAGGCGATGCGCCCGGTGCAGGGAAGGAAGCCCCTGAGGAAGTCCTTCAGCGAGCGTCGAGCGGCCCTTCGACTTCATCTGTTCCCACGGTTCGCGCGCTGGCGTCTGTCGTCCGTCGCCTGTCGTCTGCGAATACAGCCACGGATGCCGCTTCGTCATTTTTGTGACGAGCGAACCCGCGACCGCATTCACATCGAACGCCCCGCGCTCCTCCGCGATGATGGCGTGGAACAACACCTGCAGCAGCACATCGCCGAGTTCGCTGCGCATTGCCGCGTCGTCGCCCGAGCGGATCGCGTCGTCGAGCTCGTGCATTTCTTCGTTGAGATACGGGCGCAGCGAGTCGTGCGTCTGCGCTTTGTCCCACGCATCTCGCGCTCGCAGATCGCGCATGATGGCTACGGCTTCTTCGAGTTTGTCTTGCATCGCTCCTCTGCGCTGTCTAGCTTCTTCACTCTGGGAATGACCACGAAATCTACCGTCGACGAGCTCAACTTGAACACCACGCGCGCCTGGGTCGACATCGATCTCGGCGCGCTGCTGCGCAATGGAGAGGCGCTCGCGAAGCACGCGCGCGTTCCGCTGCTGCCCATGGTGAAGGCCGATGGTTACGGGCTCGGTGTGATTCCGGTCGTGCGCGCGCTGTCGAAGCTCAATCCGTTCGGATTCGGCGTCGCGACCGTGGACGAAGGGCGCGAGATCCGCGACGCCGGCGTGAAAGATCCGGTGATCGTGTTCACACCATTGCTTCCCGCCGAGCTTCCGCGGCTGCGCGAATCGAAGCTGATTCCCACGCTGTCGACTCCTTCTGGAATCAGCGCGTGGACGGAATGCGGCGGCGGACCATGGCACCTCGCGATCGATACCGGTCTCAGCCGCGCAGGAATTCGCTGGGATTCAATCGCGGAACTCGCCGATCTCCTTCGTCACTCTCCTCCCGACGGCGCCTTCACCCATTTCCACTCGCCTGAGCTCGACGACGGCTCCATGGAAATTCAGGAGAGCCGATTCCGCGAGGCGATTGCGGCGCTTCCCGCACGGCCAGCGCTCCTGCACACCGACAGCAGCGCGGCCATCGTGCGGCGCTCGCCGTCGTTCTGGAATTTCGTCCGCCCCGGCGTCTTTCTGTACGGCGTCGGCAGCGGCGATCGTGCGGCGCTGCAACCAGAGCAGGTCGTGCATCTTCGCGCGCGCGTCGTGGAGCTGCACGATCTCCACGTGGGCGAGAGCGTCGGCTACGACGCCACCTGGCGCGCCACGCGTCCCTCGCGCGTCGCCACCCTCGCCATTGGCTACGCCGACGGCCTGCACAAGGCGATGGGCAACCGCGCCGAGGCGCTCGTGAATGGTCGCCGCGTGCCGGTGATCGGCGGCGTCATGATGGATATGACGATGATCGACGTCACCGACGTGCGGTGCTCAGTGGGTGAACATGCGACGCTGATCGGCGCGGACGGCGGCGACGTCTTGAGTGTTGACGCTGTCGCCGCGCGAGCTGATCTCTCGCCGTACGAAGTGCTCACTGGCCTGCGGCAGCGCATCACGCGCATTCACCGTTGAAATCCGACGCGACCAATCGCCGCGCGGCGATCATCGTGCTCGACGGCGTCGGAATAGGCGCCGCGGCCGATTCCGCGGCGTACGGCGACGTCGGCAGCAACACACTCGGCAATCTCGCAAAGGCCGTTGGCGGGCTCATGCTTCCGAGCCTGCAGCGCCTCGGCCTCGGCGGCGTCGCGCCGATCGAAGGAATGCCGTTCGCGCTCAAACCGACCGGCGCGTTCGGCCTGATGGAGCCGGCGTCGGCAGGGAAGGACAGCACCACGGGTCACTGGGAGATCGCGGGGCTCAAGCTCGCGCGGCCTTTCCCAACCTTCCCCACCGGCTTTCCTCGGGACGTGGTCGATGAGTTCGCGGCGCGCACGGGCCGCGAGGTGATCTGCAACGAGGTCGGCAGCGGCACGGATATCCTCGAGCGCTGGGCCGCCGAACACGTCCGCACGGGCGCGTGGATCGTGTACACGTCCGCGGATTCGGTCTTTCAGGTGGCAGCACACGAGAGCGTGATACCGCTCTCCGAGCTGTATGCCGCGTGCGAAACGGCACGCACGATGCTGGTCCCGCCGCACGACGTTTCGCGCGTCATCGCGCGGCCGTTCGCCGGCGAGCCCGGGGCGTGGAACCGCACCACGAATCGACGCGATTTCTCGATTGCCCCCCCGGGCGAGACGCTGATCGACGCGCTGGCCGCCGCGGGAATCGCCCGATCCGGCATTGGGAAGGTCGACGACCTGTTCGCGAAGCGGGGGATCGATGGGGGTCATACGACCGGCAATACAGAGGGAATTCAGCGAATTCTCGACTGGATTGCGTCTGGAAGTGGGTTCCTGTTCTGCAACCTTATAGATTTCGACCAGTTGTACGGGCACCGGAACGATGTTCCGGGGTTCTATAAGGCGTTGCAGGAGTTCGACAACGCCATTCCGGCCATCACCGCCGCCCTTCACGAGGACGATCTGCTTTTCATTACCGCTGACCACGGCAACGATCCGACGACGCCGTCGACCGATCATGCGCGCGAGAACGTTCCGCTTCTCGCGGTTGGACCGCGCGTGCGGCCCGGCGCGATCGGCCGTCGCGCATCGTTTGCCGACCTCGGCGCCACGATTGGCGATTGGATGGGGCTCGAATTCCGCGGCGCTGGCACGTCGTTTCTGCCGCTGATCGTAGCTCGATGAAAAGCGGAACTGACGAACGCCTGCGCGAGGCCGCGGCAGACGCGATGGCACGTGCGTACGCGCCGTACTCGGATTTTCGAGTGGGCGCCGCGCTGCTCTGCGACGATGGATCGATCATCGCGGGCTGCAACGTTGAGAATTCGTCCTTCCCCTCCGGGAGCTGCGCCGAACGCGGCGCGCTTGCCGCTGCAGTCGTGGCAGGCCACAGAACATTCACGCATCTGGCGATCGTGACCGACGCGGAAGAGCCGACGTCCCCGTGCGGCATGTGCCGTCAGGCGCTGGTGGAATTCTCTCCCAATCTGCAGATCACGAGCTATACCACATCGGGTGCGGAGGCGGGCTGGTCGCTCGCCGACCTGCTTCCGCATCCGTTCACGCCTCAGTCCCTGCATCACACATGAATCGTCGTCTCATTTCCGTCCTCGCGGTGCTCCTCGCTGCGGGGGTCGGTGCCTGTGCTGAGTCGCTCGACGGCGGACGCGGCTGCCCCACGCTCTGTCCTGCGCAAACGCTCACGGTGCTCGACACGGTGATCAACCCCGTGCTCGTGTTCGACAGCACGTTCAACGGATATCCGGAGCTCGGCGGCGAGCAGGAGCTTCTCCTCGCCACGCGCGGCGACACGCTCGAGACCCGCGGCGTCATCCGCTTCGACACGATCACCACGCAGGTCACGCCGACGGGCGATACGACGCGCAACATCACGTTCGTCGACTCGGCGTTCTTGAAAATCGTTCTCGATACCGCGCACGCCCGGATACCGAATCAGATTCGATTCGAGCTGTACGACGTGGACGATTCGGTCGAAACGGACACGCTTTCGGCGCCCGTGAACGCGCGCTTCTCGCCGAATCGCAGGATCGGCGGGATCACGGTCTCGAAAGCGTTTCTGCCAGAGACGCTGAGCGTCCCGATTTCGAGCGCCGCGCTGCTGAACAAGATCCTGACCCGCGGCCGACTGCGCGTGGGACTGCGCGTCGATGGCGACGGGCCGGCGTGGATTCGCGTGGGCAGCACCGTTGGCTCGGCCGCCGCGACACTCATTTACAAGGGCTTTCCGGACAGCACCGTCGCGAAGATCGCGGTGTCGCCACTCTCGAATTATCCCACCGGAACCAAGGAAGAAGGCATTCGTGGCGGGCTGACCAACTACATGATCGTCGCAAAAAACGCGATTCCGCAGTTCAGGAACTCGATCAACGTTGGCGGCAATCCGGGGCGCCGTGGGTATCTGCGATTCAACATTCCGTCGCACATCGTCGACTCGTCGACGATCGTGCGCGCGACGCTGATCCTCACGCAGCGGCCGATTCCATACGGCGATCTGCGCGACACGATGACCATCCACGGTCAGGTGGTGCTCGCGGGGCCGCAGATCACCGACCTGCGTCTCGCCGCGAACATCATCTCCGCGCCGGGGCTCGACGTGCAGGATTCGCTGCTGATCTCGCCGCGCGATTCCGGCCAGAAGACCATCGACATGTTCCTGCTGCTGCGCGCCTGGAAGATCCAGGACGCGCTGCTCTATCCGCCGCCGCGGGCGATGATCCTTCGCGCGTCGCCTGAAAACGTTCTGCCGTTCGAAGCGAGCTTTTGGTCGAGTTCTGCTCCGGCGGCGCTGCGGCCGGTGATGCGAATCTCGTACGTGCCGGCAATCACTTACGGAGTTCCATGATGAAATCGGCGAGATCCATGCGATTCCTCTCGTCTGTGGCTGCCGCGGCGGCGCTCTGTTGCGGCGCGCCGGCGCTCTGCGCGCAGGGCGCGCTCAGCCTGCAGGGCTTTGGATATCCCGGCGGTCAGCTCAGCTCGCGCTCGCTCGCGACCGGCGGATCACTGGCGGATTTCGACGCCAACTCTCCGGTCAATCCGGCCTCGCTCCTCGTCGGATCGCGCGCCTCGGTCTACTTCCAATACGATCCCGAGTTTCGCTGGATCAAGGGCGACGGCCTGAACGCGAGCACGGTGACCGCCCGCTTCCCGCTCTTTTTGATCAGCGGCAAGGTTGGAGACGCACGATTCAGCCTCTCGTATTCGAGCTTTCTCGATCGCACGTGGACGAACACATATCGCGACACCCAGCTGGTCGGCACCACGAAAGTGCCGTCGACCGTGACCGCGGTGAGTTCCGGCGGCATCTCCGATGCGCGTGCTGCGATGAGCTACACGTTGAACCCGCGCGTTACGGTTGGCGCAGCGATCCATGTGTTTCCCGGTCAGAATCGCGTGCAGTTCGGCCGTGCATTTCCTGCGGATTCCATTTCATTCGGCGCGTTCTCGCAGACGAACTCGTACAACTTCAGTGGTTCCGCGGCTTCGTTCGGCGTGATGGCGACGCCAATCGATCACATTAATTTCGCGCTATCGGCTCGCATCGGATTCTCGATGCATATGCATCGGGGAGATTCCACCACGATTGGTGAGGGGCATGTTCCCAACCGGTTCAACGTGTCCGGCGCGTTTGACGGGATTCCCGGCACCATTCTCGCCGCGAGATTTGGCACGGAGCAGTGGACCTCCATGAAAGGTCTTGGCAGCGCGGGCATGAGCGTGTTCGATGCGAAGGAATTGTCGCTGGGACTCGAAACGGGCGGTCCACGGATCCAGCTCATTCCGATTGCGGTTCGCGTCGGGTACCGCGCGCGCCAGCTTCCCTTTGGAATCAACTCGCAGCAGGTGCGCGAGACGGAGTTCACGGGCGGACTCGGAATTCCGGTGAGCCAGGGACGCGCCGCGATCGACCTGGGCATTGCACACGCGGCGCGCAGCGCGAACGTCGCGCTTTCGGAGACCGGCTGGGTGCTCAGTCTCGGACTGTCGATCAAGCCTTACTAAAGCGCGCAAGCGCGTCGCGGATTTTTCGGGGGGAGCGGAGCCGCCGATGGCTGCAGTCGCAGGGTCTCAGCCGGTGATCCTCGTCGCGGACGATGTGGATGCGAACGTCGAGCTGCTCGTCGATCAGCTCGAGACTCTCGGATTCCACACGATAGTCGCGCGCGATGCGCCGTCGGCGCTCGCAACCTGCCTCGAGCGTCGCCCCGATCTCGTGATTCTCGACGTCTCGATGCCGGCGGGTGACCTCGGCATCGTCGATCGCGACGCCGGGTTCGAGGTCTGTCGGCGGTTGAAGCGCGACGCGCGCACGGCGCGCATCCCGGTGATTTTCGTGACCGCGCTCGGTGATACGAGCGATCGCGTGAAAGCGATCGAGGCGGGCGGCGATGATTTCCTCACCAAGCCGCATCACCGTCTGGTGCTGAATGCGAGGGTTCGCGCGCTGCTCAAGCTCAAGGGCGCGACCGACGCGCTCGAGGAGAGCTTGAAGCGGCTGCGCGAGCTTCAGAAAGTTCGCGATGACCTCATGAAAATGATCGTGCACGATCTCAAGACGCCGCTCACGTCGGTGCTGGCGACGCTCGAGATGGCGCGCGACGGCGACTTCGGCGCGCTCACCGAGCCGCAGGCGAAGGCGCTCTCCGACGCCGAGGGAAAAGCGGAGGATCTGCTCGCACTGATCGAGGATCTGCTCGAGGTCGCGCGCATAGAGGAGCAGACGATCACGCTGCAGCCGGAGCCGATCGCGCCCGCGGCGCTGCTCGCGGAGATCGTGTATGACTGGGGGCTGCGCTTCACGCAGGAAGGCGCGACCGCAACGGTTGACGTTTCGGATGACGCGCCGGTGTTCAACGCCGACAAGATGCTGTTCAAGCGCGTGCTTTCGAATCTCGTGCAGAACGCGCTGACGCATACGGCGGGGCCCGTGCGTCTCGCGCTCTCCGCGCGGGCGGACGCGAACGGAATACTGATCACTGTCGCCGACGACGGGCCTGGAATTCCCAGCGAGTATCAGGAAATTATTTTCAGAAAGTTCGAGCGCGTGCGCGCGGCGAACGCGCCGAAGGTGCGCAGTTCGGGGCTCGGCCTCACTTTTTGCCGCCTTGCCGTGGAATCGCACGGAGGGCGGATCTGGGTGAAGAGCGCCGACGGCGAGGGGAGCACGTTTTACGTGCAGATGCCGCTGACCCCGGTGGAGCAGCCGCGCGTCCTGAGCCGCACGGGTGAGTTTCCGGCTGCCGCAGTGGTGAGATCATGAAGGCGTATCTCCGCACGTTCGGCTGTCGCGCGAACCAATACGATACCGAAGCGGCGCGCGCGATGATCGAGGCCGCAGGCGGCACGATCGTCGCCACGCCGGAAGAAGCCGATGTCGCGCTGTTCAATTCGTGCGCCGTGACCGCTGCGGCGGAAGCGGACCTGCGGCAAGAGGTGCGGGGCGCGGCCCGAGAGCGAGCGAGGTTGAGGGGTGAGGGACGTACTGTGGTGATGGGGTGCGCGTCAGCGCGCGACGATGGAACGATCGCGGCGCTGCCCGGAGTGAGCGATGTGATCGCCGGAGCGGACATGGAATCGCTCGCGATTGCGCTCGGGATTGATCCTGCGTTTGCGCAGGCACGCGCTGGCACGCAAACGGGATCGCGCGCGTTGCTGCGGATTCAGGATGGTTGCGACGAGCACTGCACGTTCTGCGCTACGACGCTCGCGCGCGGCGCGAATCGCTCGCGACCGGCGGACGAGATCGTGCGCGAGGCTTCGGGGCTCGCGGTTGAACATCCGGAGATTGTGATCACCGGCATTCACATCGGCACGTACGGCGCGGATTGCGGTTCGTCGCTCGGCGAGCTGCTCGAACGGATGGTGAATGAAATTCCTCATGTGCGATTCCGGCTGACGTCAGTTGAGGCGAGCGAAGTGGACGCGCGACTCGGCGAATTGCTCGTGAGCGATCCACGGCGCGTCGCGCCGCATCTGCATGCGCCACTGCAGTCGGGGAGCGATCGTGTGCTGAGGCGAATGGGGCGTCACTGGTATACGTCTGCCTCGTATCGCGCCGCCGCTGCGCGAATCGCCTCGCGGCCGGATGTGTTCGCGCTCGGCGCGGACGTGATCACTGGATTTCCCGGAGAAACCGCGAGCGATCACGCCGAGACCGTCGCGCTGGTGCGGGATCTGCCGTTCACGTACCTGCATGTGTTTCCGTACTCGGCGCGTCCCGGGACCGCTGCGCTGCGGATGGACGGTGACGTGCCGGCGGCTGTCTCGCGCGAGCGGGCCGCCGAGCTGCGCGAGATTGGAGACTCAAAGGCCGCCGCGCATTCGGCCCGGCGCGAGGGCGGACTGGCGGATGTCGTTGTCGTCGGTGACGGGGACAAACGCGAAGGACTGACGGAAGACTATCTTTCTGTCACACTGGCGGACGCTTCGGCTCCGCGACGCAGTCGATTCAATGCCAAACTATCATGCCAACCGTCTACATCGAGACTTACGGCTGTCAGATGAACGTGAGCGATTCCGAGCTGATGCTCGGAAAGCTCACGGCGGTCGGCTATGAGAGCGTGGACGGGCCTGAAGGCGCGGACGTGATTCTCGTGAACACGTGCGCGATTCGTGAGAACGCCGAGCAGCGCGTGATCGGCCGGCTGGGCGAGCTGCGCCGATTCATGAAGAAGGACACCATCCTCGGCGTAACCGGCTGCATGGCTCAGCGGCTCGGGCCGAAGCTCCTCGAGTCCAACTCGCGCGTCTCGCTTGTGGTGGGGCCCGATGCGTATCGCGCGCTGCCGCATCTGTTGGACGGAGCCCGAGCGGGCGAGCGATTCACCGCGACCGATTTCGATCTCGAAGAACACTACGAAGATTTTCAGGCGCGCCGGTTTGCAGGCGTGAAGGCGTGGATCCCGGTGCAGCGCGGCTGTGATTATCGGTGCACGTATTGCATCGTGCCCTACACGCGCGGACCAGAGCGGAGCCGGCAGCTCGCCGAGGTGGTGCGCGAGACGCATGAAGTGGTTGCGCAGGGACTCACCGAGGTCGTGCTGCTCGGGCAGACGGTGAACTCGTACACCGACGGCACGCACGATTTCGCCGATCTGCTCCGCGCGGTTGGCGCGGTGCCCGGCATTCGCCGCGTGCGCTACACGAGCCCGCATCCGAACGATTTCAGCGATCGTGTAATCGCGGCGATGGCCGAAACGGAGACGGTGTGCGAGCACGTGCACCTGCCAATGCAAAGCGGCTCGAGCCGCACACTGAAGCGCATGCTCCGCCGCTACACGCGTGAGGAATATTTCGAGAGCGCGAAGCGGCTGCGCGAGGCGATTCCCGGGCTCGGTCTCACGACCGATATCATCGTAGGATTTCCGGGCGAGACGGACGATGAGTTCGACGAGACGATCACCGCGGTGCAGGAAGTCGGCTTCGACGATGCGTACATGTTCAAATTCTCGATGCGCGACGGAACGCCGGCGACTCGTTTTCCTGCGGAACTGCTCGTGCCGGAGGCGGTGATCGACGAGCGGTTCGAGCGACTGAAGAGCACAGTGCGCGGCATCGCGCGCGAGCGGAATATGAAAAGACTTGGCGAGCGGCGAGAGGTGCTGATCGAGAAGGAAGCGCGGAAGGGCGGAGAACTTCTCCAGGCGAGATCGCGCGATTTCAAGACCGTCATCGTGCCCGGTGATCAGTCGATGATCGGGAGTTATCTGACTGTCGAGCTGACAGGCACCACGGGGTCGACGTTCACCGGAACTCCGGTGCACGCGCGGGAAGCTTTGCCGATCGCGTAGACGCAATAGACCGATACGGTTGGCGCGAACGGGGTGACACTCCCGTTCGCATTTTCTGTTAACCGTCCCTCGTGCCTCTCATCACCTGGGCCGTTTTTGCGTACGTCGCGGGGTTGCTGGCGGGATCGTCGCCGGCGCTCACCGCACCCGCGCTCGTCGTGTGCGTTCTCGTGCTCGCCGGATCGGCGATCGGTGCCGCCGCTGCAAGCTCCTGGCTCACGCGTCGCTCCTTCCTCGCTCCGCTCAGCTGCGCACTGATCGCTGCGACCGGCGTGCTCATCGCGCGCGATGTGCGCGCCCGCGACGAACGCTGTGTCGCACATGGCTGGACCACGCACGACTGGCGCGCAGTCCGGTCCGCCACTCCTTGCAGCGCACCCGCGCCCGATGATCCGCCGTCGCCGCTCGAGCGATGGAGACTCAACGCGGGCGCGCGAATCGACACCCTGTTCAGATCCGACGCGCCGCTCGTTCGGGCTCTGCTGATCGCCGATATGCGCGCGATTCCCGCCGAAATGCGCGATCGCTTCGCCGCAGCCGGCCTGATCCACATTCTCTCGATCTCCGGACTGCACGTCGCGATCATCGCCGGCTCGATCCTCCTTGCGTTCGAAGCGATGCGGATTCCTCGCAGCGCCGCCAGGTGGGCCGCCCTCGGCGTCACCGTGCTCTACGTCGCGGCCATCGGCGCGCCGCCGCCGGCCCTGCGCAGCGCCGCGATGCTCGCAGTTGCGACCGCCAGCCGATCGCTCGATCGTCCCGTTTCTCCGTGGGCGGTGCTCGCACTCGGCGCGCTGATTCCGCTCTACGACCCGCACACGGTGAACAATCTCGGCTGGCAGCTGAGCGTCGCCGGGTTCGCGGCACTTACCGCGGCGGGGATCTGGATTCGGCGCCGCCTGCCGCACGATGTGCGCGGCTGGCGGAGGGCGCTCGCGCGTGATCTCGCAATCTCGGTCCTCGCCACAGTCGTCACGGCGCCACTCGTGATGTGGGCATTCGGTCGCCTGAGTCTCATTGCGCCGGTTACAAATCTCATCGCGTCACCTGTGATTGCCATGCTGCAGCCGACGCTTTTTCTCGCATTGGCGGCGGGTTCGCTGCACGGCGTCGCGCAGTTCATAGCATGGGCGGCGCATCCGATGCTGCTCGCGCTCGATGGCATCGCGAGTGTCGGCGCCCGCGTACCGTTCGGATCGGTGCACGTGGCGCCCTCGTTAGCGGTCACCATCGCCTGCGCCGTTGCCGCGGTCGGCTTGCTCGTGGCTGCCGCGAGCCGGTCGTATCTCGCGGGCCGAGCGCTTGTGTGGTCGGCGCTCGCGGCAACGGGCGCGATCTGGTGGATTGCGGCGCCAACGGGCAGCGGACTCACGGAGATGCACATGATCGACGTGGGGCAGGGCGACGCGATCGCGATCCGCACGCCGCACGGACACTGGCTGCTCGTTGATGCCGGCCGCACGTGGAACGGGGGCGACGCAGGGCGAACGACGGTGGTTCCATACTTACGCCGGTTCGGCGGCGACCTCTCGCTGTTCATTCTCTCGCATCCGCATGCCGACCACGTCGGCGGCGCCGCCACGATTCTGCGAGCGCTGCACCCCGCCGCGTATCGCGACGCCGCGTTTGCGGGCGGCACGCTCTCGTATCGCCAGTCGCTCACCGTTGCTGGTTCGCTGGGCATCGCGTGGTCGCGGGTGCATGCCGGGGATTCACTCGCCGTCGACGGCGTCAGCGTGACGTTTCTCGCGCCCGATTCTGCGTGGACTGCGGCGCTGCACGACCCGAACCTCGCGAGCACCGTGGCGCTCGTGCAGTTCGGAGCTGTCCGATTTCTCCTGACCGGGGACGCCGAAACTCCGGAGGAGCGTTGGCTGCTGGCGCACGTCGCGAGCGATTTGCACGCCGACGTTCTCAAGGTTGCTCACCACGGCAGCTCCACGAGCAGCAGCGCCGAATTTCTCGAGGCGGTTCATCCGCGCCTAGCCCTGGTCTCCGTCGGCGTCGGGAACTCCTACGGCCATCCATCCGAGCAGGTGATGCACGAGTTGACCACGCGCGGCACGACCGTTTTGCGCACGGATCAGCTCGGCACGATCGTTGTCAAAACCAATGGTCAGTCGCTCGTGGTCACCGTGGCAGGGCGTAGTTGGCAAATTCGTTGACAGACAACCGAGGGCAGAAAACAGTTCACTCGCCCTTCGCAGTTGCTCTCGAACTTGCAGGAGCGCACTTTTCCCAGATGGTCCGCCACACGGCAACTTCCGTCGTCACTATCGAGCGCTTCATCATCGAGCAGGAGAGCCTCCACCCGGAGGCGACCGGCCAGCTGTCCGGCATCCTGTACGACATGGCCCTCGCGGCCAAGATGATCGCGAACAAAGTGCGCAGCGCGGGCCTTGCCGATATCCTCGGCTCCGCCGAAACGCAGAACGTGCAGGGCGAGACGCAGCAGAAACTCGATATCATCGCCAACGAGATCATCATCAAGGCGATGGACCACGGCGGCAGGCTCTGCGCCATGGCGTCGGAGGAGTCCGAAGAAATTATTCCAATACCCGAACATTTCAAACAGGGGAAATACGTGCTGTTGTTCGATCCGCTCGACGGATCCTCCAACATCGACGTGAACGTTCCCGTCGGCACGATCTTCTCGGTCGTGAAAAAAACGACACGGGGTCCGCACTGCACGTTGAAGGACATGCTGCAGCCGGGACACCGTCAGGTCGCGGCCGGCTACGTGATCTACGGCTCGAGCACGATGCTCGTGTACACCACCGGCCAGGGCGCGCACGGCTTCACGCTCGATCCTTCGATCGGCGAGTTCTTGCTCTCGCATCCGGATATCAAGATTCCGGAGCACGGTCGCTATCTC
>JANYIJ010000182.1 GCA_025362095.1 Gemmatimonadota bacterium | reverse complement strand
AATGTTTTTCAGCGATTCGCAGAGGGAGTTGAGGATACGATGCGCGCAGGGCGGATCTCAGCGAGCACCGTGGCCGAGACGATGGGATTGATGAACAAGGCGATGAATGTGCTGTCGGGAGTTGCCGCGGCAGGGAAGTCGATGGCGAATGATGTGGTCAAGGCGGCCACCTCCAAACCGGCGCCTCCTGCGGAGCCCCCCGCGGGGAGTTGAATTCCGCAGGGGGTCTCAGTTACCTTTCAAAATGGGACTATCAACTCGACCGAAGTCTTCAAGGACCGCACCGGCCACGGCCGGCAGCGGTCCTTCGCGCATCCGCACCGACGCCGCGCTCACATTCGACGATGTGCTGCTCGTTCCGCGTGAATCGCTGACTCATCCAAAGGATGTCAAAATCGTCTCGCGGTTCACTCGCGGGATCACCCTGAACGTTCCGCTCGTCTCGGCGGCGATGGATACCGTCACCGAAAGCGAGATGGCGATCGCCATGGCGCGCGCCGGCGGGATCGGCGTGCTGCACAAGAACATGTCGATCGACCGGCAGGCCGCCGAAGTGGATCGCGTGAAGCGTTCCGAGAGCGGGATGATCCAGAAGCCATACACGCTTCCGGATTCGGCGACGATCCGCGAAGCGGCGTCGCTCATGGCGAAGTTCCACATCTCCGGCGTCCCGATCGTGAACTCCGACGACCGACTGATCGGCATCATCACCAATCGCGATCTGCAGTTCGAGCGCAGCCTCGATCGCCCCGTGAACGCGGCAATGACGGGAAGCGACAGGCTCATCACCGCGCCCGTGGGCACGACGCTCGACGAAGCCGAGCGAATCATGGCCAAGCACCGCATCGAGAAACTCCCCGTGATTGATGGCAAGGGCCATTTGATTGGGCTGATAACGGTGAAGGACATTCTCAAACGCAGGCAGTATCCGATCGCGGCCAAGGACGAACACGGCCGACTGCTGGTGGCCGCGGCGATCGGCGCGACCGGTGCATATCTCGACCGCGCTCGCGCGCTCGTCGAGGCTGGCGTAGACGCGCTGGTCGTGGACACCGCTCACGGACATCACAAGGGCGTGCTCGATGCGACCGCCGCGGTGCGCCAGGCGTTTCCGAATGTGCAGCTCGTTGCCGGAAACATCGCGACCCGCTCGGCTGCGCAGGCGCTCGTGGAGCGCGGAGTCGATGCCGTGAAAGTCGGCGTTGGTCCGGGCTCCATTTGCACCACCCGTGTCGTGACCGGCGTGGGTGTTCCGCAGCTGACCGCCGTGATGGAAGCAGTCGAAGGGGCCGGCGATGTGCCGGTGATCGCCGACGGCGGCATCAAGTACTCCGGCGATATCGTGAAGGCGATCGCCGCGGGCGCTGGATCTGTGATGATGGGATCGATGCTCGCGGGCACAGAGGAAAGCCCGGGTGAGTCGCTGCTGCTCGAAGGACGCCGGTTCAAGATGATTCGCGGCATGGGCTCGATGAGCGCGATGCAGGATGGCAGCGCCGACCGCTATTTCCAGGATGGCGAGATGAGCGCGAAAAAGTTCGTGCCCGAGGGCATCGAGGGACGCGTTCCGTACAAGGGACCCGTCAGCGATGTGCTCTATCAAATGGTCGGCGGGCTGCGCTCCGGCATGGGTTACGTCGGCTGCGCGGACATCGAAGAACTGCGCACCGAATCGGAGTTCGTGCGCATTACCGCCGCGGGCCTGCGTGAATCGCATCCGCACGACGTCACCATCACGCGCGAAGCGCCGAACTACAGCGTTTAATAACATCCTCGCGTTGAAGGGTTTTGAACTGACGTCAGCGCGCGGGGTATCTTCTTGACTCGACCCGCACAGCGGGCGAGGTTTGCCACGTAGCTTCCAACAACGAGCATAAGCAGGCACAGAGCAGGCACTCACCAGGGGGTTTGCGTGGCCAATTCGTTGACGCGGACGAAGTCGATCGATCGCCTGATGGCGGACAGCGGTGCGAATGCAGAGAGCGGGCTCAAGCGCACGCTTGGTTCGTGGTCGCTTGTCGGCCTCGGCATCGGCGCCATCATCGGCGCGGGTCTCTTCGTGCGCACCGCCGCGGCCATCGCGGAACGCGCGGGTCCTTCAGTGACGCTCGCTTTCATTGTTGCCGGATTCGGCTGCGCATTCGCCGGTTTGTGTTACGCCGAGTTCGCGTCGATGATTCCGATCGCGGGCAGCGCGTACACGTATTCGTATACCACGATGGGCGAACTGGTCGCCTGGATCATCGGATGGGATCTGGTGCTCGAGTACGCGGTCGGCGCCGCAACGGTGGCGATCGCCTGGAGCCAGTATCTCAACAACCTGCTGAAAATCATCGGGATGAGTCCCGTGCCGTATGAGTGGAGCCATTCTCCGCTCGAGACGATGGCCGGCACCACCACGCACGGCATCATGAACATCCCCGCGGTGTTCATTCTGCTCGTGCTTTCACTGATCCTCGTACGCGGCACGCAGGAGTCCGCGTTCGTCAACGGCATTATCGTCATCACGAAAGTCACGATCGTTCTCATGGTGATCGCGCTCGGCTGGGGCTTCATCAATCCGGCTAATCACGTGCCGTTCATCCCCGAGGCCACTACATACACCACACCACTCGGCGTGACGCACGCATACGGCGGCCTGATGGGAATTCTCGGCGCGGCCGGCGTGGTATTCTTCGCCTTCATCGGATTTGACGCCGTCTCCACGGCGGCGCAGGAAGCCAAGAATCCAGCGCGCGACATGCCGATCGGAATTCTCGGCTCGCTCGTGATCTGCACGATTCTCTATGTGGTGTTCTCGTATGTGCTCTCGGGCATCGCGACGGTCGCGGACTTCCGCGGCGCGGGCGCCGAGGCCTCGGTGGCGTTCGCGATTCAGAAGTACATGACGGGCTACGGATGGCTCGCCAACTTCGTCACGGTCGCGATTCTTGCCGGATTCTCCTCGGTGATTCTGGTCATGCTCCTCGGCCAGTCGCGCGTGTTCTATTCGATGAGCCGCGACGGCCTCGTGCCGAAGATCTTCTCGGACACGCATCCTAAGTACCGCACGCCGTGGAAGTCGAATCTGCTCTTCTTCGTCTTCACGTCGCTGTTTGCGGGATTCCTCCCCGACAGCATCGTGGGCGAGATGACGAGCATCGGCACGCTGTTCGCGTTCATCCTCGTGTGCGCCGGCGTGTGGATCCTTCGCGTCAAGCGTCCTGAACTCCAGCGCTCGTTCCGCGTGCCGGCCGTGCAGCTCGTCGCGGTGCTTGGCATCGTGGTTTGCGGCGCGATGATCTACGGACTTGGCTGGACCAACTGGGCTCGACTCGGCGTGTGGCTGCTGATCGGCTTGGTGTTCTACTTCACCTACGGCCAGAAGCACAGCCTTCTGAACAAGGGCTAGTCGGCATCACGCGGGATCCGATAGAAGTACCCGACACGCGGCGAGCCGATATCAATCGGCTCGCCGCGGAGTTGCGTCCGGGGCAGACGGTCGCGCTTTCCACGCATATTAATTCCGACGGCGACGGCTGCGGCTCTGAAGCAGCGCTCGCCAGAATGCTCGGACAGATGGGAATTTCCGCGCACATCGTGAACCCCACGCCGTGGCCGGAGATGTTCACCTCGCTACTCGGCAACGACGTGCGCGATCGTTCCGGCGAAGGCGCGAGCGCGCTCAAGAGCATCGATCACCTGATCGTTCTCGACATCAGCGACATCAAGCGGCTGGGTTCGCTCGCGAGCGCCGTGCGGGCGCTCAAGGTGCCGCCGATGGTGATCGATCACCACCTCCCCGGCGAGGAACCGCCGGGTCCGATCCGCGTGACGGACGTTGGCGCGTGCGCGACCGGCGAACTCGTGTACGATTTTGCCGCGACACTCGGGCTGGAAATCACGCCTGAGATCGCGACGGCGCTCTACACGGCGATCCTCACCGATACGGGCGGCTTTCGTTTCAGCAACACGTCGCCGCGCTGCCACGCGATCGCGGCGCGATTGCTCGCGGCGGGAGTGGATCCGGAGGAGATGTACCGGCGCATTTACGCGTCAGTGCCCCGCGGACGGCTGCAGCTGCTCGCCGACGCGCTCGACACGCTGGACACGGATGAGACGAAGGGGCTGGCGTGGCTCACAATCGCTGCTGGAGCGCTCGAGAAATACGACGTGAGCGCGGAAGATCTCGACGGCGTGGCAGAATATCCGAGGTCGGTGAAGGGCGTGCGTCTCGCGATAATGTTTCGCGATCTCGGGCATGGAAAAGTGAAGATCTCATTTCGCTCCGTTCGCGGTGTCGACGCGAACGCGCTTGCGAGGCAGTTCGGCGGCGGAGGGCACGCGCGCGCGTCGGGCGCGCTGGTGTCGGGGTCGCTGGATGCGGTGCGGACGAAGGTGATCGCGGCGGCGAAGGGGATGCTCTGAAGACCGAAGTTGGAAGGCCGAAGACCGAATCTACGAGCGTTTGTTTTTGGACTTCGGCCTTCGGACTTCGGTCCAGAGCTATCTTTAGCTAATGCCCCCGTCCTTTAGCGAACGAATTGAAACCGCGCTCGCGACCGTAATGAATCCGCGCACCCGCACGGACGTGCTCTCCGCGTCGCAGGTGCGCGACATCGCGACGTCCACCCAGGGACGTGTTCGCCTCACGCTCATTTTGGCGGCAGACGACGACGCGACGCTCGCGAGGGATGTTCGCCAGGCGATAGAGAAAGTGGAGGGCGTGACCGATGTGCGCGTCGACGTGAAGGACGCGTCTGAAATTCCGCAGCCGACGGCGCCAGCCGTGACGGCGCCCAAGCGCGCCGCGCTCCCCGTGATGGATCAGAAGGCGGCGGCGCCGCGCGTCGCCGCGCCGACACCGGTATCGTATCCGAATCTCGGCAAGGTGATCGCGGTGAGTTCGGGGAAGGGCGGCGTCGGAAAATCGACGGTCACGGTGAACCTCGCCGTCGCGCTCGCGAAGCTCGGCAAGCGCGTGGGGCTTATGGACGCCGATATTTACGGGCCCAACATTCCCCGCATGATGGGCGTGAACGAAGCGCCGCCCGTGGTGGATGAAAAGATCCAGCCGCTCGAAGCGTTTGGTGTGAAGCTCATCTCGCTCGGTTTTCTTATCGAGCGCGATCAGCCGGCCATCTGGCGTGGTCCTATCGTGATGAAGATCATCACCCAGTTCCTGCGCGATGTGCAGTGGGGACAGCTCGACTATCTGCTTGTCGACATGCCGCCCGGCACAGGTGACGCGCAGCTCTCGCTCGTCCAGGCGACGCAAGTCTCCGGCGCGATCATCGTGACGACCCCGCAGGAAGTCGCCGTGGGCGACGCACTTCGCGGCGCGAAGATGTTCGAACGCGTGGGCGTGCCGGTGCTCGGCGTGGTCGAGAACATGAGCTACTTCGAATCGCCGGAAACAGGGAAGCCGATCGCGCTGTTCGGCACCGGCGGCGGAAAGCGTCTCGCAGACGAACTCGGCGTGGCGTTGCTCGGCGAAGTGCCGCTCTATCCGCCCGTTCTCGAAGGCGGCGACAGCGGCCGCCCGATCGTCTCATCCGATCCGAAGTCTACCGCCGCAAAGAAACTCGCAGAAATAGCGGCTAAGCTGGCGGCTGTATAGCCCCGCATTCCCCCTCTGCACCCAGCAATTCGGTTGCCGGCAGCTACTTCTGCACTCGGGTGAGCGACAACGCTCCAAGAAACGCATGTAAGTGCACCCGCACATGCTTCGCAGCCGCGTCGTAGTTCGGGGTATACCAGCCGTCGCCTTTCTTGACGAAGCCGTCCTTCTCAAATCCCCCGATGAACGACCGCTCCTCGATGAACACTCCGGCGTCCGGCGCCACGTTCAGTTCGAGTCCACCCACCGCGAGCGTCGCGGTGATGTCCACGTCACCTGAGAGCGCTCCTCCGAGATCGATGCTCAGCCCGCCGGCGCCGACCTCGGCGATGATGCGCGAGACGCGCGAGTTTGCGACGTCGAGCAGCTTCAGGTGGGCCGCGCCGACCTGGAGCGTCATCGTGCGAAGCTGCTCGCGATTGGGCTGATCGAAGCGACCCGTCACAACAGCGGCGCCGCTGCGCACGGTGAGATGCGTGAGGCGCAGGCCGCCGAGCTGCAGATCAGCTTCGACCGCGCCGAGTTCCAGCGACAGATCCATCGGCACGCGCGCTGAGAGTTCGGCGTGCATCGAGCCCGCGTCGCTCTTCTCGTCTCCGCTGGACATGTGCATGCCGCGAAGGTGCACGCCGAGGTTGAGCACGCGCGTGGCACTGTCGAACTGTGCCACCGGTTCGGTGCGCTCCGCGTCGTAGCGCAGGCTTGAGTGATAAAGCGTGTTCCCCGCGGCGGCTTTGAGATCGAGGTGACCCGCGGCGTAGTCGAGGTGCGCGGTGATCGCGTTGGTGTCGTGGAGCTGCCGCGACACTTCGATCGTTCGCCATGTTTGCGCCCGCGCATTCGATGCGAGCGTCATTGAGGCGAGCAGAAGAATCGACGCGCGGCGGATCACTTTGGCACCGACGCTGTATATGGCGTCGGGCGCCGGGCGGCAGTGACGCCGCTGACCGGAGTCGGGGTGGCCCAGCTCGACGTATTCAAGGCGCGCTCTGTGGCCGGAGCAGCCGCGCGCCGCACACCGCCGCGGGAGACCACAGCGGCGCCGAGGCCGGCGGTCGCGGCGACCCATGTGAGGGAAACCGCGAATATGCGCGCGATCAATTCAAGACGGGGTGACCATGAGAGCGCGCCCGCAATGAACCACGGCAGCATCAGCACGATCAACCCGTAGACCATGGTGCGGAGCGCCGCGGCTCTGTGCGCGCCGTCTGCGGGCGCATCGGCGTCGAGCAGTGTGCGTCCGGTGTTGCGGGCGATTGCGAGGTAGCCGAGGGTCACGAGGCCGGCGGCCGCGATCACGTACGCGACGATCGCGAACGGAACGAGCAGCGCGCCGAGAATGGTCAGGACAAGTCCGACGCAGAGCAGCGCGAGCGCGGGCGCGAGCGCGATCTGTGTGGCGACGCCTGCGAGAAGCGCCTTGCCGAATCCGCGGTCGAGCGCGTCGGCTACGGCATCGAGATTCGTCGAGGCGAAAATCAGCACGCCGATTCCGACGATGACGAGGACGGCGAGCCAGCCGCCGGCGAGCGCGAGTGCGTGCGCCATCGCCGAGGTCTTCGACCGCGCGACCGTCCCGCCGGCAGCGCTCACCTGACGCAGATCGCCGCCGAGCGCGCGAGTGTCGCCGTCGACGGTGCCGCCATCCAGCGTAACCTTGCCGTTGATCGCATACGCATTGCCGCGCACGGCGCCGCCCTGATGCACAATGACGTCGCCGCCGTACGACACGGCGTCTCCTGCGATCGTGCCGCGCACATTCAGCGTTCCCGCGACGGCCACCGGGCCCGTGATGGTGCGATTCGCGGCGACGGTTGAATCTCCGATCGTGAACTTCGACGCCGCTGGAATCCACGCGGAATCGGAAGATTCTCGAAGGCCGGCGAGCACTTTCGCCAATGAGTCGACTGAGATGCGCGAGGGGCTGGCCTGCGCGAAGAGCTTTGTGCCGCCCGCGACGATCGCGAGCAGGGCAAGGGCCACCACATGGGACGTGGCGGCACGCGCGTACTGAGTGCGCATGGCCGCTACTCCCGGCTGCGACGCGAGGACGTCGCGAGCGCGCGGAGCCCGAAGGCCGCCCCGCCGACTGCGACGACCATCACGCCGGCGCCGAGCGCGAGTCCGCGCAAGCCGCTGGAACGCAGGACGTCGAGTCCGCTCTGTCCGAATGCGGTTCCGATGACGGATGCCGCCGTATCCATCAGCGCGCTTCGAGCGCGTCCAGCGGCAAGGTTGAACGAATAGAGCGCGACGTCGGCGTGCAGCGCGAGCCAGACGGCGCCAGTCGTGAGCGCGAGCGCCACGGCCGACGCCGTCGCTGTCATGAGGGTGCGCATCGGCACTGAGCGCGGCACGAAGCGGCGCGCGGTGTCGAGCACGGCGACGTGCCACGGCTCGATGATTTGCACCTGCGCCATCACGCGATCGGCGAAGCGCGGCGACGGCGCGAAGTGCTGGAGATCTTCGAGCACGTCAACTACGCGACGCGAGCGCGCGAGCCGGGCCTGACAATCGGCGCACTCATCCGCGTGCGCCCGCAGCGGGGACACGCCGAAGCCGACCTCGCCGTCAAGCAGCAGGTCGATCTCATTCGGAAGCAGGTGACGGTGATTCATAGGTTCTCCTCTGACTACGACAGCGGGGTTGAACGAGTTTCACTCTGAGGACCGAAGACCGAAGTCCGAAGTCCGAAGCACGTTTCGGGCTGTGTTCGGGTGCTATTCCCTCAAATGGTCTAATGACTCGCGAAGTTGGTGGCGCGCGCGGTGGATGTAGGTTTTCACGGTGCCGAGCGGCAGATCGAGCGTCGCCGCGATCTCCTCATAGCTTCGGCCTTCGACGTGCCGGAGAAGAATGCAGGAGCGGTATTCGGGGCGAAGACTTGCGATCGCCTTCTCGATGGCGGAGCCGAGCTCCTTGGATTCCATCTCGTCGAGCGCGGATTCGTCCTCGCTCGCGATATCGAACGAGCTGGCCTCGATCTCGGACGCCGTGGAGGCGTGCGGCGAGCCGCTCATGGAGATCGTCGCGAGCTGTCGCCGCCGCAGGTGATCGATGGCAACGTTGTTCGCGATCTTGAAGAGCCAGCTCGAGAGCTTGAACTCCGGCCGGTACTTGTCGATGTGATTGAGGACCTTGATGAACGTGTCCTGCGCGAGGTCCTCGGCCGTCGCGCTGTCGCGCACCATCCGGAAGATCAGCGAGAAGACCGGCCGTTCGTAGCGGCGCACGAGTTCGCGGAATGCATCCTCGCGCCCTCGCTGGGCGAGTGCTACGACATCTGCGTCGGGGAGGTTCGAGAGGTCGAGGAGTGCCGCCATTCGCGTGATGGAAACTTGCCCGCCCTCTCACCAGCGGGCAACTTTCGCGTCTCATGACAACGCCTGATTTGGAGGTTCACGAAGCGACTGCGGCCGCGGCCGGAGCTCCCGTGAAGCGCTCCTACGTGCAGCGGATCTTTTCGGAGATTGCGCCGCGATACGATTTGCTCAACCGGCTGCTGAGCGGGGGGATCGACAGATCCTGGCGGCGCGCCGCGATCGCGAAGCTCGGCGTCGAGCGGCGTCCCGCCGGCACCTATCTCGATCTGTGCGCGGGAACGCTCGATGTGGG
>JANYIJ010000134.1 GCA_025362095.1 Gemmatimonadota bacterium | reverse complement strand
TCAGGCCGAATATGTGCGGCTGAATCACGCGCTCCCAGAACGAACCCATGGTTTGCGATCCGGCCACAGTGAGGAGGCCGGCGTTGCGCGCGATCATGGCGCGCATCGAGCGCGCGATGAGTTCGGGCCTGTGCCGCGTGTCGGCATCGGTGAACAGCAGAAACGGCGCGCGTGCAATCAACTGCCCGTTCTGGCACGCCCACTGTTTTCCGAACCACCCGTCTGGGAGATCAGGATTGTCTATCACGCGAACCCGCGCGTCGCTCCGCGCAACTCCGCGCGCGATCTCGCCGGTGCCATCCGATGAGTGATCATCGATCACGATCACCTCGATGTTCTTCCAACCACCAGCGAGAATCGACCGCACGCACCCCTCGATGTTCCGCGCCTCGTTGCGCGCCGGAATGATCACCGAAACTAGCGGAGCGTCACCAGGAATCTCCGCCGAATATTGCGCGAGCGAAGTTGTAGTTCTCACCCGCCAAAGAATGAACGCCGGCACGAGAAACCACGGCAATGCCGTGAGAACGATGTTCCCCCAAGAAGTATCCGCGATCATCCGGCCGTTATCCGCGCAAACCCGCGACCAAGAGGTAAATCTCTCACGAGCGCACGACCCGCCCTCGCGCAACGATCACCGCCGCCACGATATCTCCAGTCACGTTGGTCGTTGTCCGAAACATGTCCGGAATCGTGTCGATCCCCAGCAACAGCCCCACTCCCTCTGCAGGAAGTCCCGCTGCGAGAAGCACAGGCACGATCATGATGATCGACCCGCCTGGAATCCCCGGAATCGAAAACGTCGTGACCACGGTGGTCACGCCGATCGCCGCGACCTGAGACGGTCCAAGCGCGACGCCGTACAGTTTCGCCACGAACAGGGCGCCCATCACCTGCGCGATCGCGCCGCCGCAGCGCAGCAGCGTCACCGTGAGCGGAAAGAGAAATGAAGAAGTCGCAACCGGCATTCCGAGCCGCTCGCGAACAGGATCGAGCAGCGCCGGAAGCGTGGCGAGCGACGATCTCGACGAAAACGCGAGCGCCTGTGCCGGCAGCGCCGCGCGCGCAAACTTCCGCAGCGTCACGCCGCCGATGATCACCGCCGCCGGATACAGCACGAGCAGCGTGAACGCCATCATCATCGCCGAGACGATCACGATGTAGCCCGCCAGCGCGCCCGCCGCGGCGACGCCGAGTTTTGCAGAGACCACCACCGCGAGCGCAAACACGCCGATGGGTGCGAGCGAAATGATCGCGCGCACGAGCAGCAGCGAGGCGTCCTGCACTCCCGCGACGACGCGGAGAAAAACCGAGCGCCGGTCGGCCGCCACCTGCGACAGCGCGGCGCCGAACACCACGGAAAACAGAATCAGCGGCAGCATCGCGCCGTCGGCGGCGGCCTTCATCGGATTCGCCGGAACAAGATCCACGATCCACTGCGCAGCGCCCGGCAGCGATTTCGCACCTTCCATGGCCGCGCCAGCCGACCGCGCAGCACTCTCGCGCATCGCGGTCGCGGCAGCAGGATCGATGTGTACCGCCGCCATCAGCGGCGGGCCGGCGATCAGCGCGGCCGCAGTCGCAACCGCTACCATAATCACGAACACGATCAGCGCGCGCGCGCCGAGCCGGCCGATGCTGCGCGGATCGTCGGACACGCCGACGCCGACGATCAGGCTCGACACGACGAGCGGCACGATCGTCATCCGGATTGCCGAAACCCAGAGCGTGCCGACCGGCTCGATGACCGGCACGAGGTGCGCCAGCGCGGGCGATCCGGCCGAGGCGACGATCAGTCCGAGCGCCAGCCCGGCAACCAGCGCGAGAAGCACTTTCATCGCGAGCGACATGCGCACAATACTAAGGCGGAATCAGCCATCGCGTTGCATATTTCCGGCATGGCCTACAAGACCGGATCAGAGCTCGTCGACGAGGCGCGCGGACGCATTCGCGAGATCTCCGCCGCCGATGTGAAGAGTATGGTCGAACGCGGCGACGATGTCGTCCTGATCGACGTGCGCGAACCCAACGAGTGGAACCTCGGCCATCTCCCGAAAGCCGTCCACATTCCGCGCGGAAATCTCGAGAGCCAGGTTGAAGGGCTCGTGCCGCGCGAAGCAAAAGTGGTGGTGTATTGCGCGCGCGCGAATCGCTCGGCGCTCGCCGCAGACACCATGCAGGTGATGGGCTATACCGATGTCCACTCGCTCGCCGATGGCTGGGCCGACTGGATGGCGGTGGACGGTCCGGTCGAGGGATGATCGTGGCGCGGCCGTCCGCACAGTCGCGTCTGGCGCATATCGCGGGCGCGGTGCGCGCGTATAAGCCGGTGATTGCCGAGCGCGACGGAACGTTTTTCGAGGCCGCGGTTGCGCTCATTCTTCGCGAGTCAGACGACGACGGGCTGGAGATTCTGTTCATCAAGCGAGCAGCGCGAGCCGACGATCCGTGGAGCGGACAGATCGCATTCCCCGGCGGCAGACGCGACGCGGTCGATCAGACGCTCGAGGACACGGCCGTGCGCGAGACGCACGAGGAAGTCGGCGTCGATTTGCGGCAGCACGGCGCGATCATCGGCGCGCTCGATGAACTGCGGCCGCGCATTGCCGTGCTCCCGCCCGTGATCGTGCGACCGTTCGTGTCGACGATCGCCGCCGACGCATCAGTCGGCACCAGCGACGAAGTTGCCAGTTCGTTCTGGGCGCCGCTCGATGTCATTCTCGACCCGGCGGCGGTTCGCTCGACGGAAATCGTCGTGCGCGGCACCGGTATGATGCGGCCCGCGATTCATTTCGAGGAACATGTGATTTGGGGAATGACGGAGCACATCCTCCGCAGGTTTGAGGAGATCATCACGTGAGCTACGAGGAGTCGTCGGCGTGGCGATCGTACGCGCGCGCACCGCTCGCGTTGCGCGCCACGGTCGCGCTCGTGATCACGCTCGCGTTTCTCGCAGTCCCCGCGTTCGCAGATCAGTGGGCGTACACGAATCTCCACATCGACCGCGTCTACGATCGCGACTGGGCGATGGCGCTGCGCGCGGTCGGAACGCTTTACGTCTGGATTCCGGTCGCGCTGATCATCTGGCTGGTGCAACGCGAGCAAGACTCCGCTGCAGCCAAGAAGCGCGCGCTCTTCGTGATCGGCTCGCCGATTCTCGCAGGGTTGCTGTGCGAAGTGATGAAGCTGCTGATCAGACGCGAACGTCCCGATGTGGCGCGCGGCGACTGGGTGTTTCGCGACTGGAGCGATCACACGTTCTCCACTGCAGGACTCGCGACGCCGAGCAGCCACACGATGGTCGCATTCGGCGCAGCGACGATGCTCGCGCGGTTGTATCCGCGGGCGCGGTGGGTGTTCTACGTGCTGGCGTGGGGATGCGGCGCGACGCGGGTGCTCTCGCGCGGACACTATCTGAGCGATGTGACGTTTGGGGCGCTGCTGGGCTGGGCGGTGGGGTGGGGGATCTGGATTCAGTGGGAGAAGGCAGAGCCGAGTGCGGCGACTGGCGACTCGTGAGGGGCGCCTGATGCGACTGGTGACTTGTGAGGGGCGCCTGATGCGACGGGCGACTTGAAACGGCGCGACTTCCTCATTGCGAGCGCGGCTTCATTCGGCGCCGCAGCATGCGCGCCAGGCTTCATGCTCGAACAAGCGCCGCGCTGGCCGGTGCCAACCCGATCGCAGCTCTGGTGGCAGCGCGCGGAGCTCGGACTGTTCACCCACTTCGGGATGAACACATTCACTGATCGTGAGTGGGGCGACGGGCATGAGGAGCCGCGCCAGTTCAACCCGCGCAACTTCGACGCCCGTCAGTGGGCGCGCGCCGCGAAAGCCGGCGGCTTCAAGTACGTGATTCTCACCGCGAAGCATCATGACGGATTTTGTTTGTGGCCGAGCCGGCACACCGAGCACTCGGTGAAGAACTCGCCGTGGCGCGGCGGTCGCGGTGATGCGGTGCGTGAGTTCGTCGATGCGATGCGCGCGGAGGGGCTTCGCCCGGGGTTGTATCTCTCGCCGTGGGATCGCCACGAGCGCACGTACGGCGACAGTCCGCGCTACAACGATTATTACATCGCGCAGCTGTCCGAGCTGCTCACGCAGTACGGTCCGATCTGCGAGTTGTTCTTGGACGGCGCGAATGGGGAGGGGCCGAACGGAAAGAAACAGGTCTATGACTGGGATCTCGTGCACCGCACCGTGCGCAGGCTGCAGCCGAACGCGCTGATGTTCTCGGATGCCGGCCCCGACATTCGCTGGATCGGGAATGAGCGCGGCACTGCGGGCGATCCGAACTGGTGCACGGTGAATCCCGCGCTCGTGCCGTATGCGGGATTCGACGCGCCGGAGGTGGGCGAGTGGCTGCAGCACGGAAACGCAGATGGAACGGTGTGGCGCCCGGGCGAGGCCGACGTCTCGATCAGGCCCGGCTGGTTTCATCACGAGGGCGAGAACGCGAAGGTGCGCGGCACGCAGAACCTGATGGAGCTGTATTTCGCGTCGGTGGGGCGCAACGCGAATCTTCTGCTGAACGTGCCGCCGACGCGCGACGGGCTATTCCATGCGGCGGATGTCAGCGCGCTCGTGGAGTTCGGCACGCGGCTCGATCAGACATTTGCGCACGATTTCGCGGCGGGCGCGCGAGTCCGGAAATCCGTCGAAGGAATTGAGCTCTCGCTACCGGAGCGCGCGCCGATTGGAATGGTGGTGCTCCGCGAGCAGATCGAGCGCGGACAGTCCGTCTCGCGCTATCGCGTCGAAGCGCACGTCTACGGCGCGTGGAGCGTTGTCTCGCGCGGCACCACGATCGGACACAAGAAGATCGATCGGTTCGCGCCCGTTACGAGCGAACGGTGGCGTGTCATCATCGAAGAATCGCTCCGGCCCCCGCGGTTCGGGGAGATTGGCCTGTTCCGCGGAGCGGACTAGTTGCCGAACGAGAAATATCGAGTGCCCTTCATCGACTTTGAGTTGTAGAACGAACGCGACCAGCCGGGCAAAATTCTGAGCTGCACGGGCGAGAGCACTTTCGGCAGGTTGGTTTGCACGTGCATGCGCCCAAGCTCCCACGCCTCGTCGATGGTCGATTCCTGTCGGTCTAACACAGTCTTCAGGTTGTAGTCGTTTGGGAGTGCGGCTAGCCATTCGGCGAGTTTCGACCAGACGCTATCGATCTTGGCGGCGAACGATTTCTGTAGCTCAGTGACTGCACGGACTTGATCGGGGGTGAGCAGCAGCGAGTCGCTCTGCTGCAGCACCTCGCGGTACGGATCCGGGACGTTGCGCGCATAACGCTTCTTCAAGTCTTCGGAGGGCATCTTGGGCCTCAACGTGCCGTCGCGACCGGGGCGAAGCCAGCGATCGAGCTGTTGGACCCCCTGTGAGGGTCCGTAGCGCATCGAAACATTCAGCGTGACGCGAAACGGCGCCTGCGTCATGGCGTTGGTGGAGCGCGTGTCGCCGAATCGCGGATTCACTGTATAGAGGAACCGCTGATTCGCGGCATCGAAACCGCGCACGTAGTACAGCGTAGCGCTCGGGTATGCTGGATTTCCCCAACCCTGCAGCTTGCTGCCATGCAGCAGTTGATCGAGGCCGCCGAGGGGGTTCGAAATGTACAGAGAAACGTTGTCGAACGTTCGCCAGAAACCGCCGAGCGGATACGTGTTCACGGAGATCGCCGCGTTCATGCTGGCCGTCCAGGGTCCTTCGCAGCTATTCCGGGCGGCCCCAACGCCGAACTGACTTGTGAGACAGCTGCGCACAGCTTGGGTTGCGCTCGCGAGCAGTTTGCGCGCATCCGACGACAGCTGTGGATCCGTGGACGCAGCCGGATCGAAAATGAAGGCACGATCGTTTGCGAGACCGTCGCCGTTGACGTCACTTCCGATCATCGGAGTGAATGGGGTTCCAGACCTGATTTGAGTGGCCAGCGTCACCGATGCATATCGAAAGCGCAGCCCGGACTGAATCGTGAACATGTGGTGAGCGTCGAGATCGCTCCGCGACCACGTGCGATCGTTTGGCGATCCGAATGTCGATCCGTCGAATCCACGCTGTAGCTGGCGAATGTTCGAAAGCGTGTAGGCCAGCGACGCGTACAGCGATCCCTGATTCCCGCCGTTGAGATTCGGCGAGAGCGTCACAACTAATTGTTGCGCTTCCGATCGGAGGTCGCTGCGATTGTTCGTAACGGTTCCGAAGGCCTGATTCACGCGCGCGTCGAGCGGCGAGAGCGCGCCGCTCGATGCTACAATGTTCGAAGGTTGCACATACACCGGGCGCCCTTCGTTCGCGAGGGTGAATCGCGGAGTTCCGCTGAAGTTGAGATCCGTTGTCCCCGGTTGATTCACGTTGTACGACGCAAGCCCCTCGACGGTCCAGAGCAGCCAGCCCCGCGAAGCGGTCCACTTGAGATTCGCCTTCCAGCTTCGTGGTGCGCTGAGTCCTCGGTCGAACATTTGGACCGCGGGAGCTGTGTCGCGAAGCGAGGCTGATGGAGGGCTTGCCAGACAATCGGATGGGATCGCGCTCGACGACGCGAGATACGCGCCCCAGTCGGGCGTGGGGATCGCCGTGCCGATGCAGGACACCTGCCGAAACGCTCCGGGCAATCCCGTGTTCACGCTCGCGCCTGACAGCAGCGAGGGACTCATCATCGAGCGGAACTCGCCAATGCCACCGCTGATCATTCCCACTTGAGGAAATACGAACTGCCCGATCTGATTGAACATCATGCCGATTGCAGCATCGGCGCCATTCGGCTTCTTGCTGTAGGCCCAGTTGAAGCCGAGTCGTGGGCTCAGGCCGAAGGTATTCGGCGCGAAGTCCGTGCGGCCCCCGAACGACGTGTTCACCGCCGGGTTGTATGCCGGCCGTTCGCCGAACGCGTTTGCTTCAAGCCGGACACCATACAACAACTGCAAGGCGGGAGAGACCCGATACCAGTCGCTGACGGATGCGTATCCATTCCATTCAGAACCGTGGCGCGTCGGGTCGTTCAGCGACCGCGTGAAACTCACGGGCGAATTCGCGGCTACATCCGCAAGCGAATTGTATGAGAAAGTACCGTTGCTGTTTGTGTTGAGAACGTTCGAAGTGGCGTCGTAGCGTATGTCCGCATTCACCTTCAGGCGGTGCTTCGTACTGGCGGGGAGGTAGAACCTCGTTTCACTCTGTGTTTCCCACGTGAACTTCTTGCTTGCAGAGGCGGGTGACGACCCACCGAAGAGCAGCGATGCGACGCCAGCCGTCCCGTCCGGAAGAGTCGAGCCCACCCTGACGTTCGCCGATGGAAGTTGCAGGTATGGCGAGCCGTCCTGTTCGCCCCAAGAAAGCGAAGAACGAAGGTCCTGCAGCAGATCCTTGGTCACGAATCTCGAAAACACGCCCTGAACCATTCCGACGGTGTTCGTCGATTGGCTTCCGCGCGCAGGAGCCGAGAGTGGCGACAACTGCACCGCGTCGGTTTGCGCCCGCGCGCCGTACAGTATCAGCCCTAACGACTGCGCCTTCTGTTGAAAGGTGTTGAGGTCGTACTCCGGTGAGTTGAGCCGGGAAATGAACGAGACGGAATTGGTTTCGTGCGCTGAAGGAACGCCGCTGGCACTCACCGGTATCTTCGCGCCGATCATCAATTGCAAGAGTTTCGCGACGGAGTCGCGTGACACGCCGAAGCTCTGCAGCACGTCGGGGTCGAGAGTGGTGAGCGTCGAGAGCGACGACGACTGGTGCACGACATCCAGGCCGTACGAGTACGCGACGTTGTCGTGCGCAGCCATGCCGTCACCGCCGAGACTTCCGTACAGCTTCGTGAATTGGTTGCCGATCTTGGCGGCGGTCGGGCCGCCGGCTTGAAGAGCTGGTGTGTCAACCGAAAGTTGCGCTTTGCGCGACGAGAACATGCCGCCGGATTCCATCGTGAGTTGCGTCTGTCCGCCGGCGAACCAGCCCCGGGAGGGGTCATACGTCGACGTCGTAAACGTCATTCCGGTGTTCGCCGCACGGGGCACCGACGCGCCGCCGAACGACATGCCGTTCAGAGTGGCGCCATTCTGCTCGGGGCTCACGCCCAGCACCGAGTAGCTCGTGCCGCTTGGCATGACGCCGGGTGTCGTCAGGGCGGCGGCATTGATGTCGCCCTTCAAGTCCGGTGCGATGAGAGCGTCCACGCCTACCGGCTGTCGTTCGCTAGCTCCCACGCCTGGCCCTATTCCTTGATCCGTACCGCGAGTAGGTGTCGGCTTCCGCGCCTGTACCGTCACTGTCGACAGCTGCTGGGCCGATGCCGTAGGAGCTCGGAGCAGAGCGTCGACGACGAACACAGTGTCGATCGGCGATGTGCGCGTCACGCGCTTGCGGAACGCCGGCCACTTGGGTTGAGCGGGCACGGAAATGTGCACGAGATAGTCGCCCGTGCCAGAGTCCACCACGACACGATACCTGCCGTCGGCATCAGTCGCCGCGCGAAACTCGGCGCGATCGGGTGCGCGCGTCACGATGATCTGCGCATCTGCGACAGCTCGCGCGCTGTCCGTTGTGACGCGGCCGCGAATGATGTCGGGCCTGGCCGCTCGGGCGATCGTGACGCTGCGCCGGATAAGAATCGCGTTTCCGTCCGATCCGAGCGCAACATCGACTCCTGTGCCGAGTAGCACTTCGGTCAGCGCAGCGACGACGGTGATGTCGTTCGCGCGCAGGCGCACTGTGTCAGCCGGTGGCACCACATCAAGTGCATATACGAACTGCAAGCCTGAGACGCGGCCGATCTCCTTCAGTGCATCGCGTCTGGTGACACCGTCGAGATGCAGCGCGACGCGCTTGAGTAGAATGGGCGCACTCGCCGGATCGATGACGGCCGGCGGCAGCGACGAGTCTGGCGAGAAGCGCAGGAACTGTGGCCGGTCCGTTGCGGGCCACGAGCGATTCTCCTGCGCACGCGCGCAAGCCGGACCGGCGATCAGCGTGACTAGCAGCGCGAACCGGCCGACGTTCATCGGGACCTCAGCGTGACAGTCCTGCCCGTGCGTTCCACCGAGGCATCAACCGCGAGCGCGAGCGCGTCGATCATCTCCGACGCCGACTGCGTCGAGAATTCCGCCGTGACGAGCCGGGCGCCCAGCTGCGGGCCGCTGACGCGAATATCAAGGTCGTACCAACGGCCGATATCGCGCAGGACATCGGGCAGTGGCCGCGCGACGAACGACAGAGTTCCGCGCGACCAACCGAGAATGTTCGTCACGCGTGCGCTGCGAGCGGCCGACACCACTCCGGCTCGATCAAGCGATCCGATCTGGCCGCGCTGCAGTACGACGCCCTCCGCACTCGACCTCACGCTTCCGGGCGCGACCACCGGATCGCGACCGAGCGCAACGGACCCCTCGGCCACCGCGACCGTCACCGAAGCATCGCTTTGGTAGGCCCGCAGATCGAATCGCGTGCCGATGTCCTCGATCTGTGCGCCGTTCGCGTGCACCCGAAAGGGATGCGCGGCGTCGTGCTTCACGTCGAAAATGGCCTCCCCATCGAGAGAGACGTCGCGTTGACCATTCACAAACGCGGCCGGAATCGTCAGGCGGCTCTGCGGCGCGAGTGTCACGCGGCTTCCATCCGTGAGTTGCACCGTCGCGTACTCTCCGCGCGTGGTGCTGTAGTGGCTGTCTTCCCGGGACACCGGCACTGCGACGCTGGGAATGACTCGCGACTTCAGGTACAGCGCGCCGCCCGTGACAAGCATCAGCACCGCCGCGGCGGCTGCGACGACGCGCACGCCGGTCGATTCGCGCGGAAATACGTGTGGCACTCGTCTCGGCCGCGGTGGTGACTTGTCGCGCGAGCGCTGCCCGGCCCACAACCGGTCGGCGTCCCACTTGGCCAGCGAGTCGCCGGAACCGAGAAGCGTCCGGACTGATTCGACACGCTCGCGAACTTCGCTCGACCGCGCGATGCGGTGCTCCAGCTCGCGCGCTTCTTCGACGTTGCATTCGCCCGCGATATAGCGGGCGATCAAAACGTCAGACGGATACGGGTCCGGGCTCATGCCTCCTAAACACAGGAGACGGCGCGTACCCCTAACTCGTGCCTGCTGCGGTCAGCCGTTCAGCCAGGCCGCAAGTCGAACGCGCAGGATCGCGAGAGCGCGGCCCATGTGAATTTCCACGGTCTTCGTGGAGATGGCCAGCACGTCTGCCGCCTCCGCATATGTGAGGTGCTGATACCGAAGCAGAGCGAATACTTCGCGGCAGCGCGGCGGCATCTCCGTGACGGCGAGATCGAGTGCCTCGTTGAGATCGCGCGCATCGAGTTCACTCTCCGCAGTTAGCGGCAGGTCGATGTCATTGCGCACGGCGTTGTCGTTCAGGAGCCGGTCACGAAACGAGTGCTCGATTCGCCGGCTCCTGAGCACGTTGAGCGCGCGGTTCCTCACAGCGGCATAGAGATACGGGCGCGCGCCCCGCGGCATCTCAACGGATTCCCGCTGTTCCCAGAGCCACTGGAACAGCGCCTGTACGATTTCTTCCGCCTCGTCGTGGGAACCGACATACGAAATCGCGAATTCACACAACCGCGCGACGTACGCGCGAAACATGAGCTCGAAACCGCGCTCGTCGCCTGCGCGCATTCGGTCGAGCCACTCGCGCTCCTCGGCCTCGCGGTCCTTGGGGCCGTGAACCGGTCGCGGCGCGATCACGCGAATTCACGTCGGAACATTTTGTGAAGGAACACGCGCACGCTCTGTCGCGCCAGTGGCCTGATTCCGTCCCGCCTTGCAATTAAAGTTAGTACGTACTAACTTATTATTTCCTTGGCACACACAATCTCGCCACTCCCGCCTTCCGACTCCGAACCGCCCGCCAAACCCGGCTGGCGGCGCTCGCGCTCGGCACCGTCCCTCGCCGAAGCGCACCGCACCATCGACGTCCAGAAGAAAGGGTGGTGGCGAAAAATCCTCGCGTTCTCCGGGCCAGGATATCTCGTCGCTGTCGGCTACATGGACCCCGGCAACTGGGCCACCGACATCGCCGGCGGCGCGCGCTTTGGATATGCGCTGCTCTCCGTTGTGCTCGTCTCAAACATCATCGCGGTCCTCCTTCAGGGACTCGCGCTCAAACTCGGCATCGCCACCGGACGCGATCTCGCGCAGGCCTGCCGCGATCACTACTCGCGCCCCGTTTCGATCGCGCTCTGGATCGGCTGCGAAATCGCGATCGCCGCATGCGATCTCGCCGAAGTCATCGGCTCCGCCATCGCGCTCAAGCTGCTCTTCAACATCCCGCTCACACTCGGCATCCTCATCACCGCCGCCGACGTGCTGCTCGTGCTCGTGCTCCAGCACCGCGGGTTTCGTCTGCTCGAGGCGATCGTCATCACGCTTATCGCGACGATCGGCGCCTGCTTCCTGTTCGAGATGTTCATCTCGCGGCCCCACCTCGCGTCGGTCGCGCTCGGCCTCATTCCCGAGCGCTCCATCCTCACCGATCACGCGCAGCTCTACATCGCTATTGGAATCCTCGGCGCCACGGTCATGCCGCACAACCTGTATCTGCACTCGTCGATCGTGCAGACGCGGCGATACGAAGAAACGTCGGAGGGAAAGCGCGAAGCGGTTCGATATGCCTTCGTCGACTCAACCATCGCGCTCACGCTTGCGCTGTTCATCAACGCGGCGATTCTGATCGTCGCGGCGGCGACCTTCCATTTCAGCGGCTACACGGGCGTCGCCGAGATTCAGGATGCGTACAAACTTCTGACCCCGCTCCTCGGCGTGACGGGTGCGAGCGCGATCTTTGCCCTCGCGCTCCTGGCGAGCGGCCAGAACTCCACGCTCACCGGAACGCTCGCAGGCCAGATCGTCATGGAAGGTTTTCTCGACCTGCGGCTGCGCCCGTGGGTGCGCCGGCTGATCACCCGCGCGATCGCGATCGTTCCGGCGGTGATCGTCTCGATAGTCGCCGGAGAGGACGGCACGGCCAAGCTGCTGATCCTCAGCCAGGTCATTCTCAGTCTGCAGCTCTCGTTCGCCGTGGTCCCGCTGGTGCAATTCACCGGCGATCGTGCCAAAATGGGGGAGTTCACAAACCCGGGTTGGGTCAAATTCCTCGCCTGGACTGCGGCCGTGTTCATCGCGCTGCTCAACGTCTGGCTCATCGTCCAGTCCGTCACGGAGTGGCTCGCCTGATGTACACTCGCATTTTGGTGCCGCTCGAGAACTCGAAGACCGACGAAGCGATCGTGACGCACGTGCGATCGCTTTCGGAGCATTGCCACGCAAGCATCGTGCTGATTCACGTCGCCGATGGATTCGCAGCGCGCAATATCAATTCGCTCGAGCTCCGCGAATCAGAGGAAATCAAAAAAGATCGAGCGTATCTCGATGCCGTCGCCGCGAAACTCTCCGCTGCGGGCTATGCAGTGGAAGCGGTGCTCGCCTCGGGCGATCCAGCGAAAGAAATCTCCGCCGCTGCCGTGCGCGAAAAATGCGACCTCATCGCGATGGCGACGCATGGCCACAAGGGAGTGCAGGATCTCATATACGGCTCCGTTGCCAACGAAGTGCGCCACATATCGATGGTGCCCGTGCTGCTCGTGCGCGCGCAGCCGGGCGGCAGCGCGTCGAAGTGAATCTCACCCGGCAGGCCGAGGACTATCTCAAGGTCATCTATGAGATAGAGCAGGGTGGCGCACCTGCTGCGACCACCAGCATCGCCGAGGAACTCAACATCGCCGCCGCCAGCGTGAGCGGCATGCTCCAGCGGCTCGCGCGTCTCGGACTGGTGAAGGTCGAGCGCTATCGCGGCGCGCGGCTCACCGCGCCAGGTCGCGCGGTGGCGCTGCAGCTGCTGCGCCGACATCGCATCATCGAAAGTTTTCTCGTCACGAAACTCGGCTACGGCTGGGACGATGTGCACGAAGAAGCAGAGCGGCTCGAGCATGCGGCGAGCTCCGAGCTGATCGACAGGATGGCGGATGCGCTTGGAAATCCCACCGAGGATCCGCACGGCGCGCCGATTCCGACTGCGGCCGGCCGCGTGGATGAGCGGCGGCTTTCGAGTATCGCCGATATGAAAACCGGCTCCCGCGCGAGGGTGGTGCGCATGAGCGATCGCGACCCCGAGTTTCTGCGGTATCTCAAGAAGCGCGGGATTGTGCCCGGCGCCAACGTGCGGGTCACTGCGCGCGAGCCGTTCGAGGGGCCGATCACGCTGACGGTGGGGCGCGTAAGACAGGCGATCGGCGCCGCTGCGGCGGCCTTGGTGTATGTGGATGATGCGAGGGCTTGACGAGTAGGTCTCGCGAGTTCGCGGCTGGTGGACGCGCAGGGCTACTGGGCGGGCAGTTGCAGTTATTTGACGGTAGCCGGTCTGCCGATCTTCGAAACCAGCCAATCCGCCAACGCTCCGAGTATCACCGGACTCACCTTGTTGTTCTTGACATGCTTGTACATGTCCGAGAAATCTCCCGTCGAATCTTCCAGAAACAGATGATTGGTCGCCGGGAAAATCCGAACGGTCACATCCTTATTTCCGCCCGATCGAATCAGCGCGGCTAACTTCCCGGCGTTGTCCACCGGGATCTGCCGGTCCGTCGCGCCCTGAAGAATCAGCGTGGAAGTCTTCACCTTCTTCGCGACGGGCGCGGGATCGTATGACATCCAAAACTTCAGCGCGGGCGCGAACTGCCGCTCGGGCGCGAGCAGCTTGCGCGCCTCGCCGAGCGTGGAATCGCGCTGCGCTTCCGTCATTTTCGGATTGTGATCCAGCGCCCACTTGTTCTGCAGCATGATGATATCGATCATCTTGTCCGACGGTCCGGCGAAAATCGCGATCGCGCGCAGCGCCGGATCGGTCGCTGCGACCATCGGTGCAATCATTCCACCCTCGCTGTGGCCCACGAGCGCGAGACGATTCGCGTCGATGTCCGGACGGGTGCGCAGCCACGCGAGCGCGGCGCGCGTATCATCTGCGAAATCAGCGGTGTTGCTCGCGCTGAAATCGCCGGTGGAGGCGCCAAGACCGCGATCGTCCAGCCGCAGCACCGCGATTCCCACGCGGCTCAGCGTATCTGCCACCTGCCGGAACAACCGCACGCCACCGGCCAATGGCACATACTCGTCGCGATCTTCCTGTCCGGACCCTGTGATCGTCACTACGGCGGGGAACGGACCGCGTGAGTTCGCAGGTTTCGTGAGTGTGCCGCCGAGCGTGATGCCGCCGGGTCCCTTGAACGAAACCTCCTCGGCCGTGTAGGGCGCGCCGCGCGGTGCCGAGTAGTCCGTCTTCTCGGTGGGCGTTGCGGGAATGCTCCCGAACGTGATTTTCGCTGCTTCGGCTTCGCCCACGCGTTTGATGATCGCGGACTGGCCGGAAATCGTGCCGCCCATATTGCGTCCCACCGCATCCACCCTGTAGCGCTCCACCTGTCCGTTGAGCGTCACCGTCATGGAATCACTGCCAACGGATCGCACCGCGACCGGGATGGTGACGCCGCCATTGATCGCCAGATAGAAGTAGTCGCCACTTCCGCCCGCGGCGCGCGCGCGGCGTGTGAAGAGCTCGTCGAGCGCGAACGTATTGCCGAACGACGGCACTGCGCCGGCCTTCGAACCAAGCCGCGCGGTGGTGTTCGCCATCTGGAAGATCGCGCTGTCGCCCTGCATGGTGGTCAGCACCTGCGCTGTTGGCGCGTCGCCGGGTGCGGCGCCCCATTTGTACTGCTTGATCGCCATCGTGCGGACTGTGTTGTCGGATCCGAGGGCGATGACGTAGTCCACGCGCGCCGTGCCTTTCAGGAAGACGCTGCCGCGAAGCGAGTCGGCGCTGCGGTAGAACTTATCCACCACCAGCGTGTCGACACCGTTGAGGACGACGAATGCGCCGCGATCCGGCGCGCCCTGCGCGTGCGCCGCCTGTACCCACGCGAACATGCCGACGGCCAGCGCGATTGCTGCCGCGAGCACGGCGAGCAGGATCGCGCGAGGGACGGTGCCCGCCTCGTCGTCGGCCGTGTCGGAACTTGAATTGGCGTTCATGTCTGCATTTCCCGTTGTGTCGTCATCATCGCTGCGGATTGCGCGCACGATCAGCATAACCACTACCGGCAGCAGCACCGCGGCGCCGAAGACCAGCCACGTCGTCATCGACCCGGCGCCGCCCGTACTGTGCAGTCCGTTCCGCTTGGAGCTCGCGAGAAAGCTGCTCCCAGCCGCCGCCGCCGCTACGACCGCCGCTGCGACGCCCGCCTGCTTGCTCTGTTTGGTCTGTTTGGTCCTGCATGGGAACACCATCATCATTCCTCCGAGAGCGGCGCGGCCGAATCCGATGATTTCGGTTTGCGCTTGGCCCGTTTCAATGCGTCACGAAGCAGGAACTCCACGTGCCCGTTGAGCGACCGCAAGTCGTCCGACGCCCATTGCTGCAGCGCGTCGAGCACCTCGCGGTCGATCCTCAGCAGGAACGATTTCTTCTCGGCCACTGATCGCGGCCCTTATGGGTAGATCGTGCCCGCGTTCAGAATCGGAGTGGCGGAGCGCTCCGAGCAGAGCACGACCAGCAGGTTGCTCACCATCTGTGCTTTGCGCTCTTCGTCGAGGTGGACGATGCCTTTGGAGCCGAGCAGCTCGAGAGCGTTCTCGACCATGCCGACGGCGCCCTCGACGATCTTGAAGCGCGCGGCGATGATCGCCGTGGCCTGCTGACGCTGGAGCATGGCCTGCGCGATTTCCGGCGAGTACGCGAGGTGACTGATACGGGCCTCGATCACCTCGACGCCGGCCTTCGCGAGACGCTCTTCGATTGCAACCTGGAGCGACTTGGAAACTTCGGCTGTGTGCGTGGAGAGCGCCTGTTCATTGTCGGCGTGTGAATCGTACGGATATGACTGTGCCACTGCGCGAACTGCGGACTCGCTCTGCACGGCGACGTACTTCTGATAGTCGTCGACTTCAAAGAGCGCCTCTGCGGTCTCGACGACTTTCCAGACGACGATCGCTGCGATCTCGATCGGGTTGGCGCGGTTGTCGTTCACCTTTAGCTTCTGCGTCTCGAAGTTTCGAATGCGCAGCGAGATCTTCCGTTTGGTGAGGAACGGATTGGCGAACCAGAAGCCCGGTGTTTTCACCGTGCCTTTGTACGATCCGAACAGGATCAGCGCTTTTGCATCGCCCGGGTTCACGATGAACAGGCCTCCCATCATGACCATGGTGATGATGAGGACCAGCAGGCTGACGACGACGCCGAGTTGCATCTGCGCCTGTGCGGATTTCAGGAGACCTCCGAACGCCGCGAGCGCGACGATCAGCATCACGATGAAAGAGGTCAGGCCGTTTGACGCGCGGTATTCGTTTTCGCGGAACATCTGGATCGGACTCCGTTGGGGTAGTAGCAAAATGATATCACTTTGCTATCGCCCTGTCAAGGGCAATAACATACTTGACACACCCAGCCCCTTGGCATAGGTTCCTTCTATGCTCAAACAACACGCCTACCCAGAGTCCCTGAGCGAAGCCATTCGTTTCTTCGCGGACAAGGATCGCGCCTTCGCGTTCATCGTCCAGCTTCGCTTCCCGAACGGCGTGGCCTGCCCACGTTGCGGCGGCGCTGATCCGTCCTTCATTCGCACCCGCTATATCTGGAAATGCTCCGCGTGTCGGAAGCAGTTCAGCGCGAAAGTTGGAACGATCTTTGAGGACTCGGCGCTCGGCTTCGACAAGTGGCTTCC
>JANYIJ010000075.1 GCA_025362095.1 Gemmatimonadota bacterium | reverse complement strand
TTGCTGCCCGGATTCCACAGCACCCAGCCGTCGTATCCTGCGTCGTAGACGGCGCGCTTCTGCTCGCGGATTTCATCCGGACCATATGGCGGCTTGCCGAGCGTGAACGCCTGCAGCCACGGCCGAACGCGTTCGCCGGTGAGGCCGAGCTTTGCGTTGCGCTCGTGCGCGCGCAGGATTGCCGCGTGGATGATCGCGTACGGTTCGGCGTTGGGGTGGGCGACGTTCAGCGAGCCCGGCGGATAGTGCGACGGATACGTCATCGGCAGTAAGACATCAGTGACCGGCGCGAGACGTTCCCACTGCTGACCGACTTCGAGCGCGTTCGGCACACTCGTCACGAGGCCGAAAATGTCGGCGGTGGTTCGCACGCCGAGTTTGGAGAGCCGCACATGCGCCGCAGAAAGAAAATCGGCCAGCGCCTGTTCCTTGTTCTGGCCGTTCTGATCAGGGAATACCTGCGGCGGAAGGGACTTGTAGGGTTCAGGAAAGCGGATGTAATCGAACTGCACTTCGCCGAACCCGAGCTTTGCCACGTCTTCGGCAACGTGGATGTTGTAATCCCAGAGCTCGTGGTGATAGGGGTTCACCCAAAGCATTCCCTTTTTGTCGCGCCACTGCGAACCGTCGGCTTTGCGGATCGTCCACTCGGGGTGGACGCGCGCCGTGACGGAATCCTTGAACACCACGATGCGCGCGACGGCGAGGATGTGGTGCGCGCGCAGCGTGTCGAGCAGTTCCTTCAGATGAGGAATGGCGCCGGAATGCCCTGCGTTGCGCTGCAGCTCCGGATCGCTCGGCGAATAGTTGAGGCCGAATTCATCTTTGATATCGATGATCAGCGCGTTGACCTCGGTTTGATCCGCGATCTGAATGAGCTGATGAATCCGCTTCGTGCTCTGCGCCGCGAAGCGGTTCACGTAGATGCCGCGAATGATCTGCGTGTCCGGCGCGGACACGTGTGCAGGAGCAACCGCAGGAGCAACCGCGGGAGCAACCGCGGGAGCGGGCGTGGTCACCGCGCCCTGGGCGAACGCCGTCGAGCCCATCAAGAGGGCGAGGAGACTGTATTTCACGAGTGTATATTAGTCGGATGGCGCGCAAAATCGGCATGGCGAGAATCACGGCGAGAACAATTTGTTTCGCGGCCGCAACGGCGCTGGCCGCATGCGGGCGCGCGGCGCCGTCGCCCGGGCTCCCCGCCGCCGATCTCATCGTCGCCACCGCCGACTCGTCGTACTGGGTCACGAACGGACCGAAAGGGATTCGCGTCCGCGGCGTTCCCCTGCTGCTCGCCCGCGTTGACGGACGTTTCCGCGAGATCTACGTCGCCGACGACGACCGCTCATACTTCGACGCCGTGCTCGTGGGCCAGCGGCTCTGGTCGCGCGATCTCATTCGCGGCGACTCGGTCGAAATATTCGCCGATTCGGTCATCCCGCGATTTGCGAAGTCGTACGCCAAGGCGCATCCCGACGATGCCCCGCTCACGAAGGATGAAGAGGCCGCCGATCACCCGCGCACCACGGTCACGACCGAACTCGAAGTGCTCGGCGTGCACGGCCCGTACGTCTCATACGAGTATCGAACGGACGTGGACGTCACCGGTGAGCGCAACAACACCGATCGCCACACCGCGCGGCGCGGCGTGCTCGATGCGCGCACGGGCAAGGCCGTGACGGTCGCGGCGCTGTTCGGCGGCGCGGCCGCGGCGCGCGCGGAAGGCGAGGCGGGCGCCGAATGGCGCGGCGCGCGCGACTCGCTGCTCATGGTGCGCGACCGGAGAAGCCGCCGCGCGGAGAAAGCGATCGCGTCGTTCGCGTTCGATCCCACGAGCTTCACGCTCGACTCAGAAGATGGCGCCCCACGCGTGCGCTTCGCGGTGCCCGGCCAGGCCGCGCGCGGATCGTTGAACGCGCTCGAGCTCCAAGCGCGCGCAGTGGCGGCAGCGCCGTGGTGGAACGCAGTGCGGGGCGAGCTGCCGATGGGCCCCGATTCGCTGCAGAGCTGGACGCAGAACGGGATCGAACTGTGGGCGGCGCTCGCCGAGGACGGCGAGACGGCGCGGCTGTCGCTGCGCGATTCAACCCGGCGGGACTGGCGCATCGCGGCGGTGACTGCGCCTGTCTGGCGCGTGATCTGGCTCGATTCAACGGTGAAAGCCGAGGATCGCAAGGCGCTCAAGCGCGCGTTCAGCGACGCGTCGCTCTATTCCGACGATGTGCGTATCGTGATGGCGCCGCGCCGCCCCAAGGCGCGCTCGCCGTTCACCCTCGCCTCCTACCGTCATCGCTGATGCCGAAGAGTCCGGATCGTCCTTCGCGAAAGGTGAGCGAGTCGGCGCACGAAACGTCGGCGCTGATGATGCCGCTCGACGAAAACGCGCGCGGCCATGTGTTCGGCGGCGTGGTGCTCTCGATGATGGACAAGGCCGCCGCGGTCTGCGCGATTCGTCATGCGCGCACGAGCTGCGTCACAGTATCGGTGGACCGCGTGGATTTTCGCGAGCCGATTCTCGTCGGCGATCTCGTGCACATGAAGGCCAGCGTCAACTTCGTCGGCCGCACGTCGATGGAAATCGGCATTCGCATCGAGGCCGAGAACATGCTCCTCGGCACGCGGCGTCACACGAACTCGTGCTATGTCACGTACGTCGCGCTGGATCGCAACGGCCAGCCCACTGAAGTGCCGCTGCTCGAGCTGGAGACTGACGCCGACAGGCGGCGATTCGCGGCGGGGAGCGAACGGCACAGGCTGCGCGCGGCCGAGCGCGCGACCGAGAAGGCGGCGCTCGTCGAAGCCGCCGGGAAGCGCACGCGTTGACGCTGTACACGGAAGAGCTTGCCAACCGATCGCTTCCGCTCGTGAGCCGGATCGTCGAGGATCTCGTGCGTCGCTACATCGACTGGCAGGACGCGGTGAGCCGGTTCGAATACGCGACCACGAAATCGACCGCGAGCGCTCCGGACCCGGAAGCTGAAGGATTGCAAGCGGAAGCCGAGCGTCTCGCCGCGGAGATCGACGCGCACGTGAGCGAGCTCGCGGAGCTCGATGTATCGTGTCGCGCGTTTGATATCGGGCTCGTGATTTTTCCGGGCGAACGCGATGGAAAATCCGCGCGATTCGTCTGGCAGCGTGGCGACGCCGCGGTCAGCGAATGGCGCGACTACGAAGCGGCGTCGGCGTCGGCGAACGGAACGTCGAGCTCCATGCCGTCGCGCGCGCAGGTCGTCTCGGGAAAAACTTCTTTCGCTTCGCGCTCGAGATCTGAAGGATCGCGCGAATAGCGCGCCGAGAAATGCGTGAGCACGAGTTTGCGCGCGCCTGCACGCGCCGCGACGGTCGCGGCCTCGCGTCCCGTGGAGTGGCCGGTCTCCTGCGCGCGCGCGGCTTCTTCGTCGCCGAAAGTGGCTTCGTGCACGATCAGGTCCGCGCCGGCCGCGGCCGCGACGGTTGATTCGCATGGGCGCGTGTCGCCGGTGATCACCACGCGTCGGCCGGTGCGTGTGGGGCCAACGAGCGTTGCTGGGTCGATCACGCGGCCATCGTCGAGCGTAACGGTTTCACCTTTCGAGATTCGGCCCCAAAGCGGACCCTCCGGGATTCGCATCTCGCGCGCGAGTTCCGGATCGAACCGCCCGCGGCGCTCGTCTTCGATGAGCGCGTAGCCGACGGCAGACTGCGCGCGGTGTTCGACGGCAAACGGGAGAATCGAGTAGCCCTTTCGCGCGATCGCGGTTCCCGGCGTGATCTCCGTGACCTCGAGCGGAAAAGAGAGGCGCTCGACTCCGAGCCCGTCGGCGCGCTTGAGAAATGCGTGCAGTCCCTGCGGTCCCCAGACGCGCAGCGGTTCCGCGCGTGCTTGCAGCGTCAACGTGCGCAGCAGGCCGAGTGTGCCGAGGACGTGATCGGTGTGGAAATGCGTGAAGAGGAGATCGTCGAATGCGAAGGAGATTCCGTAGCGCATCATCTGGCGCTGGGTTCCTTCGCCGCAGTCGATGAGCAGCGTCTCGCCTTCGCGGATCAGCGCGATGGATGCGACGCCGCGCTCGATGGTGGGGCGACTGGCCGATGTGCCCAGGAACTTTATGGAGAGACTCACCTTTGAAATCTAATGCGAACTGCGAGTGAACTGTCTTCCGTTGGTCGGTTAACGAAGGTGATCCGTCCCGATTTCAGACCCCGTCGACAATTCTCGAAGCTCGGACGGAAAACCTTCGTTAACCGACCAACGGAAAACAGTTCACTCGTTGGACGGCCTGCCCTCGAGCACCGCCTTGTGTTTCGAATCGTCAATGTTCCCGCCTGAAACGACCGCCACCACCGGAAACTCAAGACTCGAAACTCTCCCCGACAGCAGCGCCGCCACTCCCACCGCTCCTGCCCCCTCCACCTTGAACCCCTCCTCAATCCACAGATACGCGATCGCCGCCGCGACATCCTCCTCACTCGACGCGACCATCTCGTCGAGTGCCGCCTGTCCCTGCGCGAGCATGTATGCATCGGCTTGGCCAGCGAGCCCGTCTGCGAGCGTGGGCAGATCGGGAATCGTCGTCGGCTGACCGGTGCGCATCGCGATGGTCATCGCATTCGTGCGATCGCTCTGCGCGCCGATGATCCGCACGCCAGGCGCTTCGGCGCGCAACAGTCCCGCGATTCCGCTCGCGAGTCCAACACCGCCAATGGGAATGAGAATCGTGCGCAAGTTCGGAAGTTTCTCGAGGATCTCGAGCCCGACCGTTCCCTGTCCTGCGATGATCTCGCGTCCTGCGTACGCGCTCACGAACGCCGCGCCAGTGCGCGCCGCGAACTCCTTGGCGAGAATTTCCGCGTCGTCGTAGTTGGGCGCGCTCGCGTCGACGGTCGCGCCGAATTCCGCGATGCGATCCTTCTTCACGCTTGGCGCGGTGCGCGGCACGAACACTGTGAGCTTGACGCCGAGTGCTTTCGCGGCCGCAGCGATTCCGAGCCCGTGATTGCCGGCGCTCGCCGTGACCACGCCACGCGCGAGCTGCTCGGCGGTGAGCGTGGCGAGCGCGTTGGTCGCGCCGCGGAGTTTGAACGAGCCGGTGTGCTGTTCGGACTCGAACTTGAGCCAGGTATCGCCGCCGAGGAATTCGCTGAGGGTTTCGGACTTGTAGAACGGCGTTTCGCGGATGGCCGGAGCGATGCGCTTGGCAGCCGCGCGGATTTCGTCCGGGGTGGGGAGGAGGGAACCGGCCCCGCTCTCCAGCTTGACTTTGGGCGCGCTCATGCCTATAATATGGGGAGTGAAGTCGGCCCCGCCCGGTTCTTTACGGCGGGGTTTGTAGTATCAGGACCCGAGTGCGAGCCTGGTCCTGGCAAGTGCAGCGAAGCTGGCCCGAGTGGTTTACGGGGCTGTAGCTCAGCTGGGAGAGCGCTGTCCTCGCACGACAGAGGTCAGGGGTTCGATCCCCCTCAGCTCCACTTGGTGAAGGTTGTAACTTTTGCGAGCACACGCTCGTTATATAGGTGAATGCCCGCCGCCGTTCGGTAGGACGTAGAGTTCCAATGACGGTGAGCGTGGCAACAACTTAGGCCGCGAACTTCAATGTTCGCGGCCTTCTTCGTTAAAACCCGTTTCGCTTTCGCAGCTCAGTGACGTGCGCGGTATGGTGCGGCCCGTGCCACGCATAGATCGCGAGCAGCGCGTCGATCGAAATCTTCCCGTGCTCGGGATGGAACATCGTCCGGTCGAAATCCGCCGCGTTCAGTGATTTGAGCACGTGCAGCCATCGCGCATGCACTGCATCGACGATGTTCAGCGAGCCGTCGATTGGCATCGTCTTGTCGGCCAGCTCCGCCCACTTGGCTTCATCGTATGGCTTCACCGGAGGATTGTCCTCGGTGAGCGCGAGCCGCGTGCGGATGTATGCGTTCATGTGCGAGTCGGCCACATGGTGCACGAGCTGCCGCACCGTCCAGCCGCCCGGGCGATACGGCGTGTCGAGCTGCGCATCCGTGAGACCGGTTACCGCTTTCCGCAGTTTCGCCGGCGTCTCTTCAACGATCTTGAGATTCGCGGCACGCAATTCAGGAGTGAACGACGTCGGCGGGACGCGCTTGCCGATCGGAAACCGGAGGTCGGGTGCTTCGGCTGTTGGTGTCATGAATCACAATTTGCACAAACCGCGCGAACTTTGCTCAGGCTCGCGTCCGTAACTTTTGAAGTCGAACGACATACCATTAACCATGAACTATTTCGCTCGCGGCTCAACGCTGTTCTTGGCACTCGCGAGTGTGGCCGCGTGCGGCGGCGGAGTCGCGCGCCCGGTCACCGCGCTGCCAACCGCGCCGTACCCCGCGATCATCGGCATGCGCGAACTCACTGCCGACCAACAGGCCGCGCAGGCCGTGGGCCGTCTCACCTTCGGCGCGCGTCCCGGCGAAGTCGAGCGCGTGAACGCGATGGGCACCGATCGCTGGATCGAGCGTCAGCTCGCGCCCGAAACCATTAACGACGCGGCGCTCGATGCGGTGCTGCAGGG
>JANYIJ010000062.1 GCA_025362095.1 Gemmatimonadota bacterium | reverse complement strand
GTTACAAAGAAGTTGATCGGGTCCTGTTCCGCTGTTTTCCGGTCGTCTCCGCGGTTCCGAAGTAATTCCACCCCCTCGACCGAAACCGAATGCAATCGCCGGCAATTGTTCGCCGCTGACTTCTCCCCCGGAACCGCGGATAATACCAGTCAACAACGGAGGCTCGCGGAAAATGACTGAGGGAACGACGCGTGCGGGACTGGCGCTCATGCACGGCGACGTGACTCGCGAAATCATCGGTGCGTTCTATCAGATCTACTCGGCTCTCGGCTACGGTTTCGTGGAGGCGATCTACCAACGATCGCTGCCGGTGGCACTCGCTACCCGCGGGATAAAAAGCGAACGCGAAGTTCCAATGACTGTGACCTTCTTGGGCGTGAACGTCGGCGACTATCGCGCAGACCTGATTGTGGAAGGAAGGGTGATAGTAGAAACGAAGACCGTCGAAAAGATTCTTCCAGTCCACGAAATGCAGCTCGTGAACTATCTCCGCGCGACCGGCATCAACGTCGGGCTGATTCTGAACTTCGGACCGCGTCCAACGTTTCGACGGATGTTTTTGTCGTCCCCCCAGGATGGATCCGTACTTCTCCGCGCCTAGTCCGGTTTTCTCCGCGGTTCCGAAGTAGAAGCCATTCGCAAGAAGTTCTCCAGAATGAGCTTTCCATGCTGGGTCAAAATTGACTCCGGATGGAATTGCACTCCCCAAACCGGATGACTCGCGTGTTTCACGGCGTGTATCTCCGAAGCATCGTCCACAGCCGTGGCTGTGACCACCAGCGACTTTGGCAGCGAAGAACTTTCGACTACCAGCGAGTGGTACCGCATCACCTCGAGCGGACTCGGCACTCCCTTAAACAATTCCGTGCCGTCGTGCGTCACGCGAGACGTCTTCCCGTGCATCACCCCGCGCGGCGCGCGGACGACCCTGCCCCCGTAGGCCTCGCCGATCGCCTGGTGACCAAGGCATACACCGAGAATCGGAATCGTCGCGCCGTATTTCTTGATCAGTGGAATGCAGATCCCCGCCTCCGCCGGCGTCTTGGGGCCGGGGCTGATCACGATCGCCGTCGCGCCCAGCGCGCCAATCTCATCGACCCCGATCGCGTCGTTGCGAATGACGCGCGGATCTTCCCCAAGCTCGCCGAGATATTGGACGAGGTTGTACGTGAAAGAATCGTAGTTGTCGATGACGAGCAGCATGCCGCAAACTACCTGATTGGCTTGCCCTTCTCAAAGTCGAACAGCGTCAGCGCGCGGAGCTGGTAGTAGCTCGTCCAGTACGTGCGGAGCGCGACGACGTACGACTGCAGCGCAGCGTCCTTCTCCTGTTGCGCGACGTAGAGATCGGTGTAGGTGATGCGGCCGATCACATAACGATTGTACGCCACCTCATACCGCTTGGAGCCGACAGTATCGGCCTTCGCTGAGATGATCAGTCCGCGGCGCGACTGCTCGAATCCAAGCGCGGCGAATCGCGCGTTCTGCTCGATATTCGCCACCGACAAACGGCTGATGCTGGCCGCCTGCTCCCGCGAGGCCTCCGCGGCCTGCACATCGGCCGAGTGCGCGCCCCACAGAAAGAGCGGCGTAAAGACCTGCACCGAAAACGTCTGCGCCTGGAGCGGACTCTTGTACGCCTGATCGAGAATCGGCGACGTCTGGTTCAACCCGAAACTCGCGACGACGTTCGCGTTGGGGCCGCCACTCAATTTCGCTTCGGCAATTCGCCGCCGCGCGTCAACGTCGTTGAACTCGTTCTGTCTGATCTGCGAGGCGTTGTTGAGCGCCTGCCGCACAGCCACGAGCGTGTCGACCGCGAAATCCGGCGGCACGTCGGCAGCCACGATCACATCGAGCGGCGTCCCCGGCGGCACGTTGATCGCGATGCGCAGCGCGGCGCGCGAGCGATCGAACTCCAGTTGCGCCTGATCCACTGCGGCTCTCGCGCGCAGCAGCGCGAGTTCGCTCTGGAGCAGATCGTTCTCGCCAATCTTACCGACCTGCACGCGTCCGGTGTTCAGGCGGTACAGCGTGTCGTTGACCGCCGCGTTGGCAATCGAGTTCTTGAGGTTCAGGCCGGCCGAGTAGAAATCGAAGAAGGCGCCGGTGACGGCGATCGCGATCTGCTCGCGCGCTTCGAGGTACTGCTTCTCCGCGATGTCGATTGTGATCGACTGCTCGCGAAGACTCCAGCGCAGCTCGTTCGCCTGGAAGATCGGCTGCACGAGTTGCACCTGGAACGGCGTCGTCGTGTAGCTCTTAAATTGCTGGGCGCCGCTGAGCTGCGTCTGCGAGAGCAGCGACTGCACGCTGAGCGATCCGCCGGTGAATGGGAGCTGCTGGCGAAGGCTCAGCGCGAGGTTGCCGTTGGTCTGCTGAAGCGGCGTGTAGAGCGTGGTGCCGTCCGGCTGTGGCACCGCGGAAATCGCGCGGCTGTATTGCGGCACGGTGCCGTTCAACGAGAGCTGCGGGAAAAGTCTGTCATTGAACGCATGGTCGCGCTGCCGCGCAGCCTCGCGCTGCGCGATCGCGGCTCGCGCCTGCGGACCCTGCTTCTGCGCCATCTCGATCGCCTGCTGGAGCGTGATGGCCCCCTGCGCGCGCGCTTCGGCTGCAGGCAGGATCGCGAGCGCAACGAAAGTCCAAAGGACGGTGCGGATCATTCGTACCGGAGACAGGTGATGGGATCCTGCTGCGCCGCGCGGTGCGCGGGCACAATGCCGAACGCGAGACCGACGGCACACGAAACGCCGAACGCGACGGCGACCGACATGAAGCTGACAACAGTCTTGATCGCCGCGAAATGCTCGATGCCGTAACTGATCCCGACGCCGGTGATGATCCCCATCGTTCCGCCGGCGACGCTGATCAATACGGCCTCGCTCAGGAACTGGAAGAGGATGTCCTTCTGCGTGGCGCCCAGCGCGCGCCGCACGCCGATCTCTTTGATGCGCTCGAGAATCGACGCGAGCATGATGTTCATAATGCCGATCCCGCCGACGATCAGTGAGATCGACGCGATCGCGCCAAGCACGACGTTGAAAATGTCTTTCGTATGTTGCTCCTGTTTGAGCAGGAGCTCGGGCACGGTGATCTCGTAGTCGACGACCGTATTGTGCCGGCGACCCAGCATTCGCCGCGTGACGTCGGCCACTTCCGGCACGAGCGCGGCGTCCTTCACGCGCACGATGATGCGGTCGAGCTGATTGAAGTTCGTGCGCTCCGCCTGCGCGTCGGGATCGACGACGGCGTTCGGATCGTTGTTGAACCGGCTCGACGCCGCTTCGATGTCGCGCTGCGTGACCTCGGCGCGATTT
>JANYIJ010000033.1 GCA_025362095.1 Gemmatimonadota bacterium | reverse complement strand
CGCCATGATGATCGTCTTGCCGCCATGCCGTTCATAGAACTCATGCGCGCGCAAGAGATGCGCACGTTTGAAGAACCGTGAATCCTCGCGCGTGAAGAGCGCGCGGCCCGCCCGGCTTCCAATGAAATAGCCGCTTGTGTTCCCAAGAATGGCCGCGATGGAGCAGCACACCGCCAGCACCCAAACGTTCAGCTTCACCGGCCCGTCTGCCTGAGAGGCGAGCAGTCCCGCGGTCACGAGCAGCGAATCGCCAGGGAGCATCGGGAAGAGGAGACCCGTCTCAATGAATATGATGATCGGGATGCCGACCATCCCCACCGCGCTGATGAGCGCGGACGGATCGCGAAGATAGTGCAGCAGATCGGTGAGACTGTGCAATGGAGGACCGAAGATCGAGGACCGAAGACCGAAACTCCCGGTGGGAAGAATACTATCATTACACCCGTGCTGTCTTCGGCCCTCGGTCTTCGGTTATCGGTCTCAATGTCCGTTCTCGATCAAGTCGTCATCGTCCTCAACGAGCCGCAGGATCCCATCAACGTCGCCGCGACGATTCGCGCGATGAAAAACATGGGCCTCCGGCATCTGCGCCTGGTGAATCCGGTGCAGTACGATCCGTGGCGGATCGAGGGAATCGCGCACGGCACGCGCGATCTCGTCGACCAGATCACGCACTTCGATTCGCTGCAGTCCGCGCTCGCCGACTGCGTGAAGGTCGCCGCGTTCGCAGGAAAGCGGCGGGCCGTGCGCTGGGCCGTCGCCACGCCGCGCGAGATGGCCGCGCAGTTGATCGAGACTGCGGCCGGTGGAAAAGTTGCGCTGCTGTTCGGACAGGAAGATCACGGGCTGCCGAATGAGGCGCTCGATCTCGCACAGCTGCTCGTGCATATCCCGACCACTGAGCACAGCTCGCTCAACCTCGCGCAGGCGGTGATGCTCGCGCTGTACGAGTTGCACCTCGCCGCGGGCGATGCCACGCGCGTGCTCGCGCCGCCGAAAAAAGAAGCGCCGCCGGCGGAGCAGGCGGAGTGGGAGCAGACGTACGTGGATCTGGAGCGGGCACTGTCGGAGATCAGGTTCTTTCGGACTCGGAATCAGGACAACGTGATGCGTTCCGTGCGATCGCTGCTCGCCCGTGCGGAACCGGATGGAAGGGAACTGATGCTCGTCCGCGCAATGGGAATTGAGGTGCTTCGAACGATCGATCGCATTCGAAAGGGGTTGCCGGATTAGCGGGGGAGCGGGGAGTAGTCGGGCGAGGGGAGGTTCGGCCCGATGCGGAGTGCGGATGAGGAACGTGGAATTTCGATACGATGCGGAGTGCGGAAGAGGAACGTGGAATTTCGAGACGATGCGGAGTGCGGATGAGGAACGTGGGACCTCGATACGATGCGGAGTGCGGATGAGGAATCCGGATTCCACCGCATTCCTCACCCGCACTGCGCATCGTACCGAATCTCCCTTCTCCCCTCTACTCTCATCTCCCACTGGGTTCAGAGGTTAAGGGTTGCGAAGTGAGTGTCCCATCTTCATTTTTCCTCCACCCTCACCGGTCATGTGAAGAATTTCACAAGACCTATTAACCCAGTCTCCTCCGTTTTTCCCCGGATAGTTAATGACCGGACTTAGGAAGTGGGCTGCCATTGCCGGCGTTGCTGCCATCGCCGTCACAGCCACCATGATGTCCGCCTATGCGGGCGCTCAACAGGGCGCCGCAACTCCGGCCCCCGCTGGAGGCCCCGCTGGAAAAAAGGAAACGGCAACCGAAGCCGCCAACCGTGAAGCATCCGGAAAAGCGGTCCCCGGTCCTTGGGCCTACAGCGGCGCATCGGGCTACACGCACTATCTCGGACAGGGTACAGGTCGTTCACCTGTTCAGCCGATCAAGTTTCCGCACCCGGTGCACGTGAATGGGCTCAAGCTCAACTGCGTGTACTGTCACTTCTCCGCGTTCAAGTCGCCCGATCCGGGACTTCCCGCAGTCGGCACGTGCATGGGCTGCCACACAGTCATCGGGCTCGACCGCCCTGAAATCCAGAAGCTCCAGAAATACGCGGCCGCGAAAACTCCCGTGCCGTGGGTCCGCGTGCACAAGGTTCCCGAGTACGTGCACTTCCCGCACATGCGCCACGTAAACGCCGGCGTCACCTGCCAGACGTGCCACGGTCAGATCAACAACATGCCGCAGGTCTTCCAGTACGCCTCGCTCAACATGGGCTGGTGCGTCAGCTGCCACGTGCAGGGCTACTCGCCGGCCGAGGGAATGAAGGCCGCGGGCTACGTGCCTGATTCTGCGACGATTGCGTTGCCGCGGAAAAAGGCGTCGTACGATTGCTCCAACTGCCACTACTAGGAATCGCAAGATGAGCCCCCACGACAGCGACTCGGCAGTGGCCGATACGAACGAAAACAACACCGGCGTCAAGCGACGCGATTTTCTGAAAGTGCTCGGCGTTTCCGGAGCTGCGGCCGCAGCCACGGCCTGCTATCCGAACGACCAAGTCGAGAAACTGATTCCTTTCGTCGCGTCGCCCGACAACACGGTCCCCGGCGTCTCCAGCTACTACGCGACAACGTGCCGAGAGTGCGCCGCAGGCTGCGGCATCATCGTCGAGACTCGCGACGGGCGCGCGATTAAGATCGAAGGCAATCCCGATCATCCGGTGAATCGCGGCGCGCTCTGCGGCCGCGGACAGTCGGCGCTCCAAGGTCTTTACAATCCCGATCGCTTCCGCGGTCCGATGATGCGCGAGAGCGGCAAGCTCGTTCCCATCACGTGGGATCGTGGCATCCAATTGCTCGCGCAGAAGCTCGGCGAAGCGAAGTCCAAGGGGCAGGGTGCGAATGTCGTGTTCATCAACCAGCATGAACAGGGATCGATGGGGGCATTCATCGACCAGTTCCTGGCCGGATTCGGCTCACCCGCACACCTGAGTTACGATGCGGAAGCACCGCTCGCGACGCTCGCGGCCAACCGCGCATCGTACAGCGTTGCGTGGCCCAAGCTCGACTTCGCGGCCGCAAAGGTCATAGTCTCCTTTGGCGCAGACTACCTCGAGACTTGGGGACTCAGCGTACCACAGCAGATTGCTTTTGCTGACGCCCGCGCAAAGCTCGACGGCGGACCGAAGGCGTACTACATCGCGTCGCGCCGCTCGCTCACCGGCCTCAACAGCGATACGTGGATTCCCGCGAAGCCCGGCAGCACCAAGGGCATCGTCGATGCACTCCTCGCCGCCGTGACCGGAAAAGGCACCGGCGGGCTCAAGGCAGCGGCTGACGCCGCAGGTATCGACGTCAAACAACTCGAACAGCTCGCGAAGGACCTTCAGACATCGAAGCCGAGTCTGCTGATGGCCGACCAGCACGGCGAGACGGCGACGGAGACCATCGCCGCGATCAACGAGCTCAACAAGGCGCTTGGCAACGTCGGCGTCACAACCAAACCCGGGGAGCCCTCGCTCGCATTTGAAGGCCTTGCATCGCACGCGGCGGTACGCGACGCGGGTGACCGCATGGCCGCCGGCAAGGTGACTGTCGCACTCGTGCGCGGTGCCAACCCGGCGTACACGATGCAAGGGGGCGCCAAGTTCGCCGACGCGTTCGCAAAGGTGGCGTTCAAGGTTTCATTCTCGAGCTATCCCGACGAGACGACGCAGCTGTGCGACCTCGTGCTGCCCGATCACCACTCGCTCGAAAGCTGGGGTGATGCGGAGCCGTCGAAAGGCCTGCTGTCGCTCCTGCAGCCGACGATGGATCCCGTCTTCAACACGCGGGCCACCGGCGACGTGCTGCTCGCGGTGATGCAGCCGAACGCCGGCGCCGAAACGAAGACGGCTCCCCCAGCAGGCGCGAAGCCGCTGGGTGACTATCGCGCGTGGATCACGTCGCGCACCGGCGGCGTCGCTTCGATCACGAAAGCACTGCCGACCGCAATGATGAGCGGCTCGGCGCTTGCGACGGCCGCGCCGAAAGCTGTGGCGTCGAAGAGCGCGGGCGCAGCGACGGGAGATTATTTCCTCCGCGTCTATCACTCGCCTGCGCTCGGCGACGGACGCGGCGCCAACAAGCCGTGGCTGCAGGAGCTGCCTGATCCCGTCACGAAAATCGCGTGGCAGACGGTCGTGGAGCTTCATCCCGAGACCGCGACGAAGCTCGGTCTTGAAGAGGGCGAACTCGCGACCGTCGAAACGAAGCAGGGCAGTGTCACCGCCCCCGTGTATCTCTACATCGGCATTCGTCCGGATGTGGTCGCGATCGCGACGGGCCGGGGACACACGGCGTATGGACGCTACGCGGATGGCTGCGGCGTGAGCGCGGTGTCACTGCTGCCGGTGAGCGAAGATGCGCGCTCGGGTGCGGCGGCAGGCGTGACCAAGTGCACCGTTCGCAAAACGGGCGGCGCGATGCGGCTGATCACTACCGAGGGCGCGGGACGTCAGCACGGGCGTGGCATCGCGCGCGCCGTGACTGTCGCGCAGCTCGTGGCGGGCGATACCAAAGATGAGAAAGAAGTTTTCGTAGGACAGGCGAGCAACGATTTCCTTCCGGGACTCCGCTCGCCGGTCGCAAACGACGCGCAAGGCGATCTCGGCGATCCGAAGTCGAAGGATCAGGGCCAGTACGATCCGAACCACTGGAGCGGCGTCGCGAAACGGCGCTGGGCCATGACGATCGATCTCGCCCGCTGCACGGGCTGCGCTGCGTGCGTCACGGCGTGCTACTCCGAAAACAACATTCCGACAGTCGGCGCGCCGTGGCAGGGTCCGCGCGTCATGCCCGATCGCACCGGCTTCGGCGCGAACATCACGCGCAGCCGTGAAATGGCGTGGATCCGTCTCGAACGCTACTTCGAGATTGACCGCGAGCCGAAGGATGTCGTATTCAATCCGGAGTTCGACACGCGCGTCATCCCGATGCTCTGCCAGCAGTGCGGCAACGCGCCCTGCGAGCCGGTCTGCCCGGTGTATGCGACGTACCACTCGCCGGACGGCCTGAACGTTCAGGTCTACAACCGCTGCGTGGGCACGCGCTACTGCTCGAACAACTGCCCGTACAAGGTTCGCTACTTCAACTGGTTCGGATACGGCGAGCCGAACCGTACGCAGTACGCGTTCCCCGAGCCGCTCAACTGGCAGCTCAATCCGGACGTCACGGTCCGCAGCAAGGGCGTGATGGAGAAGTGCACGTTCTGCGTGCAGCGAATCAAGGAAGCCGAGAATCGCGCGACGCTCGAGAAACGCGAGCTCCAGCCGGACGAGTTCACGGTGGCGTGTGCGCAGGCCTGCCCGTCACGCGCGATCGTCTTCGGCGACGCAGCTGATCCCAAATGGTCGGTCTCGAAGCTCGTCAACGATGAGCGCGCATATCACGTGTTTGAAGAACTCAACACTTACACGGCCGTGGTCTACTTGAAGAAGGTGACCCACTAATGGCGACCATGGCGCATCCGGACGGCGAGAATATGCCGCGTCCGAACATCGCGAAGGCCGGCCTGCAGCTTCCGGCGGTCAAGGATTATGAGCAGATCGATCGTGAGATCATGGCGACGCTCCGTCCCACCAAGGGATGGTTTGCGGCGCTCGCCATCGCGATCCTCTGCCTGATCATCGGCGGCACCGCGTGGACGTATCAGATCCACGAAGGACTCGGCGTCGCTGGCTACAACCCGCCCGTCATGTGGGGCGTGTACATCGTCACTTTCGTGTTCTGGATCGGTATCGGACACGCGGGCACGCTCATCTCGGCCATTCTATATCTCTTCCGCGCCGGCTTCCGCACGACGATCTATCGCTGCGCCGAAGCCATGACGGTGTTCGCCGTCATGACCGCCGGCCTCTTTCCAATTCTGCATCTCGGACGGCCGTGGAAGTTCTTCTGGCTGATTCCGTATCCGAACTGGCGCCTGCTCTGGCCGCAGTTCAAGAGCCCGCTGGTGTGGGACGTGTTCGCGATCTCGACGTATCTGACGATCTCAACAACGTTCCTCTTCATCGGCCTCATCCCCGATGTCGCGACGCTGCGCGACGCCGAGAAGAACCCGATCAAGAAACAGATTTTCTCCGTGCTCTCGTTCGGCTGGAGAAACTCGGAGGCCGAGTGGCGCCACTTTGCCCGCGCGTACCTGTTCCTCGCCGCGTTCTCCACGCCGCTCGTGCTCTCGGTGCACTCGGTGGTGTCGTTCGACTTCGCGATGGCGCTCGTGCCAGGCTGGCACACGACGATCTTCGCGCCGTACTTCGTCGCCGGCGCAATTTTCTCCGGCATGGGAATGGTCTTCACGATCATCATCCCGATCCGAAAGTTCTTCAAGCTTCAGCACTACGTCACGCTCAATCACCTCGACGCAGGCGCGAAGCTCTGCCTCTTCACGTCGATGGTCGTCGGCTGCGCGTATCTCGTCGAGTTCTTCATCGGCTGGTATGGTGCCGTACCGGTGGAGCAGGCGTACTGGATGAACCGTGTGTTCGGCCAGTGGTGGTGGGCCGCCTGGATCATGCTCACGTGCAACATGATTCTGCCGCTCTCGCTTTTCTCGCAGAGCCTGCGCCGCAACCCCACGTGGCTCTGGATTCTCTCGATCTTCATCAACCTCGGCATGTGGTTTGAACGCTTCGTGATCATCGTGCCGGGCCTCTCGCACGAATACGAGCCGTGGCAGTGGACCTCGTACGTGCCGACGTTCGTCGACTATTCGATTCTGATCGGATCGTTCGGCTGGTTCTTCATGTGGTTCCTGCTGTTCATCAGACAGCTGCCGGTGCTCGCGATTTCCGAGATCAAGGAAATCGTGCCGCCAAAGCTCAAGCGCTCGCACGCGGGGCAGGTCGGCGATTTCGCAGCTGACACGCCGGGAGACCACGCATGATGCAAGGCATGCTGGGCGCGTTCAGGGAACTGGATGCGACGGTCGACGCCATCGAGGCGCTGAAGAAGGACCGCACAGGCGACATCACGGTGTTCACGCCAACTCCGCGCCATGAGCTGGAACATGCGGTGCATCCGCCGGTCAGCCCGGTGCGCAAGTTCACGCTTGCTGGCGCACTGTTCGGCGCGATCGCCGGCTACTGGATTGCGATCTGGTGCTCGGAGTACTGGCCGCTCGTCGTCGGCGGCAAGGCGATCGCGACCTGGATTCCGTACACGGTGTTTTCGTTCGAACTCATGGTGCTCGTCGGCGGTCTCTCGACGGTCGCCGGCATGTTCATCTGCGCTGGAATCCCGCGCCTCACCATGACGATCGGCTACGACGGGCGATTCAGTGGCGCCGATTACGGCGTGTGGGTTCAGTGCGCTCCTGAAAAACTCAAAGATGCTGAAGCCATTCTGCGCCGCTGCGGCGCGGTGGAGGTTCGCGGTGCGCAATAACTCGATGATGCGCCTCGTCGCCGCCGGCGCGTGCATGCTCGCGATGAGCGCGTGCGACTGGTTCACCGACTTCAAGAGTCAGCCGTCGGTGCACACGTGGGGCGAGTTCTCCAAGGACAGCGGGGAACTGAAGAGTTTCCGCGGCCAGCCAGCGGGATCGGTCAGCATCAACGGCACGATGCTCTCGGTCTATCAGATATCCAACTCGCCGATGCCCGGCACGGTCGACTCCATGTCGTCGCTGGCAAATCCGGCTGCGGCTGACGAGCGCTCGCTGCTGAACGGCAGAAAGTATTACCAGATCAACTGCGCGGTGTGCCACGGCGAGGCAGGGGACGCCAACGGCGCGCTCAAGGCGCTCAACCCGGCTTACGGGTTCCCGCCGAGCCTGCTGACGGACGCCGCGAAGGGCCGCAGCGACGGCTACATCTGGGGGATGATGCGCAACGGCCGCGGACTGATGCCGTCGTATAATCGCATCGAAGAAGCCGATCGATGGGACGTGGTGAATTATCTGCGCGGCCTGCAGGGCAAGTATCCCGTGACGGTCGGCGCGGTGGGCCGCCCGGGTGAGACGGGCGACAAGCTCCCCGGCGTTACGCGCCTTGGGCCCACGGTGCCTGTGAAATATTTTCACCCGGTGATTACGGAACGGGCCGGAGGCCGGAAGCCAGAGGCCGGAGAGAGCAAGACCGAAACGAAGCCGGAGATCAAGCCATGAGTGCGACCTCCTCGCCGGTCATCTCGCGCGATCGCGTCATCAGCGCAGGCGCGAAACAGCTCCCCGCGATCATTAAACCGGTCTCGCTCGCGCTCACGGTGCTCGGCCTCGCGCTGTTCGTGTTCGGCGCCGCCACCGGCAACGACCGCGCGTGGCACGCGTTCCATGTGAACTGGCTGTTCTTCACGACGATTTCTTCAGCCGCCGTCATGTTCGTGGCGGTGCAGCGCATCACCACGGCGCGCTGGTCGCGCGGAATCATCCGCTTCTCCGAGGGCTTCGTGGCGTTCCTGCCGCTGGCCCTGCTCGGGCTGATCGTGATGATCGTGTTCGGCAAGAGTCACGTGTATCCATGGTGGACGGAGCTTCCGTCGCTGCAGCACGAGAAGCAGGTCTATCTCGCGCACAAGTTCTTTGCGCTGCGCTCGATCGGGGTCTTCACCGTGCTCGTCGCGCTGCAGGTGTGGTATGTGTGGACGTCGGTGCGGCTCGACGTGGGCGTCTCGCCCGAGGGCGGCGCCAAGTGGGCGGCCGGACTCCGCGCGAAGATGCGCGCGGGTTTCGGCGAGGAGCGCCGTGAGTTGCACAGCACGCACTCGCTGCAGGGAACGCTCGCCGTCTTCATGACGATCATCTTCGCGTTCGGCTGGGTGGTGCTCGCGTGGGATCAGTCGATGACGCTCGACCCGCATTTCTACAGCACGATGTACGGATGGCAGGTGTTCATGGGCGGCTGGCTTGTGTCGCTCATGGTGCTCTCCGTGATGCTGCGCTTCTATCGCAAATATCTCGGCGCCGACGATCTCATCACCGACTCGCACTACCATGACGTCGGTAAACTCTGCTTTGCGTTCACGGCGTTCTGGGGCTATCTGACGTTCGCGCAGTTCCTCGTGATCTGGTACGGCAACATGTCCGAGGAAACGCACTTCTTCACGCTGCGGCTGACGCACGCGTGGAAGAACTGGACCGTGGCGACGGGCACGCTCACGTTCGTGCTGCCGTTCTTCGGTCTCATGGGCGTGAAGCCCAAGATGTGGGCACCGACGATGTTCTTTTTCGCGGCGTGCAGTTTCGTCGGGTTGTGGATCGCGCGATATGTCGAGGTGTATCCCTCGGTGTACGGTGTCACGGGGAACGCGCCCTTCAGCTACTGGGAGGCGGGAATCTTTCTCGGCTTCCTCGGCGCGTGGGGCTTCTGCTACTCCTCGTTCATGGACGCGTTTCCGAAGTTCCGCGTGCTGCTGCTCACGTCGCCATTTAGGGATGAAGTCCAGGTCCCTGTTGATCCGCGAACCATGGAACCGCTCCCGGCTCACGAATAAGGGTCCGCATTCCGCATTTTCGGTGGCCCACAGCTCGCGGTTCGCCACGATGCGGGGTGCGGAATGCTTGCAGCAGGCATTAGCTTGTCATTCTATCACGGGGCGTTAGCTCAGCTGGGAGAGCGCTGCCTTTGCAAGGCAGAGGTCGTGGGTTCGATCCCCACACGCTCCATTTCACTTCTCTCCCGGCATGGCCGAAATCACGTCCGACTTCGCTATCGATGCCAACGCCGTGGCTCGGCGATTTGGCTCACGATGGATCCTGCGGGGCGTGTCGTTGCAGGTCCGCCCCGGAGAGATCGTCGGCCTGCTCGGCGCGAACGGCTGCGGCAAGAGCACGATGCTGCGGATCGTCGGCACGCTGCTAAAGCCGAGCGCCGGGTCTGTGGCGGTGTTCGGTCATGACGTGGTCCGCGAGGCCGATCTCGTTCGCGCCGACATCGGCTTCCTCGCGCACGAGCCGGGATTGTACGACGATCTCACCGCGAAGGAGAATCTGGTTTTCGCGGCGAACATGCTCGGGATCGAGCCGTCGAGTGTCGACGCTGCGCTCGAACGCGTGGATATGACCTACGCAGCCAACGAACGCGTGCGCGGATTCTCCGCGGGAATGGAGCGCCGCCTGGCGGTCGCGCGCATGCTGCTCTGGCAGCCACGGCTTCTCCTGCTCGACGAGCCGTACAGCAATCTCGATGCAGCTGGAATCTCAATGATGAGCGGACTGATTGACGACGCGGTGAAGGACGGTGGTGCGGCACTCGTGGTGCTGCACGAGCTCGCGCCGGCCGCCGGCATCCTGAGCCGCACGGTCACCATCAAAGAGGGCCGTCTCTAGTGGCGTTCCGCGACGACTGGCGCCGAGTGCGCGCGATCGCATGGAAGGATCTGACCACCGAGCGCCGCTCCAAGGCGGGATTCAATGGTGTTGTGGCGCTCGGTGTGACGATTCTCGTGCTGTTTGGATTCGCGCTCGGCCCCGACACGCAGGCCATCCGGCAGGCGGCCGCTGGTGTGCTTTGGCTGGCGGCGCTTTTCTCGGCCGTGCTCGCGTTCAACCGTTCGTATCAGGTCGAACTCGAAAGCGGCGCCCTGGAGCCACTGCTGCTGTATCCCGGAGCCCGGTGGACGATATTCTCCGGAAAGTTGCTCGCGAATTTCGCGTTTGTAGGGTTAATGCTGATTATCGTCGTGCTGGTTGGAATCGTACTCTTCCAAGTGACGGTGCCTGCCGCGTGGCCGGCGCTCGTTGGAGTGCTGGTGCTGGGTGCGCTGGGAATCGTGGCGCTTGGAACGTTCTACGCAGCGATGGCAAGCAGAAGCCGCGCGCGTGAAGTGCTCCTGCCTCTCCTCCTGTTTCCGATGCTCGTTCCCGTGCTGCTGGCGGCGATCGAGGCC
>JANYIJ010000023.1 GCA_025362095.1 Gemmatimonadota bacterium | reverse complement strand
GCCAACTTCGTGCGGCACTGGATTGCCGCACATCCCGCGGATCGCGTGACCGTGCTCGACTCGCTCACCTACGCGGGGAATCGTGACTCGCTCGCGCGCTTCGCCGAGCTCGAGCGGTTCAGCTTCATTCGTGCGGGCATCGGCGACCTCGACGATGTGCGGGTCGCTCTTGCTGAACGCGAAATCGATTTGATTGTGCACTTTGCTGCCGAGTCGCACGTGGATCGGTCGATCGCGGCGCCGGACGTGTTTCTCGAGACGAACGTGATGGGGACGCACACGCTGCTCAAAGCGGCGCGCGAGCGGTTCGATACACTCAAGGGCGCGGCCCGCGAGCGCTTCCGCTTTCACCACGTGAGCACCGACGAAGTGTTCGGCTCGCTCGGCGCCGACGATCCCGCATTCACCGAGCGCACACCCTACGCGCCCAACTCACCGTACGCCGCGAGCAAAGCGGCCAGCGATCATCTCGTTCGTGCCTACGCGCAGACGTACGGGCTGCCGGCAACGACGAGCAATTGCTCCAACAACTACGGCCCCCTGCAGTTTCCGGAGAAGCTCATTCCGCTCGTGCTGATAAACGCGCTCGAGGGGATCGCGATTCCCGTGTACGGCGACGGGCAGAACCGTCGCGACTGGCTGCACGTGAGCGATCACTGTCGCGGTATCGATCTTGTGATAGAGAAGGGAAGGATCGGCGAGACGTACAACATCGGCGGCGGAACCGAGATCGCGAACATCGATCTGGTGCGGGCGCTGTGCGCGCGGATCGATGCGCGCTTTGCCAAAGATCCCGTGCTCCGCGCTCGCTTTCACAGCGCGCCTGCCGCGAAAGGCGAGAAGAGTGAGACGGTGATCGAGTTCGTCACGGATCGACTTGGGCACGATCGCCGGTACGCGATCGACGGATCGCGCGCGGAAAAGGAGCTCGGCTATCGCCCCGACCGCGACTTGGAGCACGGGCTCGACGAGACGGTGGACTGGTATCTTGCGAACGAGTCGTGGTGGAAGCCGCTGCGGCGGTCTGGAGCAGACGGCAAACAGAATACAGCGGGCGGCGTACGGCAGTGAACGGGAAGGTCGCGATTGTTCACGACTGGCTCGAAACGCCGGGGGGCGCTGAGCTGGTTCTCGAGGAGCTCCTGGCGGTCTTTCCTGGCGCAGAAGTCTTCACGATGATCGATCAGCGCTCTGCCGAAAACCGCGCGATGTTCCGCGGAACGAAGATCACGACGAGCGTGATGCAGCGAATTCCTGGAATCAAAGAGAACTATCGCAGCTGGCTGCCGCTCATGCCGCTCGCGCTGAAATCGCTGGACGTCTCGAAGTTCGATCTCGTGATTTCGAACTCGCACGCGGTGGCGAAAGGAATTCGCGTGCGCCGCGGACAAACGCATTTGTGCTATTGCCTCTCGCCCATGCGATATGCGTGGGATCTCAAACAGCAGTATCTGCGTGAGGCCGAGCTCGACAGCGGTGTGAAAGGGGCGCTCGCGAGCGTGATGCTCCAGCGAATGCGCGAATGGGATCTCGCGAACACGGCGGGAGTCACCGGGTTCGCGACGCTCTCGAAATACATTGCCGAGCGGATCGAGCGGGCGTACGGGCGGAGCGCGACGGTGATCTATCCGCCGGTCGATACGGAGTACTTCCAACCGGGGCAACTGGCGACTCGTGAGGAGTTCTACGTGACTGCGAGCCGGTTCGTCCCGTACAAGCGGATCGACATGATCGCGTCGGCGTTTCGGCTCGTTGCCGACAGACGGCTCGTGATCATCGGCGACGGGCCTGACGCGGCGAAGGTGCGCGCAGCCGCGGGGCCGAATGTCGAACTGCTCGGAAGGTTGAGTCAGGCAGACGTGCGAGATCATCTGCGCCGCGCGAAGGCGTTCGTGTTCGCGGCCGAGGAGGATTTTGGGATCGCGCCGGTGGAAGCGCAGGCGTGCGGGACGCCGGTGATAGCGTTCGGGCGGGGCGGGGTGACTGAGACCGTTTGCGGGCTGGAGTCGTCTACGCCTACGGGGGTTTTCTACGCCGAGCAAACAGCGGAGGCGCTGGCGGGGGCGGTGAGGAGATTCGAGGGATTGAGTCCTACGATTTCGAGCGCGGCGTGCAGGGAGAATGCGCTGCGCTTTGCGGCGCCTCTGTTTCGGTCGCGGTTCAGGGCCTTTGTGGAATCTCGGAGCTAAAACTGCGTTAAAACGTTTTTTGTCACTTGGTTAATTTGTAAACCAATTCGTCAACTGCGCTCGATCTACCGGCTTTCGCTGTATGCCGTG
>JANYIJ010000016.1 GCA_025362095.1 Gemmatimonadota bacterium | reverse complement strand
CTGCACCTGGAGAACAGACTCGGCGCAGTGAAGACGGGGTTGTGGGCGGACCTGATCGCGGTGGACGGCGATCCAACGCGCGATATCTCTCGGGTTCGCTCGGGCAATGTGAAATTCGTGATGAAAGGGGGGACTGTCTACAAGCGACCCTAAACGAGTGAACTGTTAACGACTAACAGTTGATCGGTAAACAAAAGTGAAATGATCAGCCCGGGTTTCGAAGCATTTCGATCGGTTCGTGATCGGGCTGATTTTGTACCGTGGTTAACCGACCGACGGTTAACAGTTCACTCGTTGTAAGGATTGCGCTGAAACAAACCGTAGGCCCGCCGCGTACTGTCCCAGCATAGACCGGTCTCTCCCCAACCGAGCAAGACTATGCGGCGTGACCTGCGACTCGCCTGGCGTCTCTTCATTAAGAACCCCGGCTTCACCGCCATTGTCGTCACCACGCTCGCACTCGGAATCGGACTGAATACCGCGGTCTTCTCCGCGGTCGATGCGCTGCTGCTGCGGCCACTGCCGGGAGTTCGCGCGCCAAACGAGATCGTGCAACTCTATCGCTCGTGGCCCGGCGACATGAAGTACGGATCGAGCTCGGTGCCCCACTTTCAGAGTGTTCGCGAGCGCACGAAAGACGTGTTCACCGATGTCGCCGTGTGGTCTTTCGAGCAATTCAGCATCACGACATCCGCCCGCCCGCAGCGCGTGTTCGGCCAGATGGTCTCGGCGAACTTCTTCTCGATACTCGGCGTCACCCCGGTCAAGGGACGACTGTTTCTCCCCGAGGAAGACATCGGCCGCGACGCGCACCCGGTGGCAGTGCTGAGTGAACCCGCCTGGCGGACGATGTTCGGCGGCGACACTGGGATTGTCGGCAGGCAGGTCGTCCTGAACGGCCGCGCGTATACGATTGTCGGCATCGCGCCGGCCGCCTTTCGCGGACTGATTCCGATCGTCCAGCCGGCGCTTTGGATCCCGCTCACGCAATGGAGCGATGCGCGCCCCGGCAACGTGAAGGGATACGAGAATCGCGACAACAATTCGATGAATGTGATCGCGCGACTGAAACCCGGAATCGCGGCGAAGGCCGCGCGCGCACGGATGGACGCGCTGGTCACAGAGCTTCGCGGAGTGTACCCCGAGGATTACAAGCAGAACGGCATCACGCTCGTTCCACAGTCCGAGGCTGGAGTCCATCCGATGTTCCGCAGCACTGAAGTCGGACTCACCTCGGTGGTGATGGCCGTTGTGGCGATACTCCTGCTCATCGCATGTGTCAATGTCGCGAACCTGTTTCTCGCCCGAGCGCGCGACCGTGCGCGTGAAATGGCTATTCGCCTGAGCCTCGGGGCGCGGCGTTCGGTGCTGCTGCGCCAGTTGCTCACGGAGAGCCTGTTCTTCGCCGCCGCATCCGGAATCGCGTCGCTCGCCATTGCGTCGTGGGCGATCAGCCTTGCCAATCGAATCGATCTGCCGTTCGATATCACGTTCAGCGCGGACATGCGGCTGAGCCCGTCGGTGCTGTTCTTCACGCTCGGCGCGTCCGTCTTCACCGGCCTGCTGTTCGGGATCGCCCCCGCGCTCCAGGCGACGCGCCCCTCGCTTGTTCCAGCGCTGAAGGGAGAGGCGCCCGCTGGCCGGTCGCGCGCTCGCGCGAGCAGCGGGCTCGTCGTGGCGCAGATGGCGCTCTCGATCGTGCTGCTCGTCTGCGCGGGACTGTTCCTGCACAATCTCCAGGCGGCGACGACGATCGACAAAGGATTCGACAGCAGCCACCTCCTAATTGCAAATCTCGATCCGTCGCTTCAAGGCTACGATCGCGCGCGGACGGGTGAATTTTATCGCCGCCTCACGGAGCGGCTCTCCGCAATGCCCGCAGTGAAACACATCTCGACATCGGACCAGATCCCGCTCGGGCTCGGTGAAAACGACTGGAGCCTCACAATTCCCGGCTACACGGCGTCACCGAACGAGATGATGAGCGTCGAGCTCAATAAGATCAGCCCCGCCTATTTCGAGACGATGGGCATTTCCATCCTGAAAGGACGCGGCATTGAGGCGCGCGACGATTCGACAGCGCAGAAAGTCATCGTCATCAACCAGCGCTTCGCCGATCACTTCTGGCCGGGACAGGATCCGCTCGGCCGCATCGTGCGCACGGGGGGAAGCGATCACACGGTCATCGGCGTCGTGCCCACGGGAAAGTACGACCGGCTCGGTGAAGATCCGACATCATTCATGTACCTCTCGCTTGAGCAGCATTTCGACGCCAGCCGCTGGGTCCAGATTCGCACGTCGGGAGATCCGATCACGTTCGCGCCGACGCTTCGAGCGGAGATTGCCGCGATCGACGCGCAGATGCCCGTCTCAGGAATTCGCACGATGGAAACGCATCTCGGCATCGCGCTGCTTCCCGCGCGACTCACCGGCGCCGTGCTCGGGATTTTCGGACTGCTGGGACTCGGGCTAGCGGCAATCGGGATTTATGGCGTGATGGCCTACGCCGTGGCGCAACGGACGAGAGAGATAGGAATCCGAATGGCGATCGGCGCGGGGCGCGGCGATGTGATTCGCCTGCTCATGCGTCAGGGGCTTGGACTGGTCGCGTTCGGGTTGGGGATCGGTCTTGTGCTCGCGGCGGGCGCGGCAAGGCTCGCGAGCAGTCAGCTCTACGGCAGTGGAGGATTCGACGTGCTCACGTTCGCGCTGGTGCCGGTGGTGCTGATCGGAGTGGCGGCGATGGCTATTTGGATTCCGTCGAGGAGGGCGTCGGGGATGGATCCAGTGGTTGCACTTAGGCGCGAGTAGTTGAGCGAGTTGACCAAGTTGAGCAAGTTGAGCAAGTTGAGCAATCTGATATCCCCCCGCTCGGCGCTACAATCTCACTGCTTCAGTTCCCCACTCACTTCGGAGTGCTCAGTGGGGCACTGAAGCAGCGGGATTGCAGTTCTAAACTCGGGGAGGGCAGACTCTCAACCCCGGGGCGCTTTGATTCTCATTCCCCAGTAGAACGCCGGCCCAACCGCGAGCGCGATCCCCGCCCCGATTAACGATGGCCGCGCGATATCCCCATCCCGAATCGCCAGCCAAATATCAACGCCAAGCACGATCGCCGGCAGCGCCGCCAGCAGAATCACACCACCCGTGCCGGTCGGAATTCGAAACACGCCGCGCAACTCCGGCTCCCGTCTCCTGAGCGCAATCAGCGCACCAAACTCGAGCATCAGCGCGATCGCGTACAGCAGCACATCGGCCACGACGAGTTTTCCGAACGGAACGAGCACGAACACAGAGTAGAATACAGCCGACAGGAGCACAGCACGCCGTGGCGTCCCACGCGAGTCCGTCTGCGCGAGCGCTTTCGGCAGAAGGCCATCCACGGCCATCGCGAGCGGAATTCGTGAGTACGAGAGCAGCAGCGCATTGAATAGCGCGAGCGCGCTCACCAGCCCGCCGAACGCGATCATCGAGGCGATGAACGGCCCCGCCCCGCCCGTTACCTGCATCGCGATCGCCGGCCACGATCCATCCTTCCAGGCGCTGCCATCGCTCGCGGCGAGCGCGGGAAGCAACGGCACGAAATACGAGAGTGTCACCAGCGGCAGCGCCACCATCAGCGCGCGCGGATAGCTCCGCGATGCGTCGATCACTTCGCCCTGCACCGTGCTCGCGTTGTCCCACCCGATGTAATTCCACAAGACAATGGAAAGTGCGACGGCGAATCCCGCACCCGCCGTCGTTCCCGGATTTGCAAACGGTTTCCACGGCGCATGCTGCGCGTGCGGAATCGCGAAGACTGCGAGCGCCAAGAACGCGAAGAGCACGAACGATCCCGCCCAGATCGAAACCCTGCCGACGGGCAGCGCTCCGCGCAAATTAATCGCCGCCGCGCCCCAGATCACCGCGAGCGAAACGATCCACGCACTGCCGCTCCCGATCTGCGGGAAAAACCATTTCAGGTATTCGTTGAACAGCACCGGATAGAGCGCCATGTCGACCAGGGAGTAGAGCCAGGTCGCCCAGCCGTTTTGAAATGCCCAGAACTCGCCAAAGGCGCGGCGCACCCATCGGTAATAGCCGCCCTCCTCGGGAAGCATGCTCGCGAGCTCGCCGATGATCAGCGTCTCGGGAAGCGACCACACGAGCGGGACGATGATCAGCGCCAGCAGCGCGAGTCCGGGTCCGACCGTGCCGGCAATCCCCTCGACGCCGTACGCGCCTCCGGAGACGTTGAAAAACATCACGAACACGAGCGCGGTGCTCGTCAGCGTTTTCTGGAGTTTCACGGGCCGGAATGTAATTGTCGCGTCACTCAATGGACAGCAAAGTGCGCGCATGCTAACCTGACGCATGCGACTCGAACGCGCGGCCGCGCTCGCTCCCGGCGGAGTGGGAAATATCGGACCAGGACTCGACGTGCTCGGCATGGCCGTCACCGGTCCGGGCGACCGTGTCATCGCCGAACGGGCCGACGAACCAGGCGTCACGATGTCCGGCGCCGGTCACGCGGACTTGCCGCGCGCCGCCGATAAAAATGCGGCGGGCATCGCGGCGAACGCCGTGCTCGAGCGCGCGGGCACACTACGCGATGGCGTTCGCCTCACGCTCGAGAAAGGACTCCCGATTTCCGGCGGACAGGGCGGCAGCGCGGCGTCGGCTGTCGCCAGCGCCGTGGCGGTGAACCGGCTTCTCGGAAATCCTCTCGACGCGATCGCGCTTTTCGAGTGCGCGCTCGTCGCGGAATCGCAGCTCTCGGGACGCCACGGCGACAACCTCGCGTCGGCGCTGTTCGGCGGCGTGATTCTCGTGCGATCGCTCGATCCTGTCGATATCGTCTCGCTCCCGTGGCCCGCCGAGCTGCGTGTGGTGCTCGCGCATCCTGCGCAGCGGCTCGACACGGCCGCCGCGCGTGAAGTGCTGCCGAGCTTCATCGATCGTGCATCGGTGACCGCAGCAATGGCCAACGTCGCCGCGATGGTCGCGGCGTTCGCGAGCGGCGACATGGCGCTGCTCGGCCGCGCGCTGGACGATCAGATCGCGGAACCTGCCCGCGCGGTGCTGCTGCCCGGATTCGTGGAGGCGAAAGCGGCGGCGCTCAAGGCAGGCGCGCTTGCCGGCTCCATCTCCGGAGGCGGCCCGACCAGCTTCTATATCACGGACAGCGATTCAACCGCGGCGAAGATCGCCGACGCGGTACGCGCAGAGTACGACTCGCGGGGAATCGCATGCGATACACGCGTGTCGCGAGTGGCGCCCAAAGGCGCGCTCACGCTCGCGGATGACGCGACGAGTGCCTGACGTGGCGACGTCGCTTTTCCTGAGTGAAGGCGCGGCGAGCGTGCAGCGCTGCGCGAAATGCGGGGCGGTCACACCGGAACTCAGCGCGGCCGCAGAGTGCACTGCCTGCGGCGGGCTTTTCGAGATCGTGCACGCGATGCCCGACGTGCATGGCGCTGCGCTGCTCGCACTGTTTGGCCTTCGCTGCGGACTCAAGCCATCGGCTGAACCGAGCGGCGTGTGGCGCTACCTCGAACTCGTGATGCCCTCGGCGGAGAATCCCGTAAGTCATCCCGAAGGCAACACGCCGCTGCTCGAGCGCGGCGCAGTGCAGACGTACGCGCGCTCGGCGGGGCTGTTGCTCAAGCACGAGGGGCACAATCCCACCGGCAGCTTCAAAGATCGCGGCATGACCGTCGCGGTGACACAGGCGCGGCGCATCGGTGCGCGCGCCGTGGCGTGCGCATCAACGGGAAACACGTCGGCTTCGCTCGCGGCGTACGCGGCACACGCCGGAATCCCGGCGCTCGTTTTCGTGCCGCGTGGACAGATCGCGCTCGGAAAGCTCTCGCAGTCGATCGCGTACGGCGCGCGAACGTTGCTGGTGAATGGAGATTTTGACGCCTGCCTGCGACTCGCGCGTGAAAGCTCGCGAGAACTTGGCGTGTATCTCGTGAACTCGATCAATCCCTGGCGCGTCGAAGGGCAGAAGACAATCGTGTTCGAGATGCTGCAGCAGCTCGGCTACGATGCGCCCGACTGGATCGCGCTTCCCGCGGGCAACCTCGGCAACACGTCCGCGTTCGGAAAGGCGCTGCGTGAGGCGTTCGCGCTCGGGCTGATCACGCGCGTGCCGCGATTGCTCGCGGTTCAGGCCGCAGGTGCCGCGCCGTTTGCGAGCGCGTTCGCGACGCACTTCTCGACGCACGAGCCCGTGCACGCGGAAACACTCGCGACCGCCATAAAGATCGGCGATCCGGCGAGCTGGGATCGCGCCGTGCGGGCGATCACCGAGACGAACGGCGCGGTGACCTCGGTGAGCGACGACGAAATTCTCGACGCTAAGGCCGTGATCGACGCGAGTGGCGTCGGGTGCGAGCCCGCGAGTGCGGCGAGTGTCGCCGGCGTGCTCCAAATGAGAATGCGCGGCGTGATCGGCGAGCACGAGCGCGTGGTGGCGGTGCTGACGGGACATGTGCTGAAGGATCCGGGAATCATTCAGCGATACCATCAGGAAACCGAGCCGCGGCCCGCGAGGGCAAACAGACCGGTCGAGATCGACGCGACGCTCGCCGAGGTGGAGCGGGTTCTTAGCGAGCGGTAGCCGCGAACGACGCCAGAACTTTTCCCGCCCTGACCGCGGCCTCCGCGATGCGCGCAGGCGACGTGATGAACGACACGCGGAAGAATCCTTCGCCGCCAGCGCCCAGTCCGGATCCGGGGAGTACAATCACACCCTGCTCGTCGAGCAGCCGGTCCGCGAACTCCGCGCTCGGGATGCCATGGGGCAGCGGAATCCAAAGATACATCGTGCCCTTCGGCGAATCGCAGCTGAATCCGTTCGCGCAGAACGCAGCCACGGCTGCGTCCCGCCGCTCCTTGAAGATCGCGATGTTGCCAGGCACCCAGCTTGCCCACGATTCGATCGCGGCGACTCCCGCGCGCTGCACCGCCATGAACTGGCCCGTGTCGAGAAATCCTTTGACCTTGGCGAGCGCGCCGACGATCTCGCGGTTGCCGCACGCCCAGCCGCAGCGCCAGCCGGTCATGTTGTACGTCTTCGAGAGCGAGTGGAACTCGATCGCGACGTCGCGAGCGCCGTTGACGTCGAAAATACTCGGCGCGACGTAGCCGTCGAACGTCATCTCCGAATACGGGTTGTCGTACACGAGCACGATGTCGAGCTCGGCGCAGCGCTTTACGATGCGCTCGAGATATTCCATCGGCGCGATCGCGCCGGTTGGGTTGTTCGGATAATTCAGATAGAGAATCTTCGCGCGTTTGAGAACGTCCGCAGGAACGTCGTCGAGCTCGACCAGAAATTTCGTGCGCGGGGTTATCGGGTAGAGATACGCTTCGCCGTCGGAAAGCAGCGTGCCGCCGCGGTACGCGTTGTAGCCGGGCTCGGGGATGATCGCCGCATCGCCCGGCTGCACGTACGCGAGTGCGAGGTGCGCGAGTCCCTCTTTCGATCCGATCAACGGGATGATTTCCTGGAGGGGATCGAACGTGTGACCGAAGCGCGTGTGCATCCACGCGGATACAGTTTCGCGAAACGCAGGAAGTCCGAGCGCAAAGCCATAGCGGCTCATTGCGGGCTCGCGGATCGCGGCGGCCATCGCCTCGATTGCGGCGGGGGGAGGCGCAAGGTCCGCATCGCCTGCGCCAAGGTCGATTACGTCAACTCCCCTCGCTAGAAGCTCCCGCTTTCGCTGGGGAATGGACGCGAGAACATACGGAGGGAGAGATTTGAGCCGGTTTGTTTGCTTTGGCATGATCCGTTTAAACGGATGGGAAATGCGTTAAGCTGTTTCTCGTTGGTTGGTTAACCAAAGTGACTTCAGTTAACCAACCAACACGAAACGGGTTAACTCGCAGTTTCAGCTCGTCGGCGGCGAGAATCCTTCACCGGAGGCGTTGAACCACGACGTCTGATACCCGGCATCTTCCACGGGCAGCATCACCTTCGCGACCTTCAGCGGCCTGAACGAATCCATCATCACGGCGAGTTCGTCTGTACCCTTCGCGCCGATCGACGCTTCCGCTCGTCCGGGATGCGGGCCGTGCGGGATGCCATCCGGGTGATGCGTGATGGAGCCGTACTCGATTCCCTTTCTGCTCATGAATTCACTCGACGCATAAAAAATCACTTCGTCGGAATCCACGTTGCTGTGATTGTACGGCGCGGGAATCGCTTCGGGATGGAAGTCGAATGGCCGCGGGCAGAACGAGCAAATCACGAAGCCATCGCCCTGGAACGTCTGGTGCACCGGCGGCGGCTGGTGCACGCGTCCGACGATCGGTTCAAAATCGTTGATGTTGAACGCCCACGGATAGAACATGCCGTCCCAGCCGATCACATCGCACGGGTGATGATCGAGGATGAACTCATTCAGCCCGTTGTACTGCTTCACGATAATCTGGAAGTCGCCTTTTTCATCGCGCGTCACGAGATCGCGCGGCACCTTAAAATCGCGCTCGCTGTACGGCGCGCCCTCCACGATCTGGCCGTAGTCATTCCGGTACCGCGACGGCGTGCGCACGTAGCCGCGACTCTCCATGATCAGGAGTTTCGCCGGTTTCGTGAACACATAGCGGTGAAGAATCCCCCGATGTATCACGAGATAATCACCCGGCACGATCGGGATATTTCCGAACTGCGTCTCGAGTGTTCCCTCGCCTTCCGCGACGTACACGACTTCATCGCCCTGCGCATTGCGATAGAAGTGCTCGTCCTGCTTGTCGGGCTCCGAGTAGAGCATCGCGACGTCGTCGTTGAACAGAATAGGCGTGCGGTCGAGCGTTGGGCTGCCGCCGCGCGCGAGGCGCGCCGTGCGGAAGTGCCGGTGCTTGAGCGTCTGATCGGGATCCGCCTCGTATATCACGTCGCGAATGCGCCGCGTCGATTTCACCGTCGTGGGCGGGTGCACGTGATACAACAGTGACGAGGGACCGGTAAATCCTTCGTTCCCCACAAGCTGTTCGGCGTACAGTTTCCCATCAGGCCTGCGAAAAATGATGTGCCGCTTACGGGGAATTTTTCCCAGCGTGTGATAGACGGGCATTACAGGTTCCCTCGCAGACCCTGCTCGCGCTCGATCGACTCGAACAGCGCCCTAAAGTTGCCCTTGCCGAAGCTCTTCGCACCTTTGCGCTGGATGATTTCGTAGAACAGCGTGGGACGGTCCTGCACGGGCTTCGAGAAGATCTGCAGCAGGTACCCTTCGTCGTCACGGTCCACGAGCACGCCGAGTTCTTCGAGCGCCGAGAAGCTCTCGTCGATCTTTCCGACGCGCGCCTTCGCGCCCTCGTAGTAGGAATGCGGCACAGAGAGGAACTCGACGCCCCGGTTCATCATGTCGCGCACGGTCTTCACGATGTCGTCCGTCGCCATCGCGATGTGCTGCACGCCGGGGCCGCGATAAAAATCGAGATACTCATCGATCTGCGATTTCTTTTTGCCGGCCGCGGGCTCGTTGATCGGAAATTTGATGCGGCCGTTTCCGTTCGACATCACCTTGGACATGAGTGATGAGTATTCTGTCGAGATGTCTTTGTCGTCGAACGAGAGCAGATTGTAAAAGCCGAGCACGCGGGAATAGAACTCGACCCATTCGTTCATCTTGCCGAGCTCGACGTTTCCGACACAGTGGTCGACATACTTGAGTCCCGTCGGGACCGTCTTGAACGGCGATGACTTCGGCACGAACCCCGGCAGGAACCGGCCGTGATAGTTCCTGCGCTCGACGATCGAGTGAATCGTGTCGCCGTAGGTCGCGATCGCGGCGATGACCACCTCACCGTCGGCGTCCTTCGTGACCGTGGGCTCCTGCACGGACCGCGCGCCGCGCTCGACGGCCAGCTTGTGCGCGGTGCGCGCGTCGTCCACCCAGAACGCGAGATCGCGCACGCCGTCGCCGTGCAGTCGAATATGGTCGGCGATCGGCCCTTCAGGCCCGACCGGCGACGTGAGCACGAAACGGATTTTATCCTGCTGGAGCAGATAACTCGCGCGATCGCGAACACCGGTCTCCGGCCCGCGATAGGCGAGCAGTTCGAATCCGAACGCGGCGCGATAGAACATCGCGCTCTGCTTGGCGTTGCCGACCCAGAACTCGATGTAGTCGGTGCCGTTGATCGGGAACGTGTCGTGCGCGACTGATGGCGCAGGGGACGCGATGGTCGTCATGGGGTTATCTCACTTGTTCAAGCTTGCCTCGAGGAAGCTCTTCACGTCCGCGTCGCTCATGTCGCGCCAGCCCGGCGTCACGTTGTTGAGCTTTCCGTCTTTCATCCACGTTTCGAGCTGACCGAGCAACTCGAACAGGTGGTCGAAGTCGTTCACGATGAACAGCAGCGGCTGGTAGTGATTGATTTCGAAGTGCTGGTTCACCACCCACTCCATCTGGATCGGATGACGCTGCACGTCGGGCGACTCAATGCAGTGCACGATCTCGCCGTACGACGACATCAGACCGCTGCCGTAGGCCTTCGTCTCGTTCGGTCTGTCGCCGCGCATAAGGCCGAACTCGATCGTGAACCAGAAGAAGCGCTGCAGCGCGTTCTGAATGCTCGCGAGTCGGCGCAGTTTTTCCTCTTCGTCCTTCACGCCCGACACCAGTTCAGCCGCGGTGTGCGCACACTGGCCGAAACGCACGAGCGTGTCGGCGAAGGCCGGATCGGTATGCATCGGCACGTGGCCGGCGATGTCGTGGAAAATGTCCGGCTCGGGCAGATAGTCGAGCGAGCTGCCGTCGCGAATGGTGATCGTCGTCGGAAACTCGCGACGGCTCAGGGAGTCAAAAAACTGGAACGCGGGCACGAACCCGCTCACCGCCTTCGCGCGAAAGCCGGTGCGCGGCGCCAGGAATTTGTTCACGTCGTCGAGACGTGGCACGTGCGTCGCCTCAAAGCAGAGCGTCGCCAGGCCGTCGAGGAACTTCGGGTTCGCGTAGCGCGCCCAGCGGTCCTGCATGCGCGCATAGAGGCGCTGCCACGCGTCATGGTTTTCCGGGGAGTAGAGTTCGTAGGGCTGCTCGATATACATCTCGCCGTTTTCGACGGCGTTCTCGATGTACGGGGCCTTGGTAGTGGTAAGCCCCTGTCCGGCGATGATCTCGTGCTTCCCGTGCGCAGACATCATTTTCCCCCTGTGGAGTGCCTTGGGGGAAATATAGCCGGGTTACGCCAGCGAGCGGAGCTTCTCCCTGTCCGCGTTCCCGCCCGTCACGATGCAGACTACGCTCGAACCCGGATCGACCTTCACCGCACCCGAGAGCAGCGCCGCCAGACCAGCCGCGGCAGCAGGCTCTGCAAGCACCTTACAACGCTCAATAATCGTCCACATCGCATCCACGATTGCGCTGTCGGGAATCGTCACGATTTCCAGTCCGAGCTGAATCACGTGCGCGTAGGTCAGTGCACCGGCGTGCGGCGCGGCGAGTCCGTCTGCGACGGTGTCGGTCTTGTCGAGCTTCTGCGGTGACCCGCGCTCGCGGCTGAGCTGCATCGCCGCAGCGCCCACCGGTTCAACGCCGATCACGCGAATGTCCGGTTTCCTCGCCAGCGCCGCGACCGCGACCCCGCTCAGAATTCCGCCGCCGCCCACTCCGGTGATGATCACGTCGGCCAGCGGCACGTCATCGAGAATTTCATCGCCCACCGTTCCGGCGCCCGCGATCACTTCGGGATCGTCAAACGGGCTCACCACCACGAGATTTCGTTCTTCCCTGATCGCGTTCATCGTATCGACGAGATCGGCCTCAGTGAGGACGACCTCGCCGCCGTAGTTGCGCGTCGCCTCAACTTTGCTCTTCACGGCCTTCGCCGGCATGACGATCACGGCGTGCGTCCCCATCTCCCGCGCAGCGAACGCGACGCCTTGCGCGTGATTGCCGGCGGACATCGTGACCACACCGCGCTTCTTTTCCTCTGCCGTCAGCGCGTGCACACGATTGAGCGCGCCGCGCACCTTGAATGATCCGGTCTTCTGAAAGAGTTCGAGCTTGAGGTGCAGATCGAATCCGAGCCGGTCGCTGAGCTGCACGGAATGCATCATCGGCGTCCGGCGCACGCGCGAATCAATCACGTCGTGGGCGGCACGGATGTCGTCGGCGGTCACCAGAGTCTTTGTCTCGTGCAGGGCGGTGGCGCTCATGGAATTTGCGAGTGGTCGAGTTCGGGGAGGTTGCGAAATAATTCGAGCGCGGCCGGATTGGCGAGCGCGTCGATGTTCTTGACTGTGCGGCCGTGGATCACGTCACGAACCGCGAGTTCCGTGATCTTGCCACTGATCGTGCGTGGAATGTCATCTACCTGAATAATGACCTGTGGAACATGGTGCGGTGAACAGCTCGCGCGCACGAGCGTTCGGACTCTCTCGCGCAACCCATCGCCCAGAGTCAAACCCGGTTGCAACCGCACGAACAGCACCACGCGCTCGTCGTCGCCGATTGGTGTGTGCACCTGCTGCGCGACGACGACGCTCTCCAGCACCTCATCGAGCTGCTCGACCTGCCGGTAAATCTCGGCCGTCCCTATGCGAACACCGCCCGGGTTGAGTGTCGCGTCGCTGCGGCCATAGATGATCACGCCGTCGTGCTCCGTGATCTCCGCCCAATCACCGTGGCCCCAGACGTCCGGAAAGAGCTGGAAGTACGCCGCATTGTATTTCGCGCGGTTCGAATCGTTCCAGAATGAGACCGGCATCGACGGAAACGGCTTTGTGCAGACGAGCTCGCCGGCGGTCAGCCGCATCGATTTCGCGTGCTCGTCGAACACCTCCACGGCCATGCCGAGTCCCCGGCATTGCAGCTCGCCGCGATGTACCGGCAGCATCGGGTTGCCGAGCGCGAAACAGGAGATGATGTCGGTGCCGCCGGAGATGCTCGCGACGTGCACACCCGGTTTCACGTCGCGCTCAACATAGTCGTAGCCGTGCGCGGCGAGCGGACTGCCCGTTGAGAGAATCATGCGCAGCGCGCGCAAATCGTGCGTCAACGCCGGCTTTAACCCGTGCTTCTCCGAAGTCGCGAGGAACTTGGCGCTCGTGCCGAACACGTTCACGCGCTCCTCGGCGGCCATCGTCCAAAGCGCGGCATGCGAGCCTTGCGGCATCGGTGAACCGTCGTACAGCACGATCGTCGCGCCGCTCGCGAGCGCGCTCACGAGCCAGTTCCACATCATCCAGCCGCACGTCGTGAAATAGAAAACGCGATCACCCGGGGCGATGCCCGTGTGCAGCTGATGCTCTTTCAGGTGCTGAATCAGCGTGCCGCCGGCTCCGTGCACCATGCACTTCGGGGGTCCCGTCGTGCCGGACGAGTACATGATGTACAGCGGGTGGTCGAACGGCAGGCGTTCGAACTGGAGCGGCGCGCCATCGCCCCGCGCTCCAAACCGCTCCCACGATTCCGCGCCGCGCATATCGGCCAGCGCGGCATCGCGTATTGTGTCGCGCAGAAAGGGAATCACCACCACGCGCTCGATCGACGGAACGGCTGCGACGATCTCGCGCGCGCGGCCGAGCGAGTCGATCTCCTTTCCCGCGTATCGATAGCCATCGGCGACGAACAGCACACGCGGCTCGATCTGTCCAAACCGGTCGAGAACGCCCGCCGTGCCGAAGTCCGGCGAGCACGACGACCAGAGCGCGCCGCACGACGCGCACGCGAGCATCGCGATCACCGCTTCCGGAATGTTCGGAAGAAATCCCGCAATGCGATCGCCGGGGCGAACTCCGCTCGCGCGCAGCGCGGCCGCGATGCGCGCGACCCCGGCGACGAGCGCATCGTGGCTGATCTCCCGGCGTGACCCGCGTTCGTCTCGGAAAATTATCGCCGCCGAATCGCCGCGTCTGCGCAGAAGATTCTCCGCGAAATTCAGTCGCGCGCCGCGAAACCAGAGCGGACCGAGCTCGGGATCGGGCGGCGCCATGCGGTCGAAGCCGTGCACGACTTGATCCCATGGATCGCGTCCCGGATGCTCTTCCGCGACGATGCCGGTGAATCGCCAGACCGACGCCCAAAACTCATCCGGATGTTCGCACGACCACGCATGCCACGCCGCGTACGGCGCGCCGATTGTGGGCGTAGACGGGTGGAGCGCGCGAACCGCCTCCAGGAAACGAAGCATCGGGAATTTTACCGCCGGGAGGCCGAAACGCGACAGTTCTACCACTAAAGTGCCATCCCGGGCTACTCCTTTCGGTCAGTGCAACCTTGCACCCCAATTGGGCAGTTTATCCAGTGTGGGTTTCCCTCATTCACAGCAAACCGCACGATGGATCGCCGCACATCACGGAAGGCGCTCCGTCCACCACAAGGAGTCACACAGCATGCGACGTTACTTGGTTTCAGCAGCGCTTTTGACGTTTGCCGCGAGTTCGCTGCAAGCGCAGCAGCGGATCGCAGTCGAAGCAGGCATCTTCGGGCAGTTCAGCAATTTTGCAGACACTACGCATATCAAGAGCAACTTCGGCGGAGGCGCCCGGTTCGGCGTGTTCCTGCTTCCGAGAATCGCGCTTGAGTATGACGCGTCTGTCATCCCGACGCACACGCTCACCCAGAGCTCGATCAACGTCTGGAACAACCGTGTCGACCTGATCTACAACTGGCCGCTCTCGCGGAAGACGTTTTTGCTCATTGGCGGCGGCTTCACGGGGACCAACTACAAGGGCGACACCACCCACAATGCGTACGACGGCGGCTGGAACGCCACGATCGGCATTCGTCAGTGCATGAGCCCGAGGTGGTCGTGGCGCGCTGACATCGTCGAAGATTTCAAGGACCCGTCCGACCAGACTCCGAAGCCCGGCGCCGCAACGCAAACGTTCAATGTTCGACTCGGCGTCAGCTGGTTCCTCGGAAACAAGGCGCGCAACAGCCCGTGCAAGCCTGAGTACGTCGCGCCGGCTCCTGAATACGTGCCGCCCGCTCCGGCGCCTGCTCCCGCTCCGGCACCGCCGCCGCCACCGCCGCCGGCACCAGTCGTCGTAGCTCCGGCTCCCGCTCCGACACCACCGCCCGCACCGGCACCTGCCCGTGCACGTGAACTCTTCACGCTCAAGGCCGTGCTGTTCGAGTTCGACAAGAGCACGCTGACCAAGGGCGCGAAGGACACGCTACAGGTTGCGGTACGCTACCTGAAGGACCACAACGACGTGAACGTGGAAATCCAGGGCAACACCGACAGCAAGGGTTCGGACGAATACAACATGAAGCTCGGCATGCGCCGCGCTGAGTCGGTGAAGGCGTACCTCGGGACGCAGGGCGTCAACATCGCTCGCGTCAGCACCAGGAGCTTCGGCGAATCGCAGCCGGTTGCCGACAACGAGATCAACGGCAAGGACAATCCGGCCGGACGGGCGCTCAACCGTCGCGTGGTGATTATCGAGCTGCCGTAAGACAGCGAATGGCGAGTCGTTATTAGCAACAGCGGCGAGTGGGAGCATCAACCCACTCGCCGCCGTTGCCATTAACGACTCGCCATTTGCCGTCGTTTCGGTTCTCCTGTCTATTCTTTTCGGATGGCCCGCATCCTCCTCGCCGACGCCGACGCCTTCTTTGTAGCAGTCGCGCGCAAAGTCGATCCAGAGGGCGCCGGCAAGGCGGCGCTGCTGATCGTCGGAGGAAGACCCGGCAGCCGCGGCGTGGTGTGCTCCGCGTCGTACGAGACTCGCGCGTTCGGCGTGCGCTCCGCCATGTCGATCGCGCAGGCCCTTCGCCTCTGCCCAAATGCCATGTGCGTCCCCGTGCCGCGTCACGCCTGCTCCGACGCGAGCCGCGAGATTCGCCGCGTGCTCGAGCGATACACGCCGGTGGTCGAGGGTGCCAGCATCGACGAGTGGTATCTCGATCTGAGCGGCACGGAGGCGCTCTACCATCAGGAATCGCTCGTCACCACGGCGCGACGCATTCGCGCCGACGTTCTCGCCACGACGGGACTTTCGCTGTCGATCGGCGGCGGACCGAACAAACTGATCGCAAAACTGGCGGCGGAGCGCGCGAAACCGTCGCGGTCACCGCACGCCGGCGGCGTGCACATCGTTCCTGACGGCGGCGTGGCGAAGTTCATGAGCGAGGTTTCGCTCGCCGAGATTCCCGGAATCGGGCCGAAGCTGCAGGAGCGCCTCCTTGGAGTGGGGCTCGTCACCGTGAACGACGCGCTGCAGCAGGATATTCCGACGCTTGAACGCTGGATCGGGCCGAAGACCGCGGCATGGCTGCACGACCGCGTGCGCGGCGTCAGCGCGACGGCGGTCGAGGCGCGCGACCGCAACAGGCAAATCAGCCGCGAAGAAACATTCGGCCGCGACATCTCCGACCCTGCGAAGCTGCTGTCCGAGCTTCGTCACCTCGGCGCGAAGGTCGCCGCCGATCTGCGTGGCGCCGGCCTCGCCGCGCGCACGATCACGGTGAAACTGCGCACGAGCGATTTCGCAACGTACTCGATGGGCCACACGCTGCCCGAGCCCGTCGAATCGGATCGTGGTGTGACCGAGCCTGCGGAGACCTTGCTGGCGAAACTTCGCGCGAAGCACAGCGGCCCCGCGCGTCTCGCGGGGATTTCGCTCTCAAACCTGTCGCCGGCACGACGGGCCGAGCAGCTGGCGATGTTCGAAGCGCCGATGGTGAACGGCGTGGCGCCGGAGCGGGAGCGCGACCGCGATCTCTCGCGCGCGGTGGATCGTGTGCGCGAGAAGTTTGGCGACGATGCGATCCGGACGGGGCCGCCGCGGCGGGTGCCAATCGGCGAGAAAGGCGCGAAGAAACCGAGAGGCGGCTAGCTTTCGTTCTGTGAAACGACTTCTCTCAGTTTCGATGCTTGTCGCCGCCGTCGCTTGCAGCGGCAAGAGCGACTCACCGGTGACTCCCGTGAGCACGACCATCAACGTCGTATTCTCCGGTGGCACGATCTCGGCGAAGATCGCATCGACCAGCGCCGCGCGTGACACCGGGCTCATGAACGTCATGTCGCTCGGCGCGAATTCCGGGATGCTATTCGTGTTCGGCACCGATCACACACCGTCGAACTGCGCGTTCTGGATGAAGAACACACCGACGCCACTGTCGATCGCGTTCATCGACGCGAACATGAAGGTGATCAATGTTGATGAGATGGCCGCGCAGTCGCTGGTATTCCACATGCCGACGAGCTCATGTCGCTACGCTCTCGAAGCGAACCAAGGCTGGATGACGTCGCACGGAGTGACCGCAGGGACCACGGTTTCATTCTCGCTCCCCACCGGCACGATCATCGATCCGTGAGACGAGTCGCGCTGGCGTTCGCACTAGCGATTTCGGCGCACCCCGCAGCGGCGCAGACAGCAGCAGACGTTCTCATTATCGGCGGAACAGTGTACGACGGCTCAGGCGCCGCCGGCCGCCGCGCCGACGTGGCGATTCGCGCGGACCGCATCGTATTCGTTGGCGATGCGAAAGCCGCGCGCATCTCCGCGGCGCGCACGATCGACGCGACCGGCCTGATCGTCGCGCCCGGGTTCATCGACCCGCACACGCACACGCAGAGTGATCTCTCGAACGCCACTCGACGCGCGAACGTCGACTACCTCATGCAAGGCGTGACGACCGTCGTCACGAACAACGACGGCAGCGGGCCGGTGGGAATCGGCGCGCTGCTCGCGCGCTGGGATTCCACTGGCATCGGCACCAATGCCGCGCTCTTCGTTCCGCAGGGCAGCGTCCGCGGCGAGGTGATGGGCATGTCGGATCGACCGCCCACAGCGTCACAGCTCCAGCAGATGAAAGCGCTCGTGGAGCGCGGAATGGCCGAGGGCGCGATCGGCATGTCGACTGGACTCTACTACGCTCCCGGCAGCTACTCGAGCACCGAGGAGGTGATCGAACTCGCAAAGGTCACGGCCGCGCACGGCGGGATCTACGACACGCATCAGCGCGATGAGAGTTCATACACGATCGGCCTGCTCGCGTCGGTGCGCGAAGTGCTGCGCATCTCGCGCGAGGCGCGCATTCCCGTTCACTTCTCGCATATCAAGGCGCTTGGCGTCGACGTGTTCGGTGACGCGGACACCGTCATCTCGCTGATCCACGCTGCGCAGCGCGAAGGGCTGACTGTTTCGGCGTGCCAATATCCATACGATGCATCGGGCACGAGTCTCGTGTCGGCCCTTGTGCCGCGGTGGGCGGAAGTCGGCGGCCGCGACTCGTTGCTCGCGCGCATCGCGGATCCGGCGATACACGCCAAACTCGCGGCGGCGATGCGAGAAAATCTCCGGCGCCGCGGCGGCGCGAGCGCAATGCTGATCGTGAGCTCGCGTCAACGCGATCTCGAGGGGAGGCGGCTCGACGCGATCGGCGAAATGCGGAATGTCGAGCCGGTGGAAGCCGCGCTGCAGATCATCCGGTCGGTCGGCGATCAGAGCGTCGCGTCGTTCAACATGAACGGGAAGGACATGGACGCCTTCATGCGCGCGGATTTCGTCACGACCTGCTCAGACGGATCCGACGGCCACCCGCGAAAGTTCGGAACGTTTCCCAAGAAGATTCGCGATTACGTGCTTGACCGGCCGGTGCTATCGATGGAACGCGCAATCGCGGCGGGCAGTGGCCAGCCGGCGCGCGACATGCAGATCGTGGAACGCGGGAAGATTGCGGTCGGGTGGTTCGCGGATGTGATCGTGTTCGATCCGAAAACGATTCGAGATTTGGCGACGTACGCCGCGCCCGAGCGGTTGGCCGTGGGGATGCGGTGGGTGTTTGTGAACGGGCGGGTCGCGGTGGAGGGCGGCAAGGCGACCGGGGTGCTCGCTGGGCGAGCACTGCGACTAGCGAAACACAAAACGAGTTAACACGTTTTGTGTTTCTTGGTTAACCGAAGTTGTTCGTGACTATCTGCCAGGGGCGCGCTTCAGATCCGGGGCGAGAAAGCGAACACTGCGCTCCAGCATATCGGTCGCTGCAGAATCGGCGAACTGGTGGCCTTCGCCAGGATAGATCTTGTACTGCACCGAGAAGCGGTGCGCGCGCAAAAAATCGGCGAGGTGGTCGGCGTCGGAGAGCGGAACCACGTTGTCCTTGTCGCCGTGGAACATCAGCGAGGGCGGCATACGCTTGATGCTGTCGGCGAGAAACGGCTCGAGACCGGAACCGAGCAGCACGATTCGCGCGATGCGCGGATCCGCCGCGGCCGCGCCGACCGCAAGCCATGCACCCAGCGAATGCCCCATCAACGCGATCTGGTTCGGCCTCACGTCCGGGCGCGCCCGAACCCACGTCACGGCGTCGTGCAGCTCGCGGACCCAGTGAAAATAGTTCGCCGCCTCCACCGAATCGCTCGCCATGAAATCTCCGGTGCCGTCGAAGTAGTGCACCACGAAACAGATGATGCCCTGTTCGGCGAGCACCGCGGCATAGCGATTGACCAGGCTGGGATTGATCAGGTGAATCCCGCTCGAACCGTGAAGCAGGATCACCGCGGGGTTTCGGCCGGCGCGCGCGGGCTGATACACATCGACGCGGATGCGATGCCCGTCGCTCTCAACGAACGACTTCGCGCTCTCTATCGGCTGCCGGTTGGCCGTCGGCGAACGCAACTGCGGGAACCTCCCGCACGCACCGGCAGCCGTGGCGAGCGAGATCGCGACGCAGGCGCTGAGGCGAATGCTCGCGTTCACGCGGAGATCACGGCTCCGTTCTCATGCCGGTGCCCGTCGAGCCGAATCCCCCGGCGCGATCGGTGGAACGCGCCACCGTGCCCGCACCGAACTCGAGCGCCTCGAACCGCGATACGATCATCTGCGCGATCCGGTCGCCGTGCGTAATCACGAGCGGCGCAGATCCGCCGTTCTTCACAGGCACGCACCATTCGTCGGCGTAATCCGCGTCAACCGTTCCGGGCGCGTTTGCGATGACGAGATCCGTCTTCACGCTCGTCCCCGAGCGCGGGCGGATCTGCGCTTCGAATCCCTCCGGCAATCGTGCCTTGAAGCCGAGCGGCACCAGCGCCTTCTCGCCAGCGGCCAGTGTGAGCGTGAATGCGCCATTGTGTTCGATGCAGGGCCGCTCGTGCGACACGCCGTCGCGCCAGATGCGCACGGTGCGCGATGAGAGATACGCGGCCAGATCGTATCCCGCGCTCCCCGCTGTTCCGCGATGCGGCGCCTGCGCGTCCGCATGAAGTCCTTCAAAGACGATGGATGCCATTCAGGAAAATATGCGGCGGGGCGCCCTCGTGGAGAGGTGCTGTTGTGGTGCTGGAGTACGCAGGCGCACCCGGCTCTATTATCGTACTGATGTGTATATGATGACCATGAACTCTCGCACTACGCTCTGCACCTTCGTCGCGCTGGCCGCCGCCGCCGCCGCGCCCGCTCGCGCCCAGGTGCTTCGCGAACCCGGAAATGTGGCGTCGGCAGCTGCGCCCGCGGGTTCATCTGAAGACGCCGCGCGCCGTGCGCAGCAGGAATTCGAACACTACCGCCGTCTGCACCTGCCGAACGCGAGCGTCGGCCGCCCCGGCAACTGCGACGAAACCGTAGGCCGCTTCTGCTACTGGTACAACGAAAAAGCGGTGATGCCGAAAGAACCGAAGACGATCACGGACGCGCGCGATCGTTTCCTGGAGACGCTCGAATCGCTCGACAAAGCCACCCCGGGCGACCGCTGGATTACCGGCCAGCGCGTGCGCTATCTCGACGAAGCCGGACGCCAGAAAGAGGCGCTCGACGCCGCCCGCGCCTGCAAAGTGGGCGGATGGTGGTGCGAGATTCTCATCGGCTTCGCACAGCACGAACTCGGCGACTACGCCGTCGCGGAGAAGACGTTCGAGAGCGCGATCGGCAAGATGCTCACGCGTGACCAGTGCGCGTGGCACGACGTGTCGCTGCTCATCGACGACGACGCGCGCCAGCAGTATCGCCGCTCGCAGTGCGGCGATCCGCAGCATCGCGCGTTCGAGGAACGCGTGTGGTTTCTCGGACGCACGCTCTACTCGATGCCCGGCAACGACACGCGCACCGAGTGGTACTCGCGCATGACGATGGCGCAGCTGCTGAAGGACGGGCCGAGCCAGTACCAGTTCGGCTTCGACGACGACGAGAGAGAACTCATGCTGCGTTTCGGATGGGAACGCGCATGGGCCATGTCGCGCGACGGTATTACCGGCGAAGAAATGATGCCGGCCTACCGCATGATCCCTGCAGGATTCGTCATCAACGAACCGTCGCTCTCCGACTCGGCCAACTGGCGGCTGCAGCTGCCGCCCGTGATCGGTCGCTACGGTCCGGCATACGCGACGGTGCTGAAGCCGCTCGAACATCAGAAGGCGGTGTTTCATCGCGGCGACAGCGCGCTTGTGGTGCTCGCGTACGATTCGCGAACCATGCCAGAACTCGCGGGAGCCAAGATCACCGCGGCGCTCGTCGTGACCCCGGGAACAGAACCTGTCGCGTACGGGAAGATCGTAAAGGACGCGAAACCGGTCGACGTGCTGATCGCCAAAGCACCGTGGGGCCCGCTGCTCATGAGCGCTGAGGTCGCAGCGCCTGAGCGGCGCGCGGTGGCGCGCGCGCGGTACGGCGTGCGGCCTCCGTTCGCTGTGGGCACGCGGGTGACGCTTTCGGATCTGCTGTTCTACAAGCCGTACGGCAGTTTTCCCGCTACCGTCGAAGACGCCGCGCCGCACGCGGTGCCCACCGAGCGCCTGCGCGCCGACGAAAAACTCGGCGTCTACTGGGAGTCGTACGGCACCGATCCAAACGGCGAGAAGATGAACGTATCGCTGACGGTCGTGAAGGAAGTGGAGGAATCAGGCTTTTTGCGCCGGCAGGCAAAGGCGCTGAAGCTGGTGACCGAGGCCACGCCGGTGAGCGTGGCGGTGGAGGATCTATCGGCGCGCGGCGTGAGCACGTCGCCACGCGCGATTGAGCTCGATATCTCGACGCTCAAGAAGGGATCGTACATCGTGCAGCTCGAGATTACGGTGGCGGGACAATACACGGTTCGAGCAGACCACCGAATCGACATCATAGCTCCCTGACGATGACGGCAGTGAGAGAGGGAGTGTAAGTCGGAGCGATGAGTACGAGAAAGTAGTTCGGAGTCTGAGTGGGAGTTCGAGTTGAAGACGGAGTGGGAGCGAACTCAGACCCCCCTCTCCCACTACGACTCGGACTCACACTTCAACTCCGACTCCGACTTATACTCCAAGCTACTCTCTCGTACTCATCCCTCCGACTTACACTCCCTCTCCATACTGCTTGAGTTACGAGAGGAGTCCGAAGATCGTCAACGCGCGTGATGAAGACTCTGCTCTCCCTCCTGCTTTTCGCAGCGGCGCCGCTCGCCGCCCAGTCGACCACCGACAATGCGGCGCCAAAGCCGAAGCCGAAACACAAAACCGCGGCGCCCGACACCGCGCACAAGAAAAAGAAAACCCTGCCACCGCCGAACGCCGACAGTATCGCGCAGGCGCGTGAAGACTCGATCCTCGACGCGATGTGGCCGGTGAAAACACCGGACCCACTGCCCGGTTCGATTCTTCCCGGCAAGCGCATCGTTGCGTTCTACGGCAATCTCCTGTCCAAAAAGATGGGCGTCCTCGGCGAGTACGAGCCGGAGGAAATGCTCAGGAAGCTCGACACCGAAGTCGCCGGTTGGACCAAGGCGGATCCCACAACACCGGTGCAGCCCGCGCTGCACCTGATCGCAGTAGTCGCGCAGGCGGCGCCTGGCAAGGATGGACGCTACCGGCTTCGCATGGACTCGTCGCTCATCGAGCGCGTCGCGACGCTGGCCGCCAAGCGAAATGCGCTGGTGTTTCTCGATATTCAGGTGGGCCAGTCGAATCTGCGCGACGAGTTGCCGCGTCTCGCAGGATTTCTCAGCCGGCCGAACTTTCATCTCGGTATCGACCCCGAGTTCTCGATGAAAGACGCGACGCCGCCCGGGAAGAAAGTCGGCACCTATGACGCGGCGGATGTGAACTACGCCTCTGGATTTCTCGCCGACCTCGTGACGAAGCACTCGCTGACGCCCAAGGTGCTCGTCGTCCACCGGTTCACGCAGCACGGAGTCACGAACACGAAAAAAATCGCGCTCGACCCACGCGTGCAGATCGTGATGGACATGGATGGGTTCGGGCCGCCGGATCTCAAGAAGAACACCTTTCGAAAGTGGATCAAAGCTGAGCCGGTGCAGTTCGCGGGCTGGAAACAGTTCTACAAACCGCGTAATGATCTTCCCCGCACCACGATCGCCGAGATCCTTCGACTCCACCCTCGGCCGATCTACATCCAGTATCAGTAGCGGCTATTTCGCGAATCGCGCGCCGCGCCCCGCGAACCGTTTGCGCATCACCCGAATCGCCGCCGCGCTCGAATCTACGAGCGTAACATCGCGACCGTGCCTATCCGCGGCATCGCCGAACGATCCGCTCCCGGCGAAGAAATCGAGCAGCTTGTCCCCCGGCTTCGAATGCACCTTCACAATCCGTTCGAGAATGGCGAGCGGTTTCTGCGTCGGGTAGCCCGTCTTCTCCTTCCCGGTCGGGCTCACGATCGTATTCCACCATGTATCCGTCGGCAGCTTGCCGCGAGCGCGCTTCTCAGGCGTGACGAGGCCCGGCGCCATGTACGGCAAACGGTCCGACTCCGACTGCCGGAATGTGTAGTGCGCTGGATCCTTCACATACCAAAGAATGGTGTCGTGTTTTTGCGCCCACTTGGTTTTGCTGCGGCCGCCGTAGTCGTACGCCCAAATGATTTCGTTCATGAATGAGGCCCGGCCAAACATTTCATCCAGCAACACCTTTACATAGTGCACTTCGCGCGCGTCGAGATGCACGAAGAGGCTCCCGGCGGCGGACAGCACGCGCTTCGCCTCGATCAGCCGCGGCTCGAGGAACGCGATGTAGTCGTCGAACGAATCGGCGAATCGCTCGCTGCCGAGCTTGGTCGACGCGTAACGCTTTCCGCCGAATCCCGTGCGATCGCCATCTGCGTTTCGTGTGGTGCTCAACCGCGTGCGCTGCTGCGTTCGCCCCGTGTTGAACGGCGGATCGATATAGACCAAGTCGTACGCGCCGGCCGGAATTGCAGCGAGCACACGCAGATTGTCGCCCTGATGCACGGTGATCACGAGATGAAGATAGTGATCTTACTCACACTCTTCGCCAGTCGTATCGCGCACCGCGGCGTACCTTGCAGGGATGAAGCTCCCCATCGCTGCACTGCTCGCGGCGCTTCTCTCTGCGAGCGCCGAAGGTCAGTCCATCCGCTCGTTCACCACCAAGAACGGCCTGCGGACGACGCTCATCCATGTCGGCACCGCAAAGCGCGCGACCGTGGCGCTCGTGCTCCAGACCGGCGAAGTCGATGAACCCTCGTTCGGTCCCGGTCTCGCGGCGCTCACCGCCGACATGCTGCTACAGGGCAGCGTTTCCCGTTCCGCCAGGCAGATCGCGACCGAATCCTCCGCGCTCGGCACCAAGATCGACGTGCGCTCGGGCGCCATGACGACGAGCGTGAGCGCCGACGTCGAATCGCAGAACCTGCCGCACCTCCTGTCGCTCGTCGCCGATCTCGTGCGCCATCCCCTGCTCGACACGGCGAGTTTCGGTCGCGTCCGCCGCCACGCGCTCAGCGCGCTCGACACCACCCTGCACAACCCGGCCGAGCTCGCCAAGCAGCAGTGGCGCGCAATCATTTTCCCCAACGGTCCATTCGGTCATCCGTTCGCGTATGCAGGTACGCTCGGCTTGCTCCAGCTCGGTCACGTCCGCAACGTGTACGACGACAACTACGCCGCGTCTCGCTCGCACCTCTACGTCAGCGGCGTATTCGACGACGCCCAGATCGAGAAGGAAGTTCGCGAAATCTACAGCGACTGGACCGTCGGCCTTCCGGCTAAGCCGCGCACCGTTCGGCCCGTGACGAACCACGAGCTCGTCACGCTCGATCAGCCCGGCGCCGAGCGCAGCGTCGTCTGGATCGGCCTCCCCGTGATCGATCCGGCGGACCGGGAATTCGCCAAACTCGAAGTCGCCGATCTGCTCCTGTCGGGCGACGACAGTTCGCGCGTCTCCGGGGAGATCGCGCATCTCGAAGGCACTCCGCCGCACTCGATCTCCACGATCTGGAAACGGCGCTCTGCGACTTACTGGGTGGCCGAACTCAACGTGCGAACTGCGAACACAGGATCGGCGATCGAGGCGCTCTTCCACCAACTTGAAGAACTCTCGCGCGTAGCGCCGCAGGAGCGGCACGTCACCCGAGCGCGCAATCTGCTCATCGCCAGATTCGACGCGCAGAACAGCTCACGCGACGGCATGGTCGACCTCATGGAGTTCATGGACGAACACTCGCTCGGCGACGGCTGGCGCGCGAGCTACGTGAAGAACATCAAGGATGTATCGCGTGAAGACGTGCGAAGCGCGATCGCTGCCTACCTCGATCCGCGAAAAATGGCCATCTCGATCGTCGGCGATCGCGCGGCGATCGAACCCCAGCTCCAAAAGCTGCGGCCTATACTGCCCTGAGGTTCGGGCTCTAGCGAGCACCTCCATTCGCGAGTCGCTCGGACCTGCGCTGGGCGAGCGGATTCCTCGCAGCGTGAAGGCCAGCAAGGAACCAACAGGCGAGTACGTCGATCTAAGAGTTATCAACGCCGACACGGTCAGGAAGCCGAAGCCGTGACGGTTGGGAGGAGCGGCGAAGTATGGGCTTGTACTTGCCGCTCCGAACGTGCCATCCCAAACTAAAGAATGCTGCTCAGGATCCTCGTCGCTTCTGCTGTCTTCGCTGCTCCACTCGTGGCGCAGGTGGCGCCGGCGTCGTCAACCGGACCGGCGCCCGCGAAGCCAGCGCATTTTCAGGGACAGGTCGTCGACACGGCGGGGCGTCCCATTCGCGCCGCGATCGTCGAGACGGACGATCCGCCGAAAGCCGTGATTTCTGATGACTCGGGTTTTTTCCGATTCGCCGAACTCCCCGCAGGCCCGATCACGATTCGCGTAAAACGAATCGGCTTTACTGGAATCGAATTTCAGCTCCGGCTTCCCGCCGATTCGACGGTGAGCATCGGCGTCAAGTTGCTTCCCGCCGCGCAAATGCTCTCGACGATCGAGGTCGATGCCAACGCAGAGGCGACTCATCCTCAGCTTGCGACCACCGGCTTCTATCAGCGCATGCGCGCAGGCTGGGGCCACATGGTCACTCCGGAGGAGATCGACAAACGCCGCAAGGCCGTGCCGCTGGCTTCGACATTCCTCCAGAGCGTGGTTGGCGTGAGCGTGAAGCATGGGCAGACCGCCCGCGGCCGCGGTGGCGCCGGCGGCGCAATCGTGATGGGCAAGACCGCGTACGGCGGCGACTGCGCCATGAACATCATCGTGAACGGATCGCCCGTGAAACTGCAGGACGGCGAAACGTTCGACAATTACATCAGCATCTCCGAACTCTACGCGATCGAGACGTACGCGCACGCGCCGGAAATTCCCGCCGAATACCAGCAGCTGCTCGGAAATGATTTTTGCGGCGCGGTCGTGGTGTGGACTGTCTCCAGGATGACGCTTAAAAAACCCTGATCGCGCTCCGGTTCACCGCGTGCAGCTCCGGGGTGCGCGAGTTCCATTCACCTGGCTGGAGATATCGAACGCAGCCTGCACGGTGAGCAGGGCGACAAGCATCAGCCCCGACACCGCCCATCGTGGCGTGTACTTCGTGCGGCGCAGCATCCACCAGCCGGCAACCACGATCGGAAGCTCGACGAGAAAGTCGAGCCAGCCCCAACGGTAGATGTACAGTCCGATCACCGGCCCGCCCGACCAGAGCGCCTTGCGGCCGGTGACGTAGTCCGGCGGCAGGTGCAGCATCACCAGCGCCGCGACGAGCAGCGCCGTGGCGGCACTTCGTGTGTGGAGAAACGCGGCGACCCCCACGATGGCCGCGAGAATTCCGGCGGCCGGCAGTGAGTGCGAAAAAGCGCCCGCAGGATTGCAGTATTGGCCCAGCGCGAACGCGGCGTCGAGCACGTCGGGGGCGGCCGACGCCGCCAGCAGCCAGAGCAGCGGCGCGCGCAGATCTGCCTCGCGACGGTCGAGTGCGCGGGCGCCAGCGGCAATTCCCACGTGTCCAGCGATCATGCGCTGAAGTTCGTAGGCCGTACGCAGTCAGGGAACCCCCGATTCCCCGCCAGCAGAATCTCTGACAGCGCGACTGGCCCGCTGCGGCGAGAATGAGCCATGTCCATCGAACTGCTCGTGCCACTCGACGGCTCCTCGCTTGCCGACGAAGCTGTCGCGCATGCGGCCGAGATTGCGCGGCGTGTCGATGGCTCGCTGCATCTGGTCCGGGTGCACACGCCCCTGAGCGCGTTCGTCGTGCCGACCGACGCCGCCGCGATGATTCCGGATCCTGTGCTCGATGAACGGATCCGCGCAGAAGCAAGCGAGTGGCTCTCGCGCCGCGCGCTGGCGGTGAGTCGCCTGAATGATGTGCCGGTCTCATATGAGTTGCGCGTCGGCGTTCCCGAAACCGAGATCGTGGTCGTCGCGACGGAGCGGCGCTCGCGGCTGATCGTCTGCAGCACGCCCGGCGCGGCGAACGCAGCAGCCAGCTGGCTCGACAGCGTGGCCGACAGCGTGATCCGGCATGCGGCGTGTCCCGTCCTCGCGATGTCGCCGGACGCCGTGAAGCGCACTATCTGCGTCTCCAAGGTCCTCGTGCTCCTCGACGGCTCCGAGGCGTCCGGCTCGATCATTCCGCACGCCGCGTGGCTCGCCAAGGCGTTCGGCGCTGAAATCGACTACCTGCGGCTCGTGCCGGCGCCGGAAAACCCGGCGGCCGCCATCCGCTCGTACATCGCCAGGTCGAATCCAGATGTCGTCGCGCTTGCGACGCACGGACGCGGCTTCACGCGCCTGATAGCGGGCGGCGTCGCCGACGAACTGGTGCGAGAGTCCGGACGTCCGGTGCTCGTGTTTCGCCCGCTCGCACTGCCGTGGAAGGTGGCTACGGGCGAAATCCCGGCGGTGGCGCGGTTGGAAGCGTAAACGAAGCCACCGTTCCATTCCCCGGCGAACTCTCGATCCAGATTTTTCCGCCGTGGCCGAGGACAATGCCGCGGGCGATCGCGAGTCCAAGACCCGCGCCCGAGCGATTCATGCGCTTCGACTGCCAGAAGCGGTCGAATACGTACGGGAGATCCTCCGGCGCGATGCCAACCCCGCTGTCCTGTACGGCAAACAAGACGCCCTTGCCGTCCCGAGAGGCCTGGATTGAGACCGTGCCACCTTCGGGCGTGAACCTGATTGCGTTCCCAACCAGGTTCGAGAGCACCTGACCGACGCGTGAAGCATCGGCGAACACAGTCGGCAACTCGGGCGCGAGTGAACAGGTCAGCGAGACCGATTTCGAGATGGCGATCGGTGAGAGTGTCTCGAGCGCCGCGGAAATCAAATCTGCGACGCGCGTGCTCGCCGGCAGGAGCCGCAAGCGGCCGGACTCGATTCGCGACGAGTCGAGAAGGTCCTGAATGAGCGAATCCATCTGCGTCGCGGCCTGAAGCATGGCGGACGCGCGCTCGACGATGTCGTGCGGAAGCGTGGAGGGATTCTCGGCGTCGTCACGCAGTATCGATCCCGCGAGCATTTTCACCGCGTTCGCGGGATTGCGCAGGTCGTGCGAGACGAGGGCCAGCATCTCATCGCGCTGATTTACCGCCTTCTCCATTTCCACGATCAGGCGCTCGTTCATCTCCTGCGCACGGCGCTGCGCCGTGACGTCGCGCAGCACGACCGAGTACACGTTTCCGTCCGCCGACGGCATGTGCGCGATCGCCGCCTCGGCCGGGAACTCCTCGCCGTTTTTCCTCACGCCAGAGATGAGAGTGCGCTCGCCCATTTTGCGCGCGGAGACCTTGGAGGCGCCGAACGCGCTGACGTGTGCCGGGTGCTCACCGCGAATGCGCGCCGGGAGCAGCAGCGACAGAGGTTGCCCCATCATCTCACTCGCCTCATAGCCAAACACTCGCGCCGCGCCTTCGTTGAAGAAGGTGATGTTCTGGCGGGAGTCGACACAAATGATCGCGTCGGCGGCCAGCGAAACGATCGCCACGACCAGTGAATCGGAGAGCGGTTGCATGGTTCGGAAAATCTAAGTCCGCGCCTGCGATGGTGTCAGGCAAAAGCTGACGACGGCGTAGGCAATGTGTCAGGAAAAATCGTCTGTTTCCTGACTTTGCACGCGTAGGGGAAACACGAAAATGTCTCTAGGTCAACGTAGTGCTTCCCCACAGTTTTGAGGATTCTAGCCAAATGTCAGTTAAGCTTCCCTCCCCTTTCGACTCCACCGATCGGCGGGCCTTCATCAAGACTTCCGCGTTTACCGCGATTGCAGGAGGACTGCTCGCCGCGTGTGAAAAAGAATCGCCCAAGAGCGCGACGGTCGCGACGAAATCCGTCAGCGACAGCGACCAGTCCGGCGGCGCGATGGCCGCGCATCCCACCGTCCCTTCCGCGCAGTCCGCCGCCGACGAGATGGACCGCATGCACGAAGCCGGCATCAAGGCATTTCCGGCAAAGACCTCTGGCGTGGGCAACCAGCTCCTCGCCCCGAAGATCGTCGCCGGCGTAAAGACCTACGAACTCACGGCGAGCAAGATCCAATGGGAAACGTCGCCTGGCGTGAAGGTTGAGGCGTTCGCGTACAACGGTCAGGTCCCCGGCCCGCAGATTCGCGTCACCGAGGGTGATCGCGTGCGAATTTTGCTCACGAACAACCTTTCCGAATCGACAGCGATCCATTTTCATGGCCTCGAAATTCCGAACGCGATGGACGGGGTGCCCTACATCACGCAGCCGCCGGTGAAGCCGGGAAAAACGTTTACGTACGAGTTCACGGTTCCTCACTCTGGAACGCACATGTACCACTCGCATCACAACTCCACCAAGCAGGTCGGCATGGGGCTGCTCGGCGCCTTCCTCGTCGACGCGAAGCAGCCCGAGGCGATCGAAAAAGTCGACGTCGATCACGTGATGGTGCTCAACGATGGTTTTCACGGCTACACGTTCAACGGCAAGAGTTTTCCGGCCACCGAGCCGATTGTCGCGAAGCTTGGCCAAAGGGTGCGCATCCGCTTCATGAACGAAGGGATGATGATCCACCCCATGCACCTGCACGGAATGCACATGACGGTTTTTGCGAAGGACGGCTGGATGCTGCCGGCGCCGTACCGCTGCGACACCCTGAACGTGGCGCCCGGAGAGCGTTATGATGCAGTGGTCAACTGCACGAACCCGGGGACGTGGGCGTTCCACTGCCACATTCTTCCGCATGCCGAGTCGGAACGCGGTATGATGGGAATGGTGACAGCGCTCATCGTGCAATCATGACGTCCTCAACGCGGATTCGCACGGCGAAGGAGGTGGTGATGGGCGACCTGATTCGAGTGCTTCTGGCTGACGATCACGCGGTGGTCCGCGCGGGGCTGAAGGCCGTGCTCGGCTCCGCGAAAGACATCACCGTGGTGGGAGAAGCAAAAAACGGCCGCGAGGCGGTCGACGCGGCGATGCGATTAAACCCGGACGTCGTGGTGATGGATCTGTCCATGGATGTCATGGACGGCGCCGCGGCGACGAAGGAACTCAAGGCACGCGGCAGCGAATCGCGGGTGTTGATCCTCACGATGCATGCGGAAGACGAGTTCCTCGTTCCGCTGCTGGAGGCCGGCGCGAGCGGTTACCTGGTCAAGAACGCCGCCGACCGCGATCTCGTCGACGCCGTGCGAACGGTGGCGAGCGGACATCAATATCTGCAGGCCGCCGCCGCGAGAACACTCGCGAAGGAGCTCAAGCGGCGGGAAGAGCACGCGAGCGAACGCGACCAGTTCGCAAAACTGTCCGATCGCGAGCAGGCGATCCTGCGCTTCGTCGCCGCAGGGTACAGCGCGCCGGAGATCGGCGAGAAACTCAACATCAGTCCCAAGACCGTCGATACTTACAAACAGCGCGTCAACGAAAAAATCGGACTGGCCCACCGCGCGGATTATGTCCGATTTGCGATGAAGCTCGGCTTGCTGGAGGGTTAATTCGCCTCCGGCGCTCAGTTGCGCGGAGACTGTTTGGAGAGTTACTTCGAGAGGAAATCGGCGGTGCATAAGCGATGCAGCGAGCGCCCCGACCTTACGAGGCCGCGTGAATAAAGCGTTCGAGCGAAAACTCCCCATCGGTATCGCAGTGGTTGTCGTCATCATTCTGGCGAACACCGCGTTGTCCTACCGCAACACGGTGGAGCTCTACGCGGCGGCCGAGCGTGTCGCGCACAGCGAGCGGGTTCAGGCGGCGCTTGAGCAGGTGCTGACGTCGGCGAGCGAAGCCGAGACGGGCCAGCGCGGTTACATCATTACGGGAAACGAGCGCTATCTGGAGCCCTTCAAGGCGGCGGAGCGGCGCATCGACGCGGAGGTTTCTCGCCTCGCGCAACTGACGCGCGACAATGCCGAGCAGGAAGCGGATGTCCCGCGCCTCCAGCGATTCATCGTACAAAAGCTGGACGAGCTGCGCCTGACGATTGCGGTGCGCAAGGAAAACGGTTCGGATGCGGCGCGCGCGATCGTCTTGACGGACCGGGGCCGCCTTGCGATGGATTCGCTGCACGCCGTGGTCGGACGCATGGAGAGCCGCGAGCTGGCGACCATCGCCGCGCAACAGGCCGCGTACGCGCAAAGTCGCGACTGGGCGGTGAGCGCCGGACTCGCCGCGGGGCTCACGGCGCTAGTGCTGGTGACCGCGTTCGTCGTGCTGCAGCAGCGCAATATCCGCGCGCGTTCACTCGCCTCCGAGGCGCTCTTCGAGCAGAAGGAACTTTTCCGCACGACGCTCGCGAGCATCGGCGATGGCGTCATCTCCACCGACCGTGGTGCGAGCGTGACGTTCCTCAATCCGGTCGCAGAAGCGCTCACCGGGTGGAAATCCACGGAGGCGCAGGGTGAGGCGCTCGCGTCCGTGTTTGAAATTATCAACGAGGAAACACGCCTGCCGGTGGAGAATCCGGCGCTTCGCGCACTGCGCGATGGCTCGGTCGTCGCGCTGCAGAGTCACACGGTGCTCGTGTCGAAGTCTGGGACGGAAACGCCGATTGACGACAGCGCCGCTCCGATTCGCGACGCGCACGGCCTGATGACGGGAGCGGTGCTGATATTCCGCGACATCGCCGAGCGAAAGGCTAGCGAACGGCAGCTTCGCGATGCCGATCGCCGAAAGGACGAGTTTCTCGCCATGCTCGCGCACGAGCTGCGCAATCCGCTCGCGCCGCTGCGGAACGCGATCGAGATGGTGCGCCTCTCCGCTGACGATCCACACGTGGTCGCGAGCGTGCGCGGCATCATGGAGCGGCAGGTGGAACAGATGGTGCGGCTCACCGATGACCTGCTCGATGTCTCGCGCATCACACGTGACCGCCTCGAACTGCGCCGCAAGCCGGTCGACCTCGCGCTGGTCGTGCAGCGCGCGATGGAGAGCGCGGATCCGTTGATCAAGGAACGCCGCCACGCCGTCACACTTGCGCTGCCGACCGCCCCGCTGGTCGTGGACGCGGACGAGAGCCGCCTCGCGCAGGTGCTGTACAATCTTCTCGGCAACGCCGCCAAGTACACGAATCCCGGCGGGCGGATTCACGTGCAGGCTATGCGCGACGGATCCGACGCGATCATCACCGTTTCAGACAGCGGCATCGGGATCTCGCGCGATCATCTGCAGAACGTTTTCGAAATGTTCACCCAGATCGATTCGTCGCTCGAGCGCTCGCAGGGCGGACTGGGACTCGGCCTCACGCTGTCGCGGCGCATCGTGCAGTTGCACAGCGGCACGATTGAAGCCGCGAGCGAGGGGCTCGGCCGCGGCAGCACCTTCACTGTCCGCCTCGCCGCCGCGGGCGCGCCCGCTTCGGCCGAGACAGCGGCCGCGCGCACTTTCGCGTTTCCCAAGGGACGGCGCGTCCTGATTGCCGATGACAACCGCGATTCGGCCGACACACTCGCGCAAATGCTGCAAATGGTCGGTCACGATGTTCGCGTATGCTACGACGGAGTCAATGCGCTCACGCAGGCGGAACTGTTTCGTCCCGAGATCATGTTGCTCGACATTGGAATGCCGGTGCTCAATGGACTCGAACTCGCGACACGTATTCGCGAACGTCCGTGGGGCGCTCGCATGCGCCTGATCGCGCTGACGGGCTGGGGCCAGCCTGAAGATCTCAAGCGATCGCAGCGGGCGGGCTTCGATCATCATCTGGTGAAGCCGGTCGAGTTGTCGCGACTTCAGGAACTGCTCGCTGCGGACAAGGCATGAGGCGCATGGGAGTTCGACTCGCGATTGCATTCGCGCTCGTGGCGGCTGCGGAACATTCGCTGCTCGCCCAGAAGGCGGAATACATGCGTGCCGCCGGCGATACGATCCGGTATCGTGATGCAACCAAGATGGACGGGGTGGTGCACGGAGCTGCTGGAGACGCGCCCTTCACGCTGACTCGCGACGCAACCTTCGCATTCGCGTTCAGCGGAGGCGAGTCGCTGACGGCATGGTTTGACGCACTGTCGATCGAGGCATCCGGTTCGCTCGCCGGCGAAAAAACGAACTCCGACGCACTCGTGCGCGCGCCTTTCCGACTCCGCATGGAGCCAAATGGGAAAGTCGTGACGGTGAAGGCGCCGGAACTTCCGCGGAACGCCCGCCTGATTGCGGAACTTCCACTGCAGCTCGACGACTTCTTCCCGCGCCTTCCGCTCAACGGGCGAATGACGATCGGCACGGCGTGGACAGACACGGCGACGCGCGCCGAGAGTGACTCCGCCGGGCACCACCTCTCAATTCGCAGAATCAACCACAATCGGGCCGCGCGCGACTCGGTTGTTGGAGAGCGCAGGGTGATCGTGATCGTTCAGCACGTCGATATTCGTATCACGAGCACAGTCCCGATGCAGACGCAGCCCTTCATCGCCGCGCTGTCGCTCACCGGCAACGAAGATGGCATCGCCCTGTTTTGGATCAGCGAAGGGCGCCTGCTCTCACGTGAACGCAGCGGCGAGCTGCACGGCGCCGTGACGTACAAGGGCGGAGAGGAGCCATGGGTGGTGAATCAGTCATACCACTACCACCGCACCGACGTCCTCGAAACCGTAAAACCCTGACGCTCAGGGAACGATTCCTCTGCCTCCACCCGGAGCAGGAGGACGCGACAATTTCTCGTCCCGCTGTGCCGCCTGCCACGCAAAACTCGCGACCACCGCCGAGTTGAACTTCATGTCGTCCGGTTGCAGGCGTTCGTACACGTCTTGATTCGTGTGGTGCGTGACGTTGCCGTAGTCGAGCGGATCCTGAATGAACTGGAATCCCGGCAATCCCACTGCGATGTACGACAGGTGGTCGGTGCCGCCCGTGTTTGCGATGGTGAGCGTTTTCATTCCCATCTGCTTGAACGGATCCATCCACGCGTCGAACACGGGACGCTCGGCCTCGATGCCCTGCAGATACACGCCCCGAATTTTTCCGCTTCCGTTGTCGACGTTGAAATACGCAGCGAATTTTTTCTGCTCGTCGGTCGGATGGAAGCCGCTGCTGTCGACAAACCCGAAATGGTCTTTGACGTAAGCCCGCGAGCCCATCAGCCCCTGTTCCTCGCCGGTCCACAAACCAATGCGGATCGTGCGGCGCGGCTTGAGGTTCAGGGTTTTCAGGAGGCGCATCGCTTCGAGCATCACGCCCGATCCGGCACCGTTGTCGGTCGCGCCCGTTCCCGAGTGCCATGAATCGAAGTGGGCGCCGATCATCACGACTTCATCCTTGAGCGCGGGATCGGTGCCGGGAATTTCTCCAACGATGTTAAAAGATGATTTGTTCTCGGGGAAGAACTTGTTCTGCATGTTGAGCTCGAGCTGCACTGGGACTTTCTTCTCCACCATCCGCTCGATGCGACCGATCGATTCCTGCGCCACGTGAACGGTGGGCACGGCCGCCACACCGCTCACCCGTGACGCGCCGTTGTTCGTTCCGATGTCGCCGCCAACGTGCGAGGCGTCGGCAAGGAGGATCGCCCCAACACCCTGCGACTGCATCCAGCGGAGCATGCTCGTGTCGGCCATCAGGTTGAACGGCAGGCCGCGCCACGCGCGACCAGCCGCGACGGTCGCAGTCGAATCGCGCGCCGCCTGGGTTTTGCAAATCGCGGGGAGCTCGCTCGGCATCGCGCCGCCGCGTCCACCGGCACCTCCACGGCCGCCTCCCGCCGGTTGAGCGGCCGCCATCACAGCGAGCGTCGAGTCGGTGTAGCGCGTGGCTGTTGCTTTGAACTGATTCACGGGAGGGCTCTCACCACCACCGCCGAATAGGAATGCGTTTTTCAGCTTTCCATTGTACTTCGCTTTCATTTCGTCGAGGCACACTGCGTCCAGCGCGACCGCGGGCCCCGTCACCACGCCCTTGGTGCTCGCCGACCACGCCTGCGGCACCGCTTGCACGATGAACGGCACCGGCGTGAGCGCCATGAGTGAGAAGCGCTCATTCTGCCAGCCGAGTCCGGCGGGCGTATCCCACGTCTCTGTGTGCACGTTGGACAGGCCCCATGAAGTCAGTTGCCCTACCGTCCAATCCTTCGCTCGCGCCGCGTTCGGCGACCACGTCAGCCGCGGTCCGTAGACATCGGACAGCCAGCTCATGATGTCCATCACCTGCGAGTGATTCATTTCTTCGGACTTGATCCTCTCGATCGTCGCGACGTCGACCTTTTCTTGTGCCGCGAGAGGACGCGATAGTCCACACGCCAGAATGGCGACGGCGAGCACGCGGACGGTTGCGCGGATCATTGGCTGCTCCAGCATTGTGAGACGGGAATTGCACCGGGCACTTTCATAGAATGGCATCCGCAGCCCGGAGAAGTAAGCGACGGCTCCATTTTCCAATTCAGGGGTACACTCCCGCATGACCCCCAATCCCCGTTCCACCTTGCTCGCGCTCGCCTTGATGGCTACGGCCTCGGCGGCGCTCGGCGCGCAGCA
>JANYIJ010000065.1 GCA_025362095.1 Gemmatimonadota bacterium | reverse complement strand
CGAGAGCTGCGTTCTCGGTGGTGTACGTGATCGGCGGCTCACCGCGACCGCGGACGCTGAGAATTTCCTTTCCCTTTGGAATGAAGAGGTTGGTCATCTCGATCGCTTGCGGCAGATACCCGCCGCCGTTTCCGCGCAGATCGAGGATCACGCTCTTCGCGCCTTCCGCCGTCAGCCGCTGCAGCGCAGCCGCCACCTCGGGCGCCGCCGTCTCGCTGAACTGCTGGACGGGGATGTATGCGGTCTTGTTATCGAGCATGATCGCGAACTCGACCGCGGGGATGCGAACCACGCGGCGCACGAACGGCACGGTAATGAGATCCGCCACGCCCGGTCGAAGGAATTTGCCGGTGACCTTCGTTCCCGGCGGTCCTTTCAAGTGGGCAGAAACCGAATCCGTCTTCCAGCCATGCGCTTTCACGTTGAACGTGTCGACAAAAACGATCTGGTCGCCCGTCATCATTCCGGCTTCCGACGCCGGCGTGTGCGGGAACACCTTCACGACCGTGATGTTGCCGTGCTGGTCTTCGATCGACATGCCCGTGCCGGCGTAGAATCCGCCTGTGTTCTGGTTGAATGCCTCAACCTGCTTTGGCGTGTAGAGCTCGGCGTAGGGATCCTTCAGCTGCGCGATCAGTCCGCGCGCGGCCTTCTCGTAAAGCGCGCCCACATCGACGGAATCGACGTAGCGCTCGGCGACGAGACTGAGCACCTGATCGAACAGGCGGGCGCCACTCTGGGCGCCGCGCTCCTGGATGACGAAAGCGCCAGCGAAAATCGGGATGGCAAGCAGGCCGACGACGGCGACCTTTGGGAAGCGAGGCATGTGGCTCCAGCGGACAGAAGGTTGGACACGGAGAATACCCTCTCCATACGCCCTACGCAAAGGAGGGTTCCTTAAAAGATCACTCACCACCCGTTAACTACCCCGCGACCCGATCAAATACTCGCAGAACCAGACTTTTCCGTCTTGCTCAAAGGACGCGTCGCGAAGGATTCCCGCCGCAACCAGCATCTCGTGCGCCGGCTGCAACACGCGCTGAAGATGCGACGGATATTTCTGCACCAAGGGCAGCTGGGCCGCGAGCTTTTCCAGCGAGACGCGCCACGTTGCACCCTCCTCGGCCCGTGCGACCTCGAGCAACCGGTATATCCGGCGCGCCACGGGCGAGTTGAGCGCGAAATAGCGCGGCGCCAAAAGGGTGATTGTGTGACCGGCCGCGAGATTCGCCCGAATGGCTGAAGAAAAAACGATTCGCGCGTCGCCCGGTTCGTTGTTGGTGAGCGTGGAAAAGAGCGCGAGCTGGTCTCGATCCGTGAGGCGGCGGCGATCGATGTGCACGGATGACAGGACGGTGAGCTGGCCCGTTACTGCGCCGGCCGCGTCGTGATACACGCCATTCGACTCGAGCGTCGTGCGCTCGAGTCGCGTGAGAGCCGCGCGCAGCTGCTCGTATGTTCGACCGTCGACGCGGCGTCCCATCGAGCGAAGGAATGCGTGCAGCGTGAACGACAGCGCGCCGTCTGCGGGAGAGTCGGCCTCGTGAAAGCGGCGCAGCAACTCGATGTAGACATCCTGATCGAACGTGCCTGGGAGCCGTTCGCCCGGTGCCGGGAGGACGCGCCAGCGTCCGCCGCCGTCCGCCATGAAGTCGATGGCCGAGTCGTCGGCGGAATCGCTGAGCCGAAAGAGCGGCAGCGCCTCAAGTGCGCGATCGAGCACCACGAGGCGGGACAGCTGCCGTCGGCGGGGTGCGGTCAAGCGAGCTCTATGACCTGGCCGGTGATGTTGACGGCCTCTCCCGAACAGAGGAAGGCAATGACGGCGGCGACCGATTCTCGCTCCACGTACGCAAACTTGTCACCTATCGCATCGAGATTCGCGCCGGTTCGGATGGCGGTCGGCGCGAGCGCGTTGGCGCGAATTCCGTTCGCGCGTTCCTCCTGCGCGACGGCGCGCATCAGCGCGGTCACCCCGGCCTTCGATGCTGCGTAGCCCGACATATTCGCGACCTTTCCACCGGGCAGGATCGCGGCGGCCGCCATAAAGACGATGCTTCCGCCTTCGGCACGCATGAACGGAACGCACGCGCGGGTCGCGCCATATGCGGAGCCGAGATTTATCGACAGCTGCCGCTGAAAAATCGCCGGATCGCTTTCGCCGACGGGCCCGCTCATCGCGAAACCGCCCGCGACGTTCGCGAGGGCGCGAATTTTTCCGCCGCCCGCTGCGGCGATTTTCGCGAACGCCGTCGTGGTCGCGGCCGCGTCGGTGAGATCGCAGCCGTACGCGGTCACGGCGAGACCATCGGCGCGCATCGCCGCGGCAAGAGTCTCGGCGCTGGCGTCATCGCGATCGATGATCGCGACGTTCGCGCCGCGTGCCGCGAATTCTCTCGCGACGATTTCGCCCACTTGTCCGGCCCGCCCGACTCCGGTGACGACAGCGCACTTGCCGTCGAAGGCCCTAGCGGGCGGGGCTGGGTTCATCGCAAGTCCTCTCTGCCCAGCGCGGCCCTTACTGCTTCACGAATCGCGACCAGCGCGTCATCGCTCGCGGCGGGAGAATCGTGTCGAACGCTCAGCTCTATGCCATCCGCCACCGCGATGCGCCGCCAGGATTCAGGCGCGTCGTCGTCGTGCGCGACCGCGAGATCGGCGCGAGCGCCGAGCGCCGGCGCCAGCGACTGCGCCACCCGCTTTTCGAGCAGGTCCCCCGTCACGCCGAGCATCTCTGTCTTGATGATGTCGAGAGTCTGTCCCTCGCGCTGACGGATCTTGATAGCGAGCAGCTGGAGCAGGTGACGATAGTGATACGTCGCGGCCGTGCCCTTTCCCTCGGGATGGTCGAGGAGCCCGCTGGCAACATAAAACCGGATGGCGCGTGCGCTCGGCGTTGCGCGCGCGGATGCATTTGTCGGCCGCATTCCAGCCGCGTCGACGAGCGCGGTTGCGTGCGCCGCCAGCCCGCGAGCATTCCAGGGCGCATGACGCGCATGGGCGCGGAGAAGAGCGACGGGTGAGTCGGACATCCGCGTAGGATAACTCTGGCGCCGGGAAACTTCGAGGAACAACCAGTGAACGCGCCCGGCGGGTGGGCGCGTCACGACCGCTGGCCTACTTCTTTGGATGCGCCTTCTTGGCCGTTTTCTTTGCCTTGGCCGCGGGCTTCTTGGCGGACTTCGCCCTCTTGGGCTTGGCCTTCGCCTTTGGCTTCGACGCCTTTTTCGCGGCCTTTGCCGGTTCCTTCTTGGGTGCCGCGGCCTTCTTCGCCTTGGGAGCAGCCTTCGCCTTTACGGGCTTTGCGCTCTTGGCCGGAGCTTTCACGACCTTCTCCGCAGCCTTCGCCACGGGCTTCGCCGGAGCCTTTGCCGGAGCCTTCGCCGCAGTCTTTGCGGCGGCGGCTCCCTTATTTGCCGCGGCAGCGCCGATCACGGCGCCGGCCACTGCGACTATCGCGATTTCAGTTACGGGCGGCTTCTCGGCTGGCCGGCGACCGCGACGACGGGGCGTGCTCAGCCCGCCGCCAAAGAGATCGGGCTCTTCTTCGTCGCTCTCGCCGGCGTCGACGAGCTCCGTCGTTTCGGCGTCGTCATCGTCGTCGGATTCTTCAGCGCTGTCCCACAGCGATTCGCTGTTGTCCTTGTTGATCACCCAGCCGCCGTCCTCGTCTTCATCCTCGTCGTAAGGAATGCCGCCGGTGAAGCCGCCGAGTTCTTCTCCCTCGTCGTCGCGGTCGAAGGATTTCTCGTTGTCCATATTATCGCCGCGAGTCATGGTGCCTCCTGTCGAAATAAAAAATGTCTTACGCGATAACCGCTGAATACACCGCACACAGCAAACCGTCAAGCGGCGCAGCGGCGCAGGCGCGGATGCGCGCGCGCACGTCGCCAACAGTTACGGTTGTTCGTCGATGAAATGCAAGGAGGTGCGCCCGAGCACGGTCCGGCGCAGCACCTCCAGCACGCCTGCATCGAGGTGCGCGCCTGCGCTGTTTGAGAGCAGTTCGATCGTTTCGTGCGGGGTTAGCGGCTCGCGATACGCCCGTCGCGAGGTGAGGGCGTCGAACGCGTCGACGGCGGCGAGAATTCGGCCGCCGAGCGAGATCTGCTCGCCGGAGAGCTGCCGCGGATATCCGCTGCCGTCCCAGCGCTCGTGATGGTCCTGGATGGCGGGGAGCACGCGCGCGAGCGGCGTGAGCGGTGTGAGAATGTCCATGCCGATGCGCACGTGCTCTTTCACGCGCGTGTATTCGTCCTCGGTCAGTGGCCCCGCCTTGTGCAACAGCGCCTCCGGAATGCCGATCTTGCCGATGTCGTGCAACTGGCCGGAGAGTCGCAGGTCTTCGACCGCATCGTCCGGCAGTCCCATCGCCGACGCGATGGCGGCGCTCATCGCCGCGACGCGCTGCGAATGTCCGCGGAGAAAAGGATCCTTCGCTTCCTGCGCATTCACGAGCGAGCGCACGATCGAGATCGAGATCTGCGCGAGCTGTTCCTGTTCGCGGCGCAGCTCCTCGGTGCGCAACGCGACCTCTTCGCGGATCATCCGCTCGACGTTTCGCTGCTGAATCTCGAGTTCGCGCTTGCGCAGCGCCCGCTCGACCGCTTTCGCGAGCTCGTCGAGCTCCACCGGCTTCATCAGATAGTCCATCGCGCCCTGCGCGAGGACTTCCGTCGCGGTCGGCGCGTCGTTCACCGCCGTGAGCATCAGCACCGCGAGATCAGGCCGCAGCTCCAGCGCGCGCGGAACCACTTCCGTGCCGGACATTCCGGGCATGCGCACGTCGCAGAGCAGCGCGTCGAACCGCTCACGTTGAAGCGTCTCGAGCGCCTCGGTGCCATTCTCGGCTACAGCTACGTCGTACCCGCGCGCCTTCAGAAATTTTCCGATTGCGTTGCGAATCGACTCCTCGTCATCCACCACGAGCACGCGGCGAACGGCGGGCTCGCTGATGGAATGAAAGGCACGGGAGATGCGCCCGGCTGCGGGAGTCGCGTCGCTCATTTCGACGCGGCTGCGCGCGGCGCGGCGTCTTCGACGAACTCAACGGTCACAGTTTTCGGAATCATTCCGGCAGCAACGCCGCGACTCAGGAATTCGCGAATTGCGCTTCTTCCCCGGTCACCGTAATCGAGAGTCCAGTCGTTGACATACATACCAACGAAAGTATCGGCTTTAGCCCTGTCTAAGCCGCGAGCGAACCGCATAGCATGGTCAAGAGCTTCTCGGCGATGTTGCAGTCCATACTCGATACTGTCGCGAAGATGTCGCGAAATCTGTTGCATTAACGGTAGTCCGAGGTCTTTTCGGATTACATTGCCACCGAGTGGTAGTGGGAGGCCTGTTTCTTGGAACCACCACTCGCCCATATCGGCTACCAGATGGAGTCCGCGATCGCCGAACGTGAGTTGGCCCTCGTGGATCAGCAAGCCAAGATCGACGTCGCCGTCGACGACCGCGTCCTCGATTTGGTCGAACGGCGTGAAGACCGGGACGAAATCGGGCTCGTACAGGCGGAGCGCGAGGTATGCGCTCGTGAGCGGTCCGGGAATCGCGATTCGCTTTCCGCGCACGTCGGCACGCGCGGCGGGCGTGCGCGAGACGAGACGCGGTCCGTAGCGGTCGCCCATCGATGCGCCGCTCGTGAGCAGCGCATATCGATCGGTGAGCGACGCATATGCATGAATCGAGACGGCCGTGACTTCGAGTTCAGCGCGCATCGCGCGCTGGTTCAGTGTTTCGATGTCCTGCAGCTCGTGCACGTACGTGATGCCGTCGGTCTCGACGAGACCTTCGGCGAGCGCGTAGAACATGAACGCGTCGTCGGAATCTGGGCTGTGTGCGACGTGAATCACTCGCGTCACGGTTTTGCGTCTCCGGTAGTCTTGAGCGCCGCGTCGATATCGGCGCTGTGGTCCTCGTATTCCTTCAGTTTCTTCGCGCGCTCGGCCGGTGCCGCGGCAACGAGCCGCCGCTGAAAGTCGGCCCGCGCTTTTATGTCCTGACGCAACCCTGCGGCCTTCATCGCGAGGACGAGGCCGAGCAGGTGAGTCTTGTTCGCGGCGAGAATAGTATCGGCTTGCGCGCGCGCGAGCTGAACATTTCCCGCGACGACGCCGATCATGCCGAGGTCGTAGCGTCCGTGCGCGTCGAGCGGACCCATCATTTGGTACGCCTGGATCGCCATTGGCGCGAAAATTTTCAGACTGTCGGTCTTGCCCTGCTCGCCGTAGCGCATGACGCGATCGAACAGACGGCTGGCGCGCTCCTCGGGCGACATCGAGGAGATGTCGGGGGCGCGCATTCCGGCCGGCGGCGCCGCCGTTTCGGGAGCGCCGTCAGCGGCGGCGACAGCACTGCCACGCGCCATGCGCTGACCGATGAGAAACGCGACGAGGATCATCATGGCGATTCCGGGGACCAGCCACGGAAGCCGTGAGCTAACGCCCGGCGCAGTGACGGGTCCCACGGAAGTGCCGCAGTGATGGCAGAAGCGCGCGCCCGGTGTGAGCGACTTGTCACAGGCGTTGCAGCTCGCGCCAGCGAGCGCCGCGCCGCAGTTCGCGCAGAACCGGCCGGTCGCAGGAGCTTTGCACCGAGGGCAGGGGGCTGTCGATTCGGTTGAACTCATGCCGGGAAAGGTAAGCGGTCTCTGGCTCATTACGAGATGGAACGGCTCATGCATTTGCTCAGCGCACGACCGTGGCCCGATATTCAATAGTTGTACTTGGTTTGGCGGCGCCGTGAGGCGCCCGGTCTTCTGCGCGAGGTATTCGTGGCTGGACAATCTCGATCGTTGCTCGCCGACCTCACCGGCGCGTCAAAAAAGGACATTCTGAAACTCGCGGAAGCGCACGACGTGCGTTTTCTGAGGCTGACGTTTACCGACATCCTCGGCGTCAACAAGAACGTCGAGATTCCGTCCTCACAGTTCTCGAAAGCACTGGACGGCGACATCATGTTCGACGGCTCGTCGATTGAGGGATTCGTTCGAATCGAGGAGTCCGACATGCTGCTGACCCCCGACCTCTCGACGTTCAAGGTGTTTCCGGGTGGCGACCCGCAGAATCGCGTGGGCCGCCTGATTTGCGACATCATGATGCCGGAGGGGCAGCCGTTCGACGGCGATCCGCGCGCCGCGCTGCGGCGCCAAGTCGCGAAGGCGGCGAAGCTCGGCTACACGATGAACGCGGGAATGGAGGCGGAGTTTTTTCTTTTCCGTCCCGCAGCGGACGGCGGACCGGCGACGACGACGCACGATGTGGGCGGCTACTTCGACCTCGCACCGATGGACCTCGGCGAAGAGGCGAGACGCGCTATCGTCGACGTGCTCGAACAAATGGGTTTCGAAGTTGAGGCCGCGCACCACGAGGTGGCGCACGGCCAGCACGAGATCGACTTCCGCTACGCCGACGCGATGACGACCGCGGACAACATCGCGACGTTCCGTTTTGTCGTAAAGGATGTCGCGCAGAAGTTCGGTCTCGTGGCCTCGTTCATGCCCAAGCCGATCTTTGGACAGAACGGAAGCGGGATGCACACACACCAGTCGCTGTTCCGGGACGGCCGCAATGCGTTCTTCGATCCGAAAGGCGAATTCGAGCTGTCCAAGATCGCGCAGCAGTACATCGGCGGATTGCTCACACACGCGCGCGGCATGTGCGCGATCACGAACCCGCTCGTGAATTCTTACAAGAGGCTCGTGCCGGGATACGAAGCGCCAGTCAACGTCGCGTGGTCGATGCGCAACCGTTCGCCGCTGATCCGCGTGCCCGCGCGGCGCGGAACCGGAACCCGCGTGGAACTCCGCAGCCCAGATCCGTCGGCGAATCCGTACCTCGCGCTGGCGGTGATGCTCGCGGCGGGCATCGACGGCGTGGTGTCGAAAGCGTCGTCGCGAGAGCCGGTCGAAACGAATATCTGGGAGATGTCGCATCGCGAGAAGCGGCGTCTGCGCATCGACGATCTTCCGCACGACCTGAACGAAGCGTGCGACGAACTCGAGAAAGACGACGTGATGACCGCGGCGCTCGGCGAGCATATCAGCTCGCATTTCCTCGCCGCGAAGCGTCAGGAATGGCGTGAGTACATCACGCAGGTTTCCGCCTGGGAACTCGAGCATTATCTCGCGAAATACTGATTCCATGACGAATGCGGCCTCAGTCGCCAACCCGGCTGCACCGCGCGTATGCGCACGGATTCGCGCGCTGTGTGCCGCGCTGTGTGCCGTGCTCGCGTTGATCGTCGTCGCGGAGTCCGCGCTCGCGGCGCAGACACCCGCCGTGGGCGAGTCGCCCGCCAAGTGTCTCGTCGATACGCTCAACGCCTCGTTTCCACACAACTGGATCGGGACGACGGTGGGGCAGGTCACCGTGAAGGCCGGCAACATCGAGACGGGGTTCAAGCTCGCGACAACGGCTTCACACTACCTGCATCGCGCGACGCAACTCAACGTGGCGATGAACGAGCTGAGCTTTGCACCCGGCGATGCGGTCGATTCGATCTTGGTGAAGGAGTCAGTCCGGCGGCTGCGCTTGACGGGCCTCTACAGCGAACTGATCGTGGAGGGATCGCAATGCGTCACGGGCGTGACCGATTTCACGCTGTTCACGCGCGATGCGTGGAGTCTTCGCAGCAGTGTGCGGTTCGCCGAAGCAGGAACATCACGAGTCTCGGTCTCCGAAGTAAATGTCCTCGGCACGGGCCGCGCGATCGCACTCGCGATGGAAAACGTGAACGGGCGAAACGCGCTCAGTGTGTCGCTCGTGGATCCGCATTTGCTCGATACGCGCCTTCGCGCAGCCGCGCTCGTCCGCACGTATGGTGACGGGCGCGCCTGGGTGTGGAGCGTTCGCACACGCGAACTGTCCGACCGGGATGTGTGGCGCGCCGCGCTCACCAGTTCGCAAGAACGCAGGCTCGGCAGCGATTCGGCGACCGCGACCAACGTCGACATCACAAAGCGAACCGACGCGTTTACGATAAGCCGGCTGATATTTCTCAATTCGTCCACGGCCTATGCGGTCGTCGGCGGCGCCGAGCACGAAGTCGCCGACGAGAACGTGACCCGGCCGGGCGGCGCTCTCGGCCACAATTCTGTACAGCGAAGCTTCATCGGCCCGCTGCTCGGACTGTCGCGCCGCTCGCGTCGTTTTGGCGAGATCGATTGGCTCGTGCCGGATCAGGCGCCGGCGGAAATTCGCATCGGGCTCGAGGGCGAAATCGTTCTTGCCGTTGGGCACGAACTCAACCGAAATACGCGCATCACGCATCTCGACGCGTGGGCCGGGGTCACCGAGCTCATCGGACCCAACACGGTGTTCACGGGCGACATCTGGTCCACGGGCTACTGGTCGAGCGATTCCGTTCAGAATGGGGCGCTGCGAAGCAGTGTCGGGTTCTTCCGCAAGGCGACGCGCGGATTGTGGATTCTGCGCGGAAGCTGGGAACGCATTTATAATCCGGACCCCGATGTGTTCGCGCTCTCCACCGTCGACCCGCTGCTCCGCCTGCTCGCGCCATCGTCGCGCCTCGCAGAGCGCGCGCTGAGTGTCACGGCCGAGCGGTCACTGCACCTCTATTCGAAGGAAGGCCACTGGACGCTCGACGGCGCCATCTGGGCCGCCTATTCTGATCGCGAGCACAGCTTCAACGGCGTTGCGGAAGATCCCACGAATTTCCGAGCATTGATCGTCGGCCTGGGCCTGCGGCAGATTCGAGACCAGCCGACCCAAGCGCCGATCAGGCTCGACATCGGGCACACGGTCTGGCGATCGGGGCTGCCAAGTCGATGGATAGTTGCGCTTTCAACCGTGCCGTGGATCAACATCGGACGGACGCGCGACGGACTCAGAGAGGCGAGATAGTACCGCGGGTTAACCGACCCACAGAAAACAGTTAACCCGCGATACTAGTTAGACCGGGAACAGCATTTCACGGTACCGTGGCAGCGGCCAGTGGCCGTCGCCGATATTGACTTCGAGCCTGTCGCTCGCGCCGCGCACGGCTTCCATCGCCGCCGCGCCGTCAGCCGTGAGGAAGCGAGCCTGCTTCTCGGCGTCATGGTGCATCGACTCCGCCTTATCGATAGCCTTCACGAGCGCCGCCGCGTGCTTCTGCAACGCCGCGACCATCACACCGGCCGCGCTCGCAGCCTCACGCTGCGGCGCCGGCCTCACGCCGGCCGTCTTGGCCTGCGCCGCTGCTGACGCGAGCGAACCGAGATATTCGTACGCCGCCGGAAGCACCATCGTGTTCGCCATCTCGGCGAGCGTATGCATCTCGATGAGCATGTCCTTGATGTAGCGCTCCAGCCGGATGTGATAGCGCGAGTCGATTTCTTCTTTCGCGAGAATGCCGAGGTTCATGAACAGTTCGCGCGACGGCTTCGTGACGATTTGCGCGAGCGCCTCGGGCGTGCGCCGGAAATTCGGAAGGCCGCGCTTCTTTGCTTCCTTCACCCAGGCGTCGGAATAGTTGTTGCCCTCGAAGCGAACCGCGGTCGTCTGCTTGAACGCGTCGCGAATCACCTTGAGCACGGCGTCGTCGCGAGAATCGGTGCTCTTCAATTCCTTGCGGATCGCGTCCGTGAGCTCGCCGATCGCCTCAGC
>JANYIJ010000222.1 GCA_025362095.1 Gemmatimonadota bacterium | reverse complement strand
CTCGCCGAGGCCGTGCTTGACGATCTCAGCCGTCACCTTCGCTCCCTTGAGCATCGGCACGCCGACCTTGGACGTTTTGCCGTCGGAACCGAGGAGAACCTCGTTGAATTCGATCGAAGAACCGGCGTCGCCCAGCATCGTTGGGACGCGGAGCGTCTTGCCTGGCTCGGCGCGGAACTGCTTGCCGCCCGTTTTGATAATTGCGTAGGACATAACTGCCTTATTCGGAATGGATTAGTTGCGAGCCTAAGATTATAACCTGATTGAGGTTGGGTATCAAGGGGTTGTTTAGAAAGTCTGTGTCTGGGGTCATTGAGTCTGGAGTCTTAAAACACGCTGTACGTAGTTCACAGCTTTCAACTGCGTACGACGGGTTTAAAGACTCCAGACTGATGACTCCAGACACAGACTCCTAATGACGCGTCGAGAAGGTCGTCTGCCAGACGTTGTCGATGACGAACCCGTGCCCGCGAGTGGCTGGCGCTGGGTCGCCGGGGATGCCCCGGTGAACGTCGCTTCCGGTCCGAAACATGATCCGGTTCACGATCGGCGGGGCGCCGCCAAAGTTCGACTTTCCGTTGGGATCGTAGAAGTAATAGTTCTCCCAGCTCGTGCCGGTGTGCTTGAGCTCGCCGTCGACGTAGACGCGAACGACATCGTTGCTGGGGCCGTCGTAGAAATCCATCGTCAGAAGGATCAGGTGCGGGACCCTTCGATCGAGCCGCTGCGCGACGGTCGTCAGCTCGAAGTCGCCCGGCGATGCTGGATTCGAACGCTCCGCGAATACCACCGAAAGTCCGTCCGGCATGTCGTTCATCTGCACCCAGCTCATACGCGAGTCGTCGCCGCGAGCGGGGCTCGCCACGACCTGCAGTCCCGGTTGCTGCGCATGCGGCACCGTCGATGCGAACGTCCACGACGCCTCGAAATGATTCTGAAGAACCCCGCCCGCGCGCGCGTAACTCACCGAGCCATCGGCGCTCGTAGACCACGCGTTGCTCTGCCCTGCAAAATTCGCCGCGCGGTTTGAGAACGTCTGGTCCGTGTAGCAACCCGACGTGACGGCATTCGAGATGCGCAGACTCTTGCGTCCGAATAGCAAATAACGATACGCCACGGTCGCCGAGTTGTCGGCGATAACGTGATCGTAGACAGCGCAGTGTGTGTCGAGCGGATTGGCAGGAGGCGGCGCGCCGATACCACCGAGACTCTTCCAGTCGTGTTGACCGTCGATCTCGCCGATATTGAAGTTCTCGAACGTCGTGATCGTGCCGAGCAGCGCAGTCAGATCGGACGCGAGATCGGCCGACCTCGCGCCTCCGGCGGGTGACGTCAGCGCGGGCGCCGGTGTCTCGCGCGAACACGCGGCAAGAGCAATCAACAGAGCGCAGATGCAGCGTTTCATGGACGACTCCGGTTGGGCGCTAGGCAACGGCGTACTGCTGCGTAACATCGCGCCCCGCCCCCTTCACCACCAGCTTGAACTCATCCGGCCGGAGCAGCGGATCGTCCCTCATTTCGAGCGAGAATCCGAGCCCCTTCTCGAGCTTCTTGAGCAGGTCGCGTTCGTTCTCCAACAAGTAGATCGCAGTGTCCGGGTGAAGTTTCACCACCAGGTTGTCCTTCCGGCCTTCCACGGAGATCCTGCGCACCGAGCGCTCCATGCGCCGCACGATGGTCTCCGGCGTGAACACTCGGCCGGTGCCGTTGCAGATCGGGCACGACTCGGTCATCGACTGGAGATGGCTCTGCCGGACGCGCTGGCGGGTCATCTCGATCAAGCCGAGATCGCTGACGGCGAATGCCTTGGTGCGCGCGCGATCGCGGCCCAGATGCGTGCGCAGCTCGTTCAGCACGCGCTCGCGGTTCTGCCGCGTTTCCATGTCGATGAAATCGCAGACGATGATGCCGCCGATATCGCGCAGACGCATCTGCCGCGCGATCTCACGCGCGGCCTCGGAATTCGTCTTGAAGATCGTCTTCTCGGGGTCCTTCTTGCCCACAAACCGGCCCGAGTTCACGTCGACCGAGACCAGCGCTTCGGTCGGCTCGATGATGATGTAGCCCCCGCTCGGCAAATCGCAGCGGCGCTTGAAGAGATCCCGGATCTCCGTCTCGATTTCCATTTTATCGAACAGCGGGACTTTCTCTTCGTAGAGCTTCACTCGATCGACAAGCTCGGGCGCGATTGCGCCGAGGTATTCTACAATTTCGTTGAAGATCTGCTTTGAATCGACCGTGAGTGAGTCGATTTTTTCGGAGAACAGATCGCGGATGATGCTCCGCGTCAGCGACGTCTCGCGGTGCAGCAGCTTGGGCGGATTGCCGACGAACTTCGTTTTCTTGTTGATCTTCGCCCACTGATTGATGAGCGTCGTGATCTCGTTCTGGAAAGTTTCCTGCGTGATGTCCTCGCCCACGGTGCGCACGATCACGCCGCCGGAGTTTTTCGGCAGGACCTTGTTCACCTGCTCACGCAACCGCTGACGCTCGGCGCGCTCGCCGATCTTGCGACTTACGCCCACGCGTGACGCGAAGGGCATGAACACCACGAAGCGGCCCGCGATCGAAACCTGTGCGGTGACGCGCGGTCCCTTGGTGGAGATCGGCTCCTTGGAGACCTGCACGATGATCGACTGGCCGCGCTTCAGGACGTCCTGAATCTGCGGCGGTTCGGCGCGCGGACGACGGCCGCCTCCGCGGCCTCCTCCCCCTCCTCCACCGCCACCACCACCACCACCACCACCGCCACGTCCTCCCCGACCGCGACGCCCGCCGCCCTTCTTCTCCTGCTGCGCCGGTTTCTCACGCGACTCGACTACAACAGGCGGAGCTTCGCCTTCAGGGGCGTACGGAGAATCGGTTTCGTCGGGTTGATCCGTTTCTGCGGACGGCTCGACGATCTCCGCCTCATCGGCGTCGTCGTCATCATCGTCGTCTGCATCTTCATCGCCCTCGTCGTAGACGAGGTCGGATGCGTGGAGGAACGCAGATTTCTCGGTGCCGATGTCTATGAATGCCGCCTGAAGTCCCGGCAGCACCGCATCCACCTTGCCCCAATAAATATCGCCGACCATCCGCCGTGCTTCCGGACGGTCGACCTGCATCTCAACGAGCTGGTCGTCCTCCAAAATCGCAACGCGAACTTCGCGTTGCGTTGCGCTGATCAAAATCTCTCGTTTCATCGTCTACCGCGATTTGTTGATGACGCGCGGAGATCGACCTGGACATGGCCCCAATTCGTCGCGTGATCGTCCACGCTCCCACCGCCCGTTCAGCCCGCCCGACTTCGGACGTGCGGAATGGCAAAGTGCGGCTCGGCGTGCGATCTAGTGCGGTCGGCATCTCGTCAGTGAAGAGGTGGCGATTGAAATGGAGGCTTTCCTGGCCGGCTTCCGCAGTCTAGTAAAGGAAGTCGAACTGGAGCCGAGCTCCGGTGCGATCCCGGAGGCTCGGCATGGATGTAAATGGGGTGTCAGCCGTACCGCAATGCCGCCCACCCGAACCGGTTAGATCGCGACCAGGTCCTTGAGCAGGTGCCGGGCGATCACAATGCGCTGAATCTCGGAAGTTCCCTCTCCGATCTCCCCGATCTTCGCATCGCGCATCATCCGCTCCACGGGATAATCCTTGGTGTACCCGTACCCGCCGTGGATCTGAATGGCCTTGGTCGTCGCGCGCATGGCCATCTCGGAGCAGAACAGCTTCGCCATCGCCGCTTCTTTCGAAAACGGGTGCCCATGCTGCGCGAGCCAAGCGGCGTGGTACACGAGATGCCTGCCGGCCTCGAGCTCGGTGGCGATATCCGACAACTGGAACTGCACGCCCTGAAACTCGGCGATCGGCTTGCCGAACTGCTTTCGCGTTGATGCGTACTGCAGCGAAAGATCGAACGCGCCCTGCGCGAGCCCCAGCGAGAGCGACGCGATGCCAATGCGGCCGGCGTCGAGCGTGCGCATGAAGTTTACGAAGCCCTGCCCTTCTTTCCCGAGCAGGTTTTCAGCGGGAACTTCGACGTCTGTGAAGAGCAGCTCGCGTGTGTCTGATGAGCGCCAGCCGAGTTTGTCTTCCTTCTTGCCACTCGTGAACCCTTTCAGTTTGCAGAGATCGGCCGAGTGCCCGACGCCGACTTCAGTGGCTCGCGGAATGTCGCAGGTGTCTTTCGTGAGAATGAACGAACTGATTCCGCGCGTTCCGGCCGACGGATCGGTCACTGCCGTGACCACGAAGATCTCGCCGACACCCGCGTGCGTGATGAAGCGCTTGGAGCCGTTGAGCAGGTAGTGCCCGTTCTTGCGCACGGCGGTCGTGCGCGTGCCGCCGGCGTCGCTTCCCGCCGTGTCCTCGGTGAGGCCGAAGCCGCCAATGACGCGACCAGACGCCAGAAGGGGCACGAAGCGTTTCTTCTGCTCTGGCGTGCCGAAGTTCACGATGGGCGAGGTGCCGAGCGTCGTATGCGCAGATATCGTGATCGAGTGCGACGCGTCGACGCGCGCGAGTTCTTCAATCGCGATGATGAAGCTGATGATGTCGAGTCCGGCGCCGCCGAGTTCTTCGGGCCACGGAATGCCGAGCAGGCCGAGTTCGCCCATTTTTCGGACGTTTTCCCACGGAAATTCCTGGGTGTCGTCGAGACGCTTTGCCACCGGCGCAACCTCGTCCTGCGCGAACGCACGGACCATCTCTCGGACGGCGAGGTGCTGCTCTGTGAAGTACAAGGAATCTTTCATAGTCGTTGAATATAGACGAGACGGTTGCGCGCGGCAGGGTAACGGGCCCGTAACGCGCTCGTAACGGCCGCCCTCGGGCCGTCAGTCGCCGCGGAGCGCGCTCAGAAAATCCTCCCCGTACTTCTCCATTTTGGCCGGTCCTACGCCGTGAACGTCGGCGAGTGCGCCCGCCGTGAGCGGACGGGATCGCGCCATCTCGCGCAGCGTGCGGTCAGGAAAGACGACATACGCGGGGACGCCGTCGCGCTTCGAAATCGTCGTGCGCAGCGACCGCAGACCGTCGAGCAGCGTGCGCTCGTCCGCTGTGAGGTCGTCGAGCTCAGGAGCGGATTTCGACTTCTTCTCACCGCGCACTCGCGCGGGTTTTCCGCGGGACCTTGGCGACAACGCTGCCGATGATGTCGCCTCGTGCTTGAGCGCCAGACAGTTGTCGCACTGTTCGCAGCGGTTCGTCGCTGCGGGGTCGCCGAAGTAGCGTAGCACGAACCCGCGGCGACAATGGTCTGTGTACGCGTACTTCTGCATGACGCCGAGCTGCGACTCCTCCGCTCTTCGCCGCCGCTCCAGCGTATCCCAGTCGACGGGCCAGCGCTCGATCGGCGCTTTGCGATCCGCCACAATGAGCCCCTCGCCGACTCGGGACCACATGACAAACTGCCGGTCCTGCAGCGCATCCAGTACGTCGGCTGCACCACCGGGCCCGGTGAGGCCTGGTGGCAGCTCGTCGAGATCCACGATCGCGCCTTCCGCGATCGCGCCGCGTGTGGATTTCCAAAGCGCACGGAGGACGCCGAGTTCGAACGATTCCTCGGTGCCCAGTTCGGCGCGAATGCGCTCGGGCGTCGCGAGCACACGAACGCGAGCGCGGGAACGCGAGCCTTCCGAAACGCTCACCGCGCCCGCCGCCGTCAGCACACGCAGCGCCGACTCAGCTTCGCGATCAGACACCTTGCCCTTCGCGGCTGCGGCGAGCCCTGCGGTATCGAGAGCGAGTGAGCCGTGTTTGTCGGAGCGATTGCACGCGGCGTAGTAGACGGCGGTAATGACTTCCCGATCGGGACACGCGGCCTTGATGAAGAACTCGTGCGTGAATCGATCTTGAAATGCGTGCAGCAGATAGCAGTCTGCGGAATCGCCGTCGCGGCCCGCGCGTCCCGCCTCTTGATAGTACGCTTCGAGCGAACCCGGCATTGCATGGTGAATCACCAGGCGAACATTGCGCTTGTCGATGCCCATGCCGAACGCGTTCGTTGCGACGATGACTCGCACCTGCTCCGACATGAACGAATCCTGCACCTCACGGCGGCGCTGATCGTCGAGCCCGGCGTGATAGGCTTCGGCGCGAATACCGGAGCGTGACAGCATTTGTGCAACGCGATCGACTGTCTTTCGCGTTGCCGCGTACACGATCGCTACGCCGTCGTGCCGGCCGAGGATCTCGACGAGCGTGCCGTCTTTCTCGGAATCGTTCTTGGTGCGCACTACGTGCCAGCGGAGATTCGGCCGGTCGAACCCGGTGAGTACGACTTCGGGATTGTGCAGCCCGAGCACGCGCGAGATGTCGCGGCGGACCTCCGGCGTGGCAGTGGCGGTGAGCGCGAGCGTCGGAGGCGAGCCGAGCTTCTGGCGGATGTCGCGCACACGCCGATAACTCGGGCGGAAATCGTGGCCCCACTCGCTGATACAGTGCGCTTCATCGATCGCGAGCAGCGACACACCCATCGCGGCAATGCGCTCGGCGGCGTTGCCGAAATCAAAGCGTTCCGGTGCGACGTAGAGCAGCTTCACCTCGCCACGCTGCGCCTTGCCGAGGCGATCGGAGATTTGGCTCGACGTGAGCGAGCTGTTGATGAACGTGGCGGGGATTCCTTTGGCATCGAGCGCGTCGACCTGATCTTTCATGAGAGAGATCAGCGGCGACAGCACGATGGTCAGGCCGTCGAGCACGAGCGCGGGCACTTGATAGCAGAGCGATTTACCGCCGCCGGTGGGGAGGATCACCAGCGTGTCGCGGCCGCCGAGCACCGATTCCACCGCGCGCTCCTGTCCCGGACGAAACGACGCGAAGCCGAATCGTTCGTGAAGGACTGTGCGGGCGTGGTCGATTGACTTTGAGGGCACGCGATGGAGAAGAGAGACAACTGCTTGTCGCGGATTGGTGGGGCGATTTTTAACTGAGATTGCGCGGATCAATCCACGGGGGAACTACGACAACACCAGCAACAACCAACGCCGTTGAAAAAGAAAGGATTTACCCGCGTAATCGCCTTGGCTCCGTGAATATCCGCGACAAAGCAGTTGAACGTCGCACCACAGCACTGCCGGTCGGCGCGAACGAATGCTCAGACAGCGCGCGTGAAATGCCCGCGCGTGAATTGATCGCCAACGAGCGCGCGAACGGCGGCGGTGTCAGCGCGTTCGTCGTGGCTCAGTGAATCGAGCACGGCGCGATATCCCGCGATCACCTCCGCCACGGGCGCACCGGTCGTATTGAAGACCGCGCGATAGCCGCGGATTCCGCTGCGCCAGAGTCTTGGGATGAACTCGGATCCTTCGATCACGCGCGAGTGCAGTAGTCGATTGCGGCAGGCGCTATCGGTTGCGACGGGGAACTTGTAGCCCGCCGGGTCGGTGAGTTCGACGTTTGCGTGTTTCTGCACGCAGAGATCGCGGCAGGTGGTCACGACGCGATCGAACGCGGCGGAGAGAACGCAATGCTCCAGCGTCATTCCCTCGGGGCGGCCATAGATCAGGACGTCGAACGCATTCCCCTCCCATGGAGCGACGAGCGAAGCTATTTCTTCAGTGGTCAGTTCAACCGAAGCGGTGATGCGCTTCGCGCCGAGGCGGAAGAGCTCAACGGCAGTGTGTGGGTTGAAGCAGTTCACGGCGTAGTCGGCGACGACATCGCGGCCCGCGCGCGCAAGTTCCGAGATCAGTCCGACATGGCCAGAAAGAAGCGGCAGGTCGAGAGCGAGCCACTTCTCGAGTTGCGGACGATCTTCGGGGCGCACAATAGTCGGCGTGCGCAGACGAAGTGTGACTCCTTTCTCCTTCAACTCGGCGGCAAGCGCGGTGACACGCGAACGCGGCGGCGATGGATGGCGCAGAAACGGATCGAACACGATCTCGTTCGCGCCCGCGTCTGCGGCAGCCCTCGCGTCGTTTGCGGTAAAGACTTCGGCAGTCAAAGTGAAGCCGACATCCGGTCGCACGCTCGCGCGTCCGGCGATCACCGGCGCCGCAGCGGCCGCGCTCACGCGTTCGGCGCGCTCAGCCTGCCGCGCACTCTCCGCCCAATCACGGTGCAGCATGAACTCATCCACCGCGCGCTGGCGCAGGTGATTCAGTTCGCTCACCGGAATGAATAGTCCTTCTGCGAGCCCTTGGACATCGACGGCGCCGAGCGCGAACGGCGTGTCACCGAGACGACCGATCTGCTCGCGCAGCTGCGCGACATCCAGCGAGCGCTTGGTGGCTGGCGCGAGTGGAATCTCGCTGACCACTGAAACTTCGTTCTCACCGGTGCGGAAGATCGCTTTGAGTGGAGCCCCCGCCCCGCCGAACATGCGCACGTCGACCTGTACCTTTCTCGCCGCCGGCGCTCCCCTCAGCGCGGCGAAACTCGCGCGCGCGCGCTCGAGCAGCGCGGCGTGCGCAGTGCGCAGCACTCGCCATCCCGCGTTGACGCGCACGCGGCTCGCGATCGCCTGGCGCGTGATGCCGTCGCGCGAGCTGATCGTCTCGACGGCGCTGACCGCAAACCCGGTGCTCTG